>CAYUTG010000122.1:0-8773 GCA_964447555.1 uncultured Marinobacter sp.
CTCCCGGAAGTAGCGCATGATGGCATTCGGGCTGGCGTGAATGGCTTTATCTACGGTGATGCCAAACTGAACCGTGCCGGCATAGCTGAATATGCTCATGCCAATGCCGATGTTCCCGCTTTGAGGAACCCAGAACATGGGTTGGGTTAGTTTGCTGCCGGCCAGGTACAGCGGGTCTTTAGGGCCGGGAACGTTGGTTAATACGGCTGAAGCCTTGCTGCTCAGCAGGTTGAGTGCGCGGCGTTCCAGTACATCCGGGCCCCGGCCAAATAAATCGAGAAGGCTGTAGGTTACCTGGGCCTGATACGAGCGCTTTAACCGGCCCATACTCTCTTGTATCTGACGGAAGCGCATTACCGGGTCCAGCACTTCGACCGGAAGGCACACCAGTACCAGGCCAAACTTGTTGCCCAGCACTTCTATGGGCTGGTCCAGCGGGCGCAGGTTGAAGGGCACGGCTACGCGAATGCCACAGGCTGGTATGGCCTCCTTGTGTGCGGCAAAGTGGCGTTGCAGGGCCCCGGTAACCGTGCACAAAAGCACATCGTTTACGGTGCCACCCATCGCTCTGGCGCAGGCTTTCACTTCATCAAGGTCTAAAGGCTCTGCCCAGGCCACCTGTTTGCGGCCGGTTAGTGGCCGTTTCAGGCCCGTTCTGGGTTCAAATGGCGCCAGGCCTAGCCGGGCGAGATCCATGGCAACGCTTCCTGCGGTAGAGGCTAGTTTGTTCGGGTAATAAGGCTCCTCCCGGACCGACTGAACGAACAGTCTCGCCTGCCCGGCTGCCGCCCGGGAGCGGCTCACCGTGCGCTGAATCATGCGCCTGATTGATGGCTTTTTGTGTGGGGTTAGTGCGCGTTGGGGTCGGGCTTTCCGGGGAGGGGATTCGGGGGTTGTGTCGGTCAGAGAGAGCATCACCCGAACCAGCGATATGCCGTCCGCAATGCAGTGATGAATGCGCACCAGCAGGGCGCTCTCTCCCTGATAGTTATCAATATAATGCATTTGCCACAGAGGGCGCCGAAAATCCAGAGACGTGCTGTTCAGATCACTGACCAGTTTCTGGAGTTCCGCTTTGTCAGCTTTGCCCGGGAGCGCAATTTCATGAAGGTGGTTGTCGATATCGAACAGCGGGTCGTCACACCAGTAAGCCTGGTCGCCGTTGTCGACAACCCGTTGGCGGAAGCGGTCAAATCTCAGGAATCTGTCTTCAATGGTCCGCCGCAGCCTGTTCAGGTTGATAGGGCGTTCGAATGCCAGAACCGCACAGATCACCATAGGGTTTTCAGGGGTGTCCATCCGAAGCCAGGCCCGGTCAATGGATGACATGGGAATCTGCGTTGGTAACATAAGCTTTCCCTTTGCCCTGTACCATGCGTGGCCCCTGAGTATAGGCCTGGTTAAACCCTACGCAAAGAGGGTGAGTATGCGACACATAATCAGGTGGTCGCCTCACGCATGATGCGTTGTTTCTGGCGGTTCCAGTCCCGCTCTTTCTCGGTCGCTCGCTTATCAAACTCCTTCTTGCCTTTTACCAGTGCGATCTCACACTTCACCCGGTTTTTCTTCCAGTACAGGGCTAGTGGGATGCAGGTGTGGCCGGCCTGGTTTACCTTACCTACAATTTTGGCAATCTCTTTGGCGTGAAGCAGTAGCTTTCGGGTGCGGGTCGGGTCTGCAATCACGTGGGTGGATGCCGTATTCAGCGGCGTGAAGTGCGAGCCCAGCAGCCAGGCTTCGCCATTCTTCAGGAGTACGTAGGAATCCACCAGTTGTGCCTTGCCGGCACGGAGAGATTTAACCTCCCAGCCAAGCAAAGCGAGGCCCGCCTCAAAGCGAGTCTCGATGTGGTATTCGTGTTTCGCCTTTTTGTTGAGGGCGATGGTGCTGCTCGGAGTTCCGGGCTTTTTCTTGCTCATGAATCAGTTAATCCGGGTTCGGACGAGTGAACGGGCCGGCGAAAAAGCTGCCGACAAAAGGCGTATTGTAGCCCACGAGTGCAGGGCCGGTCACGAAATCGCTTTCGGGGTGCCTTATTGGTCGTGCACTGCTGTATGCATCGGCTACAATAGCCGGCCAGAATGAATAAGGGACGCGAATGTCTACGCCGTACCAGACACCTATTGGGTCTTTTACCCGGAAATCAACATTTTTCTGGGCCTCGGTTGGTGCTACTGCCGGGCTCGCCAACCTGTGGCAGTTTCCCTATCTGGCCAGTTTGCATGGAGGCGGCCTGTTTATTCTGCTGTACCTCGGTTGCCTGTTGTTGATCACCCTTCCGCTGACTGTCACAGAAGCTGCGTTTGGTCGCCATGCCCGACATGGCATTGTGCTGGCCATGGAGGGGCTTATCCGCACGGCAGGCGTGCCCAGGGCGTGGATGCTGGCTGGCCGTCTGAGTATTCTCGCTGCTTTTCTGGTGTTGTCGTTCACTGCCGTTTTCGGGGCAATTGCCCTGGCGTATGTTTTCTACGGTGCGCTGGGCCGGTTTACCGGCGCGGACCACACCAGCGCCACCGGCATTCTCTCTGCGTTAGTGTCAGACCCTGAAGAATACCGGGTGTTCATGGGGTGGCATGCCTTTTTTGTGCTTCTGGTTCTGTGGGTTTCCCTTCAGGGGGTCGCAAAAGGGCTGGAGCGATCACTCAGAATTGTTGTGCCCGGTATTCTGGTGCTGATGCTTGGGCTGTTTGGTCTGGTGTTATGGTTTGGTCAGACTGACGGTGCGGTTGGCCATATTCTGGACATGCACCCGGAGGATTTAACGCTGGCGAGCCTTAAGGCTGCACTGTTCCACGCGTTTTTTACGCTGGGGCTGGGGATGGGCGTGTGGGCCATATTTGGTGCATATTCCAGCCCGGGCACGCAGCTCAAACGCTCTGTTCTGGCCGTCGTTCTGGTAGATACCCTGATTGCCATTCTGGCCGGGGTAATGATTTTTTCAGTCGCAGGTGAGGGCGGTAACCTTGAGGGAGTGAGGGGTGTCAGCCTGTTGTTTGTGTCGCTGCCGGTGTCGTTGGCGCAATTGCCGGCCAGTCAGTTCCTGATTGCAGCGGTTTTCCTGGTTGTGCTGCTGGTCGTCTGGACAACCTCCATCGGGTTGCTTGAGCCGGTTGTTGGCTGGTTCCGGGAATGGACGGGAGCCCCCAGAGCTATCTCGGTGCTGATTGTAGGTTTGGCCGTGTGGGTTGCCGGGCTGGCTTCCCTGCTTTCACTGAATATCTGGGCCGGAGATCAGTACGCCGGGGCAACGGTTTTTCGTTGGCTGGAGCTGTTTACCGGGGGGCTGCTCATTCCGGTGGTTGCCATTTTGCTCGCCGTGTTCGCGGGGTGGTGCCTTACCCGGCACTTGTCCAGGAAAATACTGGGGCATGCCCCACAACTCTTCGCGGATATCTGGTTTTGGGTGATGCGCCTGGTGCTGCCGGTGGTGGTTGCCTATATCGGCATTCAGTACACGGCGTTCTCACTGAGCAACCTGTGCGAGTCCGACAACAAAGCTATCTGGTGCAGTCAGCCCGCCATGAAGCTGTCAGGCTCCTCCGAAAGGCCGGAAGTGCATGAGCGCGGGCACAGAGTTGCCCCGGCAAAGCCCGAACCCGCCACGAAGGCCGATGATACGCTGGACGTTAACAAGCCACAGGAAAAGGTGGATGAAGTGCCAGAAAGGGAGCCTCCGGCCCCCGAAAACGCCCCGCAAAATGACGATATCCTTTATCATAGTGTCTGATCACAGTCAGGAAAACTGGTACCAATGCCCCATCAGATTGATAAAACAGCCCTTGTTATGCATTCGGCTGAACGCATGTTTCTTCTGGTTAACGATGTTGCCCGCTATCCGGAGTTTTTGCCCTGGTGTGCACAAACCGAAGTACACGAGCAAAGCCCCGATCAGTTAACGGCGTCCATGGTGATTGCGAAGGGGGGTATTCGCCATACCCTGACTACGCGGAACCAGCTGATGATGCCGGAAGCCATTGAAATGAACCTGGTGGATGGCCCGTTCCGGAACCTGGCTGGCCACTGGCGCTTCCGGGCGCTGGATGATAATGCGTGTAAGGTTATTCTGACGCTGGAGTTTGAGTTTTCAGGCTCTTTGTCCCGTATGGCGTTCGGTAAGGTGTTTAATCAGGCCGCCAGTACCATGGTTGATGCCTTCTGTCGCCGGGCGGACGAACTTTACTCCGGAGTGGCTTAATGCTCAGTGTGGAAGTGGCCTATGCCCGGCCAGACCGGCAGGAGATCCTGTCCCTGAGGGTGCCGGAAGGCACGACAATGCGCGAAGCTGTTGTGTTATCGGGTATTTCGGACATCTTTCCGGAAGTTGAGCCGGATACGATTGATATGGGCATTTTTGGCAAGTTCATCAAAAATCCTGATACCCACAAACTCAGAGACGGTGACCGCGTAGAGTTATACCGGCCTCTGAAAATTGACCCGAAACAGGCGCGCCTGAACCGGGCCCGGAAAAAAGGCTGACTGTCAGGCAGGGCGCCGTTACCTCAGTAGGCTGGCGTTTCTTCCAGTAGCTGGGCTTCGTAGTGGGTGTAGCGATCGTTATCGTAGTACACAACAATCTTCTGCTCTTTGATGTCCGCGCCCCTGCGCTGAAATGTATAGATATAGTATTCCCGGGAGGGATCAACAGGGTTCAGCAGCAGAGGGGTACCCATGACCGCATGAACCTGGCTGCGGGGCATGCCCTCGGATAGGGCTGTTAACTCCTCATCAGTCACAATATTGCCTTGCTGAACGTTAATTTTATATACGCCCGGGAAAGCACAGCCTGTGATGGCAAGAGTTAGAACGAGAGCTGTGAGCTTTTGCATCGCCGCAGGAAATCCTCTATCTTGAAACCGCCTGCCAAGGGCAGGTGTGGCACGGTTTGACCGTTAAATGGCGGCTTCATCATACCGGAAGCCGTGAAGCACACCAAAGAGTGAATCGTAACATGTCATCTGAAAACGCCGAATTACGAAAAGTCGGTCTGAAAGTTACTCTGCCAAGAGTAAAAATCTTCAACATTCTGGAAAGCGCAACAGATCACCATCTGAGCGCAGAAGACGTGTACAAAAAGTTGCTGGATCAGGGAGATGATGTGGGGTTGGCAACGGTATACCGGGTGCTGACTCAATTCGAGGCGGCCGGCTTGGTGCTGCGCCATAACTTTGAAGGTGGTCACGCGGTCTTTGAAATGGCCGGTGATGATCACCACGACCATATGGTTTGCACTCAGAGTGGCAAGGTTATCGAATTCGTTGACGACATTATCGAAGAGCGCCAGCATAAAATTGCAGAAGAACATGGCTACGAAATTGTTGAACATAGCCTGATTCTGTATGTAAAACCGATAAAATCCTGATTGGGCTGCTACGCTGCCTGAAAAGGAAAAAAGGGGCGGGCATAGTACCCGCCCCAACAGCTCTCAGGATTGAGAGGGGGAAAGTGCGCGGCCTTCAGTGATGGGTTGCCTGGCCCTTAACAAACATTTCTTTGGCGTGGGCAATGGTATGCTCCGTCATGTCGACGCCTCCCAGCATTCTCGCTACCTCACTGATACGCCCCTGGTCATCGAGAGTCCGGATCTCTGAAAAGGTGGCTTCCTGCCTGGTAAACTTACTGACAAACAAGTGCTGGTGGCACTGGGCGGCCACCTGTGGCAGGTGTGTTACGCACAGTACCTGGCCATCCGTTCCAAGTGACCGCAGTAAACGCCCAACAACTTCTGCCGTGCCGCCACCAATACCAACGTCCACTTCATCGAATACCAGGGTGGGGGTGGTTGATGTCTGCGCGGCTACCACCTGAATGGCCAGGCTGATCCGGGAAAGTTCGCCGCCAGAGGCGACTTTGGCCAGTGGCCGTGCGGGCTGGCCTGGGTTGGCGCTGACCAGAAATTCAATATCCTGTTGCCCGTGCGGGGTCGGTTCGCTGGTGGTTTGGCTCAGATGCGTAACAAACTGCACGGCTGGCATGCTCAGCAGTGCCAGCTCCCCGGCTATGCGTTTATCGAGTTCAACGGCAGCGGTTTCTCTGGCCTCCGTCAGTTTACCGGCCAGCTGGTCATAAGCCGCCTGGCACTGTTCCAGGTCTGCCTCCAGCTGCTCCAGGCTGTGTGCGCCCCCATCAAGTTCAGCCAGTTCCCGGCTCAGCTTCTGGTGAAAGTCCGGCAGCTCTTCCGGTGTTACCCGGTGTTTTCGGGCCATCTGGTAAATAGCACTAAGGCGTTCTTCCACTTCATTCAGGCGTGCCGGGTCTGCTTCGTAGTCGTCCACAAACCGTCGGAGGTTGTCGCCGGCTTCGCTGATCTGAATCTGGGCTTCGCTTAACATCTGAATGGTGTCTGAAAGTGCCGGAACATCCACCGGTAATTGTTCCAGTTGCTGTAGTGCCTGCCGTACCAGGCCGGCGGCACTGGTTTCTTCTTCGGTGCAAAGCAATGCCGCCTGATGGCTGCTGTGCAATACCGCATCGGCCTGGCTGAGCTGGGCCTGCTCTTGCTCCAGTTGTTCCTGTTCGCCAGCTTCCAGAGCCAGCCGGTCCAGTTCCTCGGCCTGGTAGCGTAGCAGCTGAAGCCGGGCTTCCGTTTCGTCTGCATTATGCTGGCGGTCAGACAGCAGTTGCCGCGCCTGGCTCCAGGCTTTCCACGCCTCTCTGGTTTTCGCTGCAAGAGAGGCTGCACCGGCAAACTCATCAAGCAGTTTGCGGTGGGTTTCCTTGCGAAGCAGAGACTGATGCTGGTGCTGGCTATGAATGTCCATTAACTCGCTGCCCAGCTCTTTCAGATGGGCAAGTGGGCAGGGCTGGCCGTTTATATACGCACGTGAGCGGCCATCTTTACTGATAACCCGGCGCAAAATACAGCTTGATTCGTCGTCCAGCTCGTGGCTTTCAAGCCACTGTATGGCCTCTGGTATGTCTGCGACATCAAAGCTGGCCGTAATGTCTGCCCGTTTGGCGCCGTGGCGTACAGCGCCGGCGTCGGCCCGGCCGCCCATAGCCAGCCCCAGGGCGTCCAGTACAATGGATTTGCCGGCACCTGTTTCGCCGGTTAATGCGGTCATTCCCTTGCCAAACTGAAGTTCTACCCGCTCGGCAATGGCGTAATTGGAAACGGTAAGCTGGGTGAGCATGCAGTTAACCTCCGCGGTTGGTGTCGCTTCACGCACACAGGCCATCTGATTGATGTTGGTGCCCGGTAAAAAAAGCTGTGCGTGCATACAGTAACTGTGAATATATACAGGGATTGGTCTGTATGCAAATACTGAAATGTGAATTTCTTCAGGAATGGTGCAGGTAATGGTTGAAACCTGAACATGGGGCCCCATATCCCTTCGAAAATACCGTTTTCCGGTCGTCGTCACCGGAAGCCACATTGATCAGGCTGGTGAAAAACTGGTCCCGGATACCTGGCAGGAGTAGTCATGAGTAAAGACGAGAATCGCAGTGAGCAGTTGGAAGAGGAGCTGAAGCATGCCGCAGAGTCGGCGGCTGATGAGGCGTCTGAAGGCGGGGAACAAGAGGTTTCAGAAGTAGAAGCACTGCAGACGCAGGTCAGTGAAGCCCAGGAGCAGCTGCTGCGGGCGCACGCTGAGATGCAGAACGTGCGCCGGCGCGCTGAAATTGATGTTGAAAAGGCGCATAAGTTTGCGCTGGAGAAATTTGTTAAGGAATTGCTTCCTGTGGCAGACAGCCTGGAAAAGGCCGTGGAAAGTACAGAAGGCAACGAAGATGCCGGCGATCTGGTGGCATCAATAAGCCAGGGTGTAGAGATGACCCTCAGCCTGTTCCTGTCGAGCCTGAAGAAGTTCAATGTTGAGCAGTTGAATCCGTTGGGCGAACCATTTGATCCGCAGCAGCATGAAGCTATGTCTATGGTGCCGGCTCCGGATGCTGAGCCAAACAGCGTTGTTTCTGTTGTGCAGCGTGGTTACACGTTGAATGGCCGCGTTATACGCCCGGCAATGGTGGTTGTGGCGAAGGCGGTCGATGCACCAAAAATTGATGAGCAGGCTTGAAAAGCTGATTAAAGCGCCAATATAGCCAGTAAACCACAAAGTGCCGGAGTGGATTTCTCCGGGAAAGTATTTCGAAGAATTGGAGTGACTCAATGAGCAAGATTATCGGTATCGACCTGGGCACCACGAACTCCTGTGTGGCCATTATGGATGGCGACAAGGTTAAGGTTATTGAAAACGCAGAAGGGGATCGCACCACGCCATCCATCATCGCGTATACAGACGATGGCGAGACACTGGTAGGTCAGTCTGCCAAGCGTCAGGCTGTTACCAACCCGGACAACACCCTGTACGCTATCAAGCGCCTGATTGGTCGTCGCTTCGATGATGCAGTTGTGCAGAAAGACATTGGCATGGTGCCTTACAAAATCACCAAGGCTGATAATGGCGACGCGTGGGTAGATGTGAAGGGCCAGAAAATGGCTCCGCCACAGATTTCTGCTGAAACGCTCAAGAAAATGAAGAAGACGGCAGAAGACTACCTGGGTGAGAAGGTAACCGAAGCGGTTATTACTGTACCGGCTTACTTCAATGACAGCCAGCGTCAGGCTACCAAAGATGCGGGTAAGATTGCCGGCCTGGAAGTTAAACGGATTATTAACGAGCCAACGGCTGCAGCGCTGGCTTACGGCATGGACAAAAAAGGTGGCGACCGTACCATCGCCGTATACGACCTGGGTGGCGGTACCTTTGACCTGTCCATCATCGAAATTGCCGATGTTGATGGCGAGCATCAGTTTGAAGTTCTGGCGACC
>CAYUTG010000123.1:0-5807 GCA_964447555.1 uncultured Marinobacter sp.
ACTCCGCCCTTTCACGGCGGCAACAGGGGTTCGAACCCCCTAGGGGACGCCAATTCGGCTTAACGGTTGAGTCTGCTGTTAAGCTATCAAAAAAACCGCCTTCGGGCGGTTTTTTTGTGTCTGAAGGAATGCTCTCCGATCAAGGGTCAGCGGGAGGCAATGGCCCCTTTGCCGACACCCTCATAGGCTTTTACCCGAATGGTGTCTTCCGGGTACTCGGCTTTGGTCTGATCAGCAAGGTGAGCGGCAATCAGCTCAACGGTAGTATCGGAATTCATCAGGTATACCTGCTCTGCTGGCAAGGTAAGTGCAAAAGCTCCCTGACTCGATTCATAGGCAAAGGATATATACTCAACGCCGTTGTCTTCCACATAGCGCCTGGCCACGTCACTTTCAGTGCCAATGGAGATGTCCTGCCAGCGCGCAGCCCAGCGGCGCTCCAGCTCCTGTGCCCGGCGGCCGTTCAGATCAATCTGAATGGGTGAGCGATGGCCATGGGCAATGCGCTGGCAATTACCAAGGTGCTTCTTCAGGCCGTGCACGTAATGGTAATAGGCACCCTCAATAACCTCTTCCCGCAGGTTGATCTCTACGGATATAACGTTTGCGGGCAAGGCCGCCATGATTTCCCGTTCAAGGAGGCTGGCAACCTCGGACGGAATAACCCGCTCAGCAGACAACAGCACCACCGCCTGCTCTGGCGCCTGGTGGGTAATATAGTTGCCGTTGGCAAGGGTCCAGTGAAAGGTGTCTCGTTCAGTTTCGTTTTGGCTAAGCCCCGAATAATAGCTGGGAATAACCAGACAATGATCCACGCGCTCATCAATCACTCTTTTTATGGTTCGTTTCACGTCACTGAAATCAAATACCATACCCTGATGATCCAGGTCGCCGCCCAGAATGACGTCTGCAATCCAGCTTTCACCTACCAGCCCGCGTACCGGGTCAAGGTAGGCAAAATCGATAACAGTCAGGTTGTCTACAAAAAGATGATTCATTAAATGCTCAGATGGAAATAGTTGAATGATGGCCGGATTCTAGCAAAAATTACGGGGGCGGGCAGTCAGGCCTGCGGTCGGGCTCCGTTACTTCTTACAATTCAGGGTGCAGATTATAAACTTATATACCTCATCAGGCGATCCGGATATCCCGTTACTTATCCTTGCCGCAGGTGCTTCAGACCGCATGGGCCGCGCTAAAACATTGCTTTCTCTGGCAGGAGATCAGAAAGGTATCCTGCTGGACAGGGCTATAGAGCTGGGCCGGGTCCTCAGCCGTGATGTTCGTGTGGTGAGTGGTGCCTGGTACCCGCTGATGCGCTTCCGTTGCACATCGCAACCTTCCGCCTGGGTGCAGGTGCCTGACTGGCATCAGGGGCTTGCGGCCTCTCTGATTGCCGGCATTTCCCGAGTCGGGCCCCTGGCTCCGGGCGTTTTTGTCTTGCTGGCGGATCAGCCATTGCTGGATGCATGTTCACTGAGGGCGCTGCGTAAGGCAGTGTACAAGGCGCCCGGGCAGCCGTTTGCCGCGAACTATAACGGGCGGCCCGGGGTGCCTGCCTATCTGCCGAGGCAGTTATGGCCAGAGGTGATGGCGCTCAGGGGCGATCGTGGAGCAGGGCGGATACTGGCAAGAGCCAGGGCAACGCTGGTTGATATTCCGGGGGTCTATGACGATGTAGACACCCCGGAAGACTGGCGACGAATAAAGCCACAGATCAGCCAAACAGTCCCGATAACCAGGCAATACCCACGCTGAAAATACCAAGACTGATAGCAAGGCCAAGGGTATATATCTTTGAAGATGCTGAGCGTTGCTGGGCAACAAACAGATCGATTGTGCGCTGGGCAATGTCTTCAGCAGTTTCCCGGGAGATTTCGTGGGCCTGCTGAATAGCTTCAGACTGAAGGGTTTGCCAGAACTCAGTGTCAATAGTCTGAACGCTGGTAATGTGGTCTTTCAGCTCTGCCATATGCTCGCCAGTGAACCCGGAGTTGCGCTTCAGTTCCTTTTTCAGGTCCGCCAGTTCCCGGCCCAGATTCAGGTTTACTTCGGCGGCCACTTCATCGCGCAGGTTGGCTGTTCGCTCTTCAACCAGGCTGGTCATGGCGCCCAGGCGCTCTTCAAGTTCGGACTCCTGCTTGTTGCGGGATTCCTCCAGCGCACGCTTGATGTGGTCAAACTGCTCATCAAAGAGTGAGCTCAGCAGTTCGTGCATGCGATTATTGATGTGCGTTTTCACCGCCGAGCGGGCTATCTGCTCAATCAGATCGCTGGTCAGGGGCACCACACTTGTTGCGGCCTGGTCACTGCCTGCTGGCTCCCCTTCAGATTTCAGAGACATTTCCACGGACGCATCGTTCGGGAAGTTTGCAAAGTCATCGTCTTCCTCTTCGTCACTGCCTGACGAATAAACAACCGGCGCATCGGGGAGGGTGCCTTCGGCAACGTCGCGGCTCAGTTGTTCCAGCACCAGGCTCAGGCCTTCGGTGTGCGGCGGTTTGGTGAGGATGTTGTAAACCCCGAAGTTTCTCGCCTCTTCCATAAACGAGGGTGACTTTTTTGAGGTGCACATAATAATCGGAATGGCTGCGGTGTCCGGATTACCCTTGATGGCCTTGGTGGCTTCCACACCATTCATGCCTGGCATCAGGTGATCCATAAAAATGACATCCGGGCGGCCATTACTGCTCAGGAAGTCCAGAGCCTCCTCAGCCGAACCCGCCATGTTTACTTCCATGTCGCGACTTTCCAGCAGCTTGCTCAGGGCAAAGCGTGCCACTTTTGAATCGTCCACCAGCAGAGCGTTTTTGATCGCCATCTTCAACTACCTCAATCGTTCACTGCAAACGCGTGTGTTACCGGGCCAGAACAGGGTTACCAGCCTTCCAGTTCCGGGCATTGGGTGGCCCGGTAGCTCTTCTCCCGATAACAGACACCGGGTTCCGTGGTGCGGGCAGTGAAGACTTCACCCGCTGCTGTGGTCAGGCGCACCTGTCCATAAGGTTCACCATGGCGGAAAGTGGCTTCAATAGAACTGCCATTTGGGTTCAGCAGTATGCCTTTTCCATGAAACTTACCTTCAATATACTCGCCTTCGTATTTTTTGCCGTCGGCAAACACTTCCGAGCCAGTGCCATTAAAGGCACCATTGGAAAATTCACCTTCATAATGGCGGCCGTCGGGGTAAGTGAGGCTGCCCTGTCCGTGGAAGTCATTATCCCGGAAAGCGCCTACGTATAACATGCCATCGGCCGTTGTGAGCGAGCCGTGGCCATTCAGGCGACCATCTTTCCACTGTCCGGTCAGAATATCGCCATTGGCCATTGTCAGCGTGCCTTTGCCGTTAAACTGGTTAGCCCGGAATTCGCCAGAGTAGCGGGAGCCGTCGGCACTGCGCCAGTTGCCTTCTCCAGCGCGTTCACCGTTTTCCCAGTCGCCTTCATAGCGGCTGCCATCGGGGTACCAGGCTGTGCCTTCACCCTGAAACTCGCCATTAATGAAGTGGCCCTCATAACGCAGGCCGTCGCTGTCTTCGTAGGTTCCGTCACCGGTTTTAACGCCGCCAACCCATGTGCCATTCCGGAAATTCACGGTAGTGTAAGCAACCAGCTCACCCACCAGGGTTACGTCACTGCCTGGTTTAAGTGCAACCGTCTTCTTCCAGGGTTTAAAGCCATCTTTACTGATGGTGACATCGTAGCTGCCGGGTTCAAGATCAAGGTCCAGCCGCGTTGGCCCGTAGGTTTTGCCATTAATGGTGACCTGGTCACCCACCACATTAGAACGGAGGATGAGACTGCCGGTTGTTGGTTTCTCTGCCACTGGTTCAGGGGCCGGCACAGGTGCGGGCGCTGCTTTTTCAGCTTGTGACATGGCAGAGGCGGGTTCTGCCATTGCCAGGGTGTCAGTTGCTTCTGGTAATGGGGAAATGTGGAAGGGTTCAGCTTGTGTGGCGACAGCCGGAGCTGTGTCTGCCGCAGGCTCTGGCTCTGAAACCGGTACTGGCTCCGGTGCCGGTTGCAGTTTCGCTGGTTTGCCGGCTTCAGAGCCCGGACCGGACTCTGCGGGGGCCGATGCAACGGCGGGGGCGCCTGTGGCGGTGTTATCTGGTGCCGCAACTGTGGCTTCCTGGCGCACCGATGCAAACCCGGCCGTCACCAGAAGCATTAAAACCAGAGCGTTGATAAAAAGAAGCGGTCTGAAATCGACCATAGCGGAACCTCTTAATCCTGCATTCCTGTTTATTCTGTAGTGCTAAAACGCTGAGTACGTCTTCATCTTAACCAGTGAGTGCAACCTTATGTAACATAAAGTGTCTGAAGTTCTCTGGAATGCAGGCCAAATCACATTTTGCCCGGAAGCTGATCATGGTTAAGCTGCTCCCACGACTTCATGTACACGTCCGCCTCGTATTCATAGGGTGACCGGAACGGGGTAAGCAAAAAATCAAACACCAGAAATATAAAGCCAATAGACGCCCAGGCAATAATCAGGGTGCTGATGGTTGTTGCCTGCACCTCCGGGTTGGCGTTCACAAAATCCTGCAGCAGGGGAATCATCTCGGTCGCCATGACTACGGGGTTGAAACTGGCCAGAACAAACGGAAGCCAGAACGCCAGAAGCACAGGGAAGAAACCAAAGGACCAGAGTACCCGCCGCAACAGATATATCAGAACTTCCCGCCAGAAACGTTGCCTGACCTCTGGTGCCTTCCTGATACGCTCCAGGTACCTGCGTCGTTCTGCCCAGTACGCAGCAACCTCAGGGGCAGTAGCGGCTCCGGAACCGGGTAACGGGTTAGATGAATGGGTTGTCATAGGTCGCTGAACTGCCTTATCGCTGCTGGAGTGTGCATGATAATCGAAACTACGTGTTACCCTACAAGCCTACATTAGTTAAAGACAGGAAAGTTTGAATGGCGGCAGTGATTGACAACGCAACCCATCCGGCTTTTGAGAAGCTTCGTAGCCACCGGATAAGCACACTCAACCTGGATGTTGAGGAGTATCGCCACCGGAAAACCGGGGCCCGTCACCTGCATCTGGCGGCAGATAACGATGAAAACGTCTTTTTCGTAGCGCTGCGCACGTTCCCGATGGATTCGACCGGCGTTGCTCATGTGCTGGAGCATACGGCGCTTTGCGGTAGTGAGCGCTTCCCCGTGCGAGACCCGTTTTTCATGATGATCCGTCGCTCACTGAGTACGTTTATGAATGCGTTCACCAGCAGCGACTGGACAGCCTACCCGTTTGCCAGCATGAACCGGAAAGACTTCGACAACCTTCTGTCTGTGTATCTGGATTCTGTCTTTTTTTCCAAGCTGGACAAGCTGGATTTTGCTCAGGAAGGCCATCGCCTTGAATTTGAAAAGCCAGATGATCCGACAACAGATCTGGTCTACCGGGGCGTTGTTTACAACGAAATGAAAGGCGCAATGAGCTCGCCTGCCTCACAGCTCTGGCAAAACCTGAGTAGCCATCTGTTTCCGACCACAACCTACCACTACAACAGTGGGGGAGATCCGGATCATATTGTTGATCTTGGTTACGATGATCTGGTGCAGTTCTATCGCCACCACTATCACCCCAGTAATGCCATATTTGCCACCTACGGCAACATACCGGCCCGTGAGCATCATGAACGGTTTGAAGAGCTGGCCCTTAAGCGTTTTGATCATCTTGATATCAAACTGCCGGTACGTGATGAAAAGCGCATGTTTGCACCTCTGCGCACTGAACAGGCATACGCAGTCAATGAGGGTGAAAGCACCGACAACAAAACCCATATTGTGATGGGCTGGTTGC
>CAYUTG010000123.1:5817-6552 GCA_964447555.1 uncultured Marinobacter sp.
CGGGCACTTGAGACGACTGAACTGGGCCAGGCGCCATCGCCCATGTGCGGGCTGGAAGATTCCAACCGGGAAATGACATTTGCCTGCGGTATTGAGGGCAGTGAGCCTGAGCAGTTGAAAGAACTGGAAAATCTGGTTGAGCAAACACTGCAACAAGTGGCAGATCAGGGGGTCAGTACCGAGCGGCTGGAGGCCATTCTGCATCAGCTGGAGCTGCACCAGCGGGAAATAGCCGGCGATCAGTTCCCGTACGGCTTACAGCTGATTATGAGTGCTATTTCACCGATGGTGCATGGCGGTGATCCGGTTGAGCTTCTGGATCTTGAGCCGGTACTGGCAACTCTTCGGGAGAAAATCAGAGACCCACAGTATGTGCCCGGTCTGATCCGTAAAAAGCTGTTGGAAAACCCTCACCGGGTAACGCTGGCGTTGCGTCCGGATGACAAGTTGGAGAGTCGCCGGCAGCAGGCTGTCCATGAGGCTCTGGCTCGCCGTAAAGCCAGCCTGAGCAGCAGCGGAATTGAGCAGATTGTCGAGCAGGCCAAAGCACTTGAAGAGCGACAGACGAGGAAAGATGACGACTCGGTTCTGCCCAAAGTGGATCTCTCCGATGTGCCATTACAGATGCCCGAGCCGGAAGCCCGGTTTGATGGTGAAACCGGCATAACGGCGTACGCCCGGGGCACCAATGGGCTGGTCTATGAGCAGATTGTTGTTCCGGTGCCAGAGTTGTCA
>CAYUTG010000123.1:6562-8739 GCA_964447555.1 uncultured Marinobacter sp.
GAGGAAGAGCTGCTGCTGATTCCTTACTACACCAGCCTGATTTCAGAGGTCGGCTGTGGAGAGCTGGATTACCTGCAGATGCAGGACCGGATTTCAGCAGAAACCGGTGGTATTGGAGCCTCGTTCAGTGCCAAGGGTGGTATTGATGATGTGCAGAACTTGTCGGGCTACCTTATTTTCAGTGGTAAGGCGCTGGCCCGGAACCGCGAGGCCCTGACTCGCCTGCTGAAAGATGTTTACACCAGTATTCGCTTTGATGAGCAAGATCGCGTAAGAGAAATTATTGCCCAAATTCGAGCCCGCCGTGAACAGGCCGTTACTGGCAGCGGTCACGCGCTGGCCATGGGGGCGGCATCTCAGGGCATGAGCCCAGGGGCCTGGTTGTCTTTCCGTCTGGGTGGCCTTGCAGGCATTCGTGGTACGAAAGAACTGGACCAGAAGCTGAAGAATCAGGACGAGCTGGCATCGTTTTGTCAGCAGCTTTCAGCCTTGCACGCAAAAATACGTAACCAGAGCCGCCAGTTTCTGGTGATTGGTGAAGATGAGCAGCTACCCGGTATGCTCGATAATCTGGCATCCAGCTGGCGCGATGATGCCGCCGGTGAAGATGCTTCTCGCTGGCAGGTGGGTGAGGTTGACTACACAACCCGACAGGCATGGTTAACCTCCACTCAGGTTAATTTCTGCTCGAAAGCCTACAAAACAGTGCCTGTTGACCATCCGGATGCGGCGGCATTAACGGTGCTTGGCGGGTTTCTGCGAAATGGCTATCTGCACCGGGTTATTCGTGAAAAAGGCGGGGCCTACGGTGGTGGTGCCGGGCAGGACAGCGTCAACGGAACATTCCGCTTCTTTTCCTATCGCGATCCGCGCTTGTCGGACACGCTTGATGACTTTGATAAAGCTCTGGTCTGGCTGCAGGAAACCGACCATGGTTATCAGGAACTCGAAGAAGCGGTTCTTGGTGTTATCGGGCAACTGGACCGCCCCCGTTCACCGGCCGGTGCAGCACGCCATGCGTTTCACAACCGGCTGTTTGGACGCAGCCCGGAGCAGCGGGCACGATTCCGTGAACGGGTGTTATCGGTAGAAACGGATGATCTGAAGCGAGTCGCCAGTACCTGGTTGTCGCCTGATCAGGCCAGCATTGCTGTTGTGACCAGCCCCGAAAACCGTGCACTGGCAGAAAGTCTGGGGCTGGCTATCGAAGAAATGTAAACCAGGGGTGATTGACAGGGTGGCTACTGGCGGTTTCGTTTCAGGCCGGTAGTCACCATAATTCTCGTAGAAATCTCCTCTACGGAATAGGCCGTCGTATTCAGATAGGGAATGCGCTCGCGGCGATACATGAGTTCAATTTCCTCAATTTCGAACATGCACTGCTTGTGCGATGAGTATCGTGAATTTGGGCGGCGCTCATTGCGGATGGTGGCCAGCCGCTCGGGCTGTATTGTCAGGCCAAATATTTTTTCTTTATGAGGCTTCAGTGGGGCCGGTAGTTGCTGGTCTTCCAGGTCTTCCTCTGTGATCGGGTAGTTGGCCGCCTTTACACCGTATTGCAGCGCAAGGTAGAGGCAGGTGGGCGTTTTGCCACTGCGGGATGCCCCCACCAGAATCAGATCTGCTTCGTCATAGTGACGTATGCGTGCACCATCGTCATTATCCAGTGCGAAGTTAACCGCATTGATCCGGCGCTCATACCCCCGTTCATCACTGATGGAGTGTGATTTCCCGACCGAGTAAGAAGAGGAGGCCTGCAGTTCCTTCTCCAGAGGACTCAGGAAGGTGCCGAAGATATCGGCCATAAAGCAGTCTGCCGTTGAAATGATCGCGCGAATATCGTCATCGACCAGCGTGTCGAAAACCAGAGGCCGGCCGTCATCGGTTTCTGCCGCTTTGTTAATCCGCTTAACCATATCCTGGGCTTTATCCTCATCATCTATATAAGGTACTGTTACCCGCTCAAAGTCAATTTTCCCAAACTGGGCTAACAGGCTGTGACCAAGGGCTTCGGCGGTGAGGCCAGTACCATCAGAAATGAAGAAAGCAGTGCGTTTCATAGTCATTTGTCCGGTTTCTGATTTTATCGGAAGTTGTCGAAGGACTGATCAAGGTCCCTAGGTAATTTCCGCAGGTTACAGTATCATACACGCCAAGTTTGGGACTCCGCAGTGGAT
>CAYUTG010000124.1:0-8520 GCA_964447555.1 uncultured Marinobacter sp.
GGACACAAAAATGGCAACAGCCAGCTTTTCTGCCTTCTCCCAAGAGACACGCCTTGCGGCGTTCCGCTTAATGGTGCGTCATGAGCCCGAGGGGCTACCCGCCGGAGAAATAGCGCGTCAGCTTTCGGTGCCACACAACACCCTGTCGACTCACCTTGCTGTGCTGGAGCGAGCGGGTTGGGTAACTTCGTGCAGACAAAGCCGATCGATCATCTATCGGGCCAACCTTGAGCACATGCAGACCGTACTCGACTACTTGGTGCGAGATTGTTGTGCAGATCATGCGTCGGTTTGCGCATTGCCAAGCGCCTCATCATGCGATTGCCAGCCCGATATACAGGAGTGAGGTTTTGAACCCATTGATTTACCACAACCCGGATTGCGGCACGTCGCGCAACACGCTGGCCATGATCAGAGCTTCGGGAGAAAAGCCGGACATCATCGAGTACCTGAAGACACCACCCAGCCGGGGGCGACTGTTGGAGTTGATCGCCATGATGGGTTCATCACCCCGCGCCTTGCTCAGGTGCAAGGGCACGCCCTTTGACGAACTGGGCCTGGATGACCCTTCCCTGTCAGACGAGCAGTTGGTCGATGCCATGATGGCGCATCCAATCCTCATCAATCGCCCAATCGTGGTGACAGATAAGGGCGCGGCTCTGTGTCGCCCGTCGGAGAAAGTGTTGTCGCTACTGGATGATCCGATCAAGAGCTTTACCAAGGAAGACGGTGAAGTTGTCACCTAGCCTGAAACAGATGAACGAGCAACCCCATGAATGAGTTTTTGAGCGTAGCTGATTTGCCCAACATTGATCCGGAATTGCTGGAACCGATTGACGTCGATGGCCTGGTTGGACCGGGTGGCGAGCTTCATCCTCCGCGAATCCTGATCCTCTATGGCTCATTGCGAACGCGCTCCTATTCGCGCTTTCTGGCCGTAGCGACTATTTGACGTCTCGTTATTCCGAGCGTTTGGAAAGCGCGGAAGCAGTGTCCCGGCGCTCATAATCTGCCCTCTGGAGTTTCTACATGCTGGCGCTGGCTATTTTCATTATTACACTTGTGCTCGTCATCTGGCAGCCGAAAAACCTTGGCATCGGCTGGATCGCACTGGGCGGCGCAGCAGTAGCCTTGCTGACCGGCGTCGTGCATTGGGCCGACATCGCCGTCGTCTGGGACATCGTGTGGGACGCGACGTTTACCTTTGTCGCGCTGATCATCATTTCGCTGATTCTCGATGAGGCCGGCTTCTTTAATTGGACGGCACTGCATATCGCCCGCTGGGGCAATGGTCATGGGCATCTTCTGTTTCCGCTGATCGTGATGCTGGGCGCGGTTATCGCCGCTTTCTTTGCCAATGACGGCGCCGCACTTCTGCTGACACCGATCGTCATCGCCATTCTGCATCGACTGAAGTTTCCCGCTTCGGCAACGCTCGCTTTCATTATTGCCACCGGGTTCATCGCCGATACGGCCAGCCTGCCGCTGGTGATCTCCAACCTCGTCAACATCGTCAGTGCCAACTTCTTCGGCATTTCATTTTCCCGTTACGCGATGGTCATGGTGCCAGTGAGCCTGGTCTCGGTGGCTGCTTCACTGGGCATCCTGTGGCTTGTGTTCCATCGCCGGATACCCACTCGTTATTCGCTGGATGAACTAGACATCCCCGCCAGTGCCATCGTCGACCATCAAGTGTTTCGCGCCGCATTTCCGATTCTGGCCACATTGTTGGTTGCCTTCTTTGTACTGGGACGGTGGAACCTGCCGTTCAGTTTGGTCACCGGTGCCGGCGCGATCGGTCTGCTTATCATTGCGGGTCGCTTCGGTCAACCCAACCGGCAAGCCATCGTGCCGCTGGGAAGCGTTATTCGCAACGCGCCGTGGCAGATCGTGTGGTTCTCGCTCGGTATGTATCTGGTGGTGTACGGCCTGGGGCAAGCCGGGCTGACACACTACGGCGCCGGAGCGCTGGAATGGCTCGGCAAGCAGGGCACGATCATAGCGACTGTAGGCACAGGCTTTCTTGCCGCCGTGACAGCGTCGATCATGAACAACATGCCCTCGACGCTCGTGGGCGCTCTGGCCATTGATCAGGCTCCGGTGTCGGATTTGACTCGGCAACTAATGGTCTATGCCAACGTCATCGGCAATGATATTGGCCCGAAATTCACCCCCATTGGTAGCCTGGCCACCCTGTTGTGGCTGCATGTACTGGCGGGGAAAGGTCACAAGATTGGCTGGGGACAATACATGAAAATCGGCCTGTTGATCACGCCGCCCGTGTTGCTTGTGACACTGGTTGCCTTAGCGTTGTGGCTACCCGCGTTGCCATCTCCATAGCAACCCATATCAGTGAATCTGAACAAGATTTCATCATAAAGGTGTCATGGCTACCCGAGTATTCAACTTTATAAGCCTGGCCGAATATCATGGCTTACCTCGAGACGGATATGCCCGTCACCAACGTTTATATGGAGCCCATCAACCATTTAATCCACATACCCGTTTTTTTATGGGCGGAAATCAGGCGCTTTCCGGCATCCCCTCACTGTTGGCTGCCGGCTCTTCCTGCACACGAAACAGGCAGTATGTAACCTGGCCGGCTGTTTTCTGCCGGTGAAGCAGCCAGTTACCCGGTACGGCCGGTGTTGTTATATCGCTCTCATGTTCCACATAAACCCAGCCTCCGGCTTTTATCCAGCCCTGTTGGTTCAGTTGTGGAAAGATACGCTCGAGCCAGCCCCGTCGAAAGGGCGGGTCCATAAAGATAATATCGAAGGGTGGGCGCATGCGATGGGCAAGATACTGGTCCATGTCTGTGCAGACAACATCACCGTTGGCGCATTTTAATAGCCGCAGATTTTCCCTGAGTGCCTGAGCCAGCGCCGGTGTGTGATCCACGAAAGTGGCTTTGCCGGCACCGCGGGAGAGGGCTTCCAGCCCCAGTGCTCCAGAGCCGGCGAACAGGTCAAGGCAATCGCTCCCGGCAAGGTGAAAAGACAGCCAGTTAAACAGAGTCTCCCGGGTGCGGGCTGGCGTGGGCCGCACCCCGCCAGCATCCGGGAAGCGGAGCTTCCGGCTGCGCCAGTCGCCTCCGATAATACGCAGCTCGCCTGCACTGCCTCCACTCTGGCTGTTGGCGGCACGTAATGTACGATTGGCGGGCTTCCTGCCCCTCGGGGATTTGTGTGCCATAAAACAACTCCGGCAGTGGTTAGAGGTTTGCTCCGTGTTGACCGCATAGTAACGGAAACCAGTGTCGGGTTGATAACCCGGGCAGGTCTCACTTCATTCGGACAGTCTGCTAGAATGTCCGCTTTATTTGTCTCGCCCCTTCAGATGAATGGTATGACGTTATGATGGCAGAGTGGATTTCAATCGGCCTTCTGGCCCTTCTTGTGCTTGTGTTTGTTCTGGATGTTGCCAGTAGCCGGCGGCGTATACCGCGGCCAAAACCGGTTGCCCACCGCAAGCCGGAAGTGGCAAAAGGCCCGGCCCCGGCTGAGCCAGCGGAAACCGCTCCAGAGTCTGAACCAGAGCCGGAGCCAGAACTCAAACCAGAACCCGAACCTGAGCCAGAGCCCCAGCTCAGCGTCTTTGAACGAATACGTCAGGGCCTGGGTAAAACCCGTGCCAGCCTGACGGGCAGCATGGCCGGTCTGTTTTCCGTGGGCAAGAAAATTGACGCAGATCTGCTCGAAGAGATTGAAACCACACTGCTGATGGCAGATGTTGGTGTGACAGCCACATCCGAAATTATTGAGTCGCTCACGGATAAGCTTGAGCGAAATCAGCTAAAAGACGGTGAAGCTCTGAAGACGGCGTTGCGGAATGAGCTGAGTGGCTTGCTGAAAGGTGTGACGCAACCACTGGAAGTGAATGCCGGCCAGAAGCCCTATGTTATTTTAATGGTCGGTGTGAATGGTGTTGGCAAAACCACCACCATTGGCAAGCTGACTAAAAAGTTCCAGAGTGATGGTAAATCTGTGATGCTGGCGGCTGGTGATACCTTCCGGGCGGCCGCGGTTGAGCAACTGCAGGTTTGGGGCGAGCGCAACAATGTGCCAGTGGTAGCTCAGCACACAGGCGCAGACAGCGCCTCTGTTATCTTCGATGCCATTCAGTCGGCACAGTCTCGTGGTGTCGATGTGGTGATTGCCGATACTGCCGGCCGGCTGCAGAACAAAGATAACCTGATGACCGAGTTGGAAAAGGTTGTCCGGGTTATGAAAAAGCTGGACGATGCCGCGCCCCACGAAGTGATGCTGGTTCTGGATGCAGGCACCGGCCAGAATGCCCTGAGCCAGGCCCAGGTGTTTCAGCAGGCTGTCGGAGTCAGTGGTATTACCTTAACGAAACTGGACGGCACAGCCAAAGGGGGGATTGTGTTTGCCATTGCCCGCCAGTTGCAGCTTCCTATTCGTTTTATTGGCGTTGGTGAGCAGGCGGATGATCTGCGCAGTTTCGATGCCGAAACCTTTGTGGGTGCGCTGTTTGATGAATGAGCCAGTTAACCCGGGTTTCCGTTATTCATGATTGAGTTCAACCAGGTTACCAAACGGTACGACAGTGACCACACCGCGTTGCGCCAGGTGAACTTCAGCCTGGACCGGGGCGAAATGGCCTTTCTTACCGGGCATTCGGGGGCCGGTAAGAGCACGCTGCTGAAGCTTATTATGGTGATGGAGCGGCCAAGCGCCGGGGAGGTTGTTGTTGGTGGGCAGCTTCTGAATCGTTTACCACGTCGCCAGATTCCTTACATTCGCCGGCACATCGGTGTGGTTTTCCAAAACCACCAGTTGCTGTTTGATCGTACGGTTTATGACAACGTTGCCATGCCGCTTGAGGTAACCGGTGCCTCACCAAACGACACCGGCCGCCGGGTACGTGCAGCGCTGGATAAGGTCGGGCTGCTGAATAAGGAAAAAATGAACCCCATGCAGTTGTCCGGGGGGGAGCAGCAGCGGGTTGGTATTGCCCGTGCAGTGGTCAACAAACCCCCGGTACTGCTGGCGGATGAGCCCACCGGTAATCTGGACCCCCAGCTGTCTGCAGACATCATGAACCTGTTTGGTCAGTTCAGCCAGGTGGGCGTTACGGTATTGATTGCGAGCCACGATATAGCCCTGATTAACGATATGAATCGTCGCACCTTATCGCTGGATCATGGCCGGCTTGTGGCCGGTGGCACACCACTGGCAGGAGGTGCCGGTGGCCGCTGATCCTCGCCGGAAACCGGCCCCTTCCCGGGGCGCGAAAGTCTCTCGTGCGCCCTGGCGACAGCAGGCAGAAAGCTACCTGCATCATCACCGGAAGGTGGCCAGAGACAGTGCGCAGAGATTGCGGCGAACACCGTTAGCTAGCCTGATGACCTGGACGGTTATGGGCGTGGCCCTGGCGCTCCCGGTCGTTTTGCTGCTGTTGCTGACCAGTCTGGAGGGCGTGAGTGCCGGATGGGAGAGTAGCGCCCGTCTAACGGCGTACCTGAAACTGGATGTGCCCCTGGACGATGCTGAGGCCTTAGGCCATAAAATTGACAGGGATGGGCGGGTTGCCAGTGTAACGCTGGTTAGCCGGGAGCAGGCTCTGGCGGAGTTTCGGGCGTCGTCCGGGCTGGAAGATGCGCTGGATTATCTGGACACGAACCCCCTGCCCCATACCTTGCTGATTACGCCGGAAGACAGCGCACGCACAGAAGCTGGTGTCGAGGGGCTGATGCACTTTGTGAAAGCGCTGGAAGGCGTTGAGCGTGTACAGGTAGATCTGGGCTGGTTGCAGCGGCTGAATGCCATGACCAGCTTGCTGTCCAGGGCCGTGTGGGCGCTGTCTGTTCTTCTGGCAGCTGCTGTTGTGCTGGTCATTGGTAACACTGTGCGCCTTGCGATCGAAAGCCGTCGGGATGAAATACTGGTCGCCAAGCTGGTCGGTGGAACCGATGCCTTCGTCCGGAGGCCTTTTTTATATACGGGAGCCTGGTTTGGGCTGGGCGGCGGCGTGGTGGCCTGGATTGTATTGCAGGTTTCAATGTGGTGGCTAAGCGGTCCTATTGAGCGCCTGGCGGGGTTGTATCATAGTAACTTTGCGTTGGCCGGGCCTGGCTTTGACGGCACGCTCGCATTGATTATTACAGCGATGCTGTTAGGCTGGCTGGGTGCCTGGGTGGCCGTTAAGCGACATCTGGACACCATAGAACCAGGCGAATAGGCATTCGGTGAATGTAGGCCGGTGAAGAGAACCTGGCAAAAGTCAGGTGATCCCGGTTGCGGAAAAACCGTATTGAATGTAAGACCTTTGCTAGCGTAACTTCGTAAGTAGCAAAGCCAAAGAGAATTTCTCAGGTAGTTGATTTTTAGCCGGTTTACTGGGGAATTCGGGAACTTTTCAGGCTCTTGGCGGTCAGATATCAAGTTGGTATATTAAGCGGCCGTCAGATTCGGAGGGAAAAGCATGGGTACAAGTTTACAGCTTATTGAAAGGCTGGTTCCGGGTGCGAATCTCGAGTCGTATATTCAGGCTGCGAGCCGCATTCCTGTACTCACCGTAGACGAAGAGCGGGAGTTGGCAGAACGGCTTCATTATGACGGTGATGTAGAGGCTGCCCGTCAACTGGTTCTGTCGCATCTGCGTTTTGTTATACATATTGCCCGCAGCTATTCTGGCTACGGGCTGGCTCAGGCCGATCTGATTCAGGAAGGTAATGTCGGCCTGATGAAGGCAGTCAAACGATTTAACCCGGAGTACGGCGTACGCTTGGTGTCCTTTGCTGTGCACTGGATCAAAGCAGAGATTCATGAGTACATTCTGCGTAACTGGCGCATTGTGAAAGTGGCAACCACCAAAGCGCAGCGGAAACTGTTCTTTAACCTGCGTAGCCGGAAGAAGAAGCTCGCGTGGCTGAATCATGATGAGTTGAATGCGGTGGCTGCTGATCTCGGTGTAGAGCCCAGGGTTGTCCGTGAAATGGAAGGCCGCCTTGCGTCTCATGACACAGCCTTTGATGGCCCGCAGGATGATGACGACGATAACGCGTATCAGGCCCCGGCTTACTACCTGGAAGACCGCCGTGGCGACCCGGCTGTGCAACTGGAAAATGCCGACTGGACCGAAGATTCCAACGGGCGGCTGATGGAAGCACTGAGCAGCCTGGATGATCGCAGCCAGGATATTCTGCGGGAACGCTGGCTGTCGGACAGCAAGTCGACACTGCATGAGTTGGCAGACAGATACGATATATCGGCAGAGCGGATTCGTCAGCTTGAGAAAAATGCCATGAAGAAAATCCGGCTCCACATGGCCGAGCCTGCGTAAGCGGCAGCCGTAAACCGGATTACCAGAAGCGCCACCATCCACTCCGGCTGGTGGCGTTTTTGTTTGTATAATGAACCCGGTGCGGCCGTCATGCCGCCCTTCGACTCTCTACAGGTGTAACAGCAATGGCCGACAATAAAACTCACATCGCGTTTCTTGGTGTTGGCCTGATGGGCGCACCTATGGTTCGGAACCTGCTGAGCGCCGGTTTCCCAATGACACTGTGGAATCGCACCGCAAGCAAGTGTGAACCTTTTGCCGACGCTGCTGGTATTGCCGGCTCTCCGGAGGAGGCTGTCCGCCATGCCGATGTCGTGATTGTCATGCTGGAAAACAGCGCAGTTGTGGATCAGGTTCTGGTAGGTCAGGGTGCATTAAACGCCCTTAAACCCGGAGCTCTGGTGATTGACATGAGCTCCATTCAGCCGTCGGTTGCCCGCCGCCATGGTGAGTATGCGGCAGGCCAGGGCGCTGCTTATATTGATGCGCCGGTTTCCGGCGGCACTGTTGGTGCTTCAGAAGCGCGCCTGAGCATTATGGCCGGTGGTTCCGCCGACGATATTGCCAGAGCACAGCCTGTATTCAACGCCCTGGGGAAATGCACACATATTGGCCCGGTGGGTGCGGGGCAGCTTGCCAAGCTGGCAAACCAGGCCATCGTAGGCATTACCATAGGCGCGGTTTCAGAGGCCTTGTTGCTGGCGGCAAAAGGCGGTGCCGACCCCGTGGCTGTACGAGAGGCCCTGATGGGCGGTTTTGCCGGAAGCCGGGTTCTTGACCTGCACGGGCAGCGAATGATTGACCGGGATTTCGCACCGGGTGCGCCAGCCCGTATTCAACTGAAAGACATGCGGATGATTCTGGATGAGGCGCGATCTGAAGGGCTGACCCTGCCACTGGCACAACAGGTACATAACGGTTACCTGTCGTTGATTGCGAATGGCCACAGTGATGTCGACCACAGTGGCTTGCTACTGGAGCTGGAACACCTGAATGGTGCGCTGATGAGCACCCTTTCGGGGCTTGAAAAGAAGGGGTAATTGGTTGCAGACTGCAATCTTTGGGATCGGTATGCGGGTTTTAACCGGGAAGATTAACTTTTAGAATGTTTTAGCAATGCCTGTCGCAAACCGGGCAAGTGCGGCATGCGGGCGTCCCGGGGGAGTGCAGACAATCTGAGCCAGTTTTCTGAGAGAGCCTGACCGTCGCCAT
>CAYUTG010000125.1:0-8397 GCA_964447555.1 uncultured Marinobacter sp.
CAAGGGAGATGTTGTTCTCGAGGCTATGCGCAAGTACGGAATCGATCGCAATAAAACGAACCCGGTGCTGAGCTAAGGAGACCGCCATGAGCGAACAGGAAATTAAGGTTCCGGATCTCGGCGGTGCGGACGAAGTTGAGATTATTGAAATCGCCGTAAGCAAAGGGGATTCAGTGGAAGCTGAAGACCCGATCCTGACCATTGAAACCGACAAGGCCACCGTCGATTTACCCTCGCCCGGCGCGGGTAAAATCACCAAAGTGACCGTAAAGGTTGGAGATAAAGTTAAAGAAGGTGATGTCGTTGGGCTTATGGACGCCAGCGGAGACTCTGATGATTCCGCGGATGAGTCAGAGGCCGATGCCGACCAAAAGGCTGATAAAGAAACCGAACAGCAAAAGGCTGACGCTGAACCTGAAAAAAGTAAGCCAAAGCCGAAGAAATCCGGAGGTTCCCGTAAGGAAACCGTTGTTGTTCCGAAACTGGATGGTTTCGAGGACGTGCCGGTTATCGAAATTAACGTTTCCGAAGGTGACACCCTTGAGGTGGATGATCCGATGGTAACGGTAGAGTCGGATAAGGCGACCATGGAGATTCCGTCCCCATTCGCCGGCAAGGTTGGCAAAATTCTGGTGTCTGAAGGCGACAAGCTCTCTGAAGGTGACAAAGTGCTGGAAATGACCGTTGAAGAAGACGGTGATGAGGCCAGCGATGAGGAAGAAGATGAAAAGCCTTCTGCAGATTCCGGCAAGAGTGGGAAATCTGAGAGCAAATCCGAAAGCAAGCCGACCGAAAAAGAGGCTGCGCCACAACCACAGGGCTCTACTTACGAACCACCCGTTGCCGGTGCGACCGTGCATGCCGGGCCAGCGGTGCGCAAGCAAGCCAGGGAGCTGGGGGCTGATCTCACGCGTATAAAGGGCTCTGGCCCTAAAAACCGGATTCTGAAGGATGATGTCGAGGCTTATGTGAAACGCCATCTCCAGCAGGCGCAAGAGGGAGGCTCCGTAGGCACAGGCTCTGGCATTCCAGGCGTGAAGCTGCCAGATTTCAGCCAGTTTGGCGACATCGAGCGGGAATCCATGTCGCGCATTATGGCTGCCACAGCCACCAACATGCAGCGTAGCTGGCTGAATGTGCCGCACGTTACACAGTTTGAAGATGCAGACATCACCGACATGGAAGCCTTCCGTAAGGGGCAGAAAGCCGCCGGTGAAAAGAAGGGTGTGAAAATGACGCCCCTGCCTTTCATTCTGAAAGCCTGTGCGGCTGCACTGGCCGAGCTGCCACAGTTTAATGTGTCTCTTGATCTGGACCGCAAGGAAGTGGTGCGCAAGAAATACATTCACATCGGTATTGCCGTGGATACGCCCAGCGGGCTGATGGTTCCGGTCATACGCGATGTTGACAAGAAAGGCTTGTGGGAGCTGGCGGCCGAAAGCGCCGAGCTGGCACAAAAGGCCCGTGACAAGCAGCTGAAACCGGCTGAAATGCAGGGTGCCTGCTTCACCGTCACCAGTTTGGGTGGCATTGGCGGAACGGCGTTTACGCCGATCGTGAACACGCCTGAAGTGGCTATTCTTGGTGTTTCCAAGGCAGCCATGAAGCCCGTGTGGGATGGCCAGGCATTTCAGCCACGGCTGATGCTGCCGCTGTCACTGTCTTACGATCACCGGGCGGTGAACGGGGCAGATGCAGCACGGTTCACGGCATCGCTTGGCCGAATGCTCGGGGATATCCGGACGCTGCTGCTTTAGGCGCCAGGTACATCCGGTGAAACCAAAACCCAGCCAGTTGGCTGGGTCAGATTGCTGACAAACCCCGGTTTTCCGGGGTTTGTTGTTTTAAGGCGGTCATATACGCTCGCAATCCAGAAGCCAATAAAGAGCTTATGGCGCTCAGTTTAGCGTTCTTGCAGTCGGACAGGAGCGATGTGACGCAGGCTTTGCTCTTACAACCCGCAGTACTGCATTCAGGTATTGTCATCGTTCGACAGCTTACATCGGGAACGAGGGGCTGCTGCCCGGCGAAGCCCCGGTCTCAATTTGTTTTTGTGCCTGGCGTATTTTTTCCATGACGGTGTTGGATATGTACGCCCAAAACCCTTCCTGATGAATCGTTTGGTTCAAGCGGGCGGGCGGGATGAATCGCGACATTTCAAAAACGAAGTTTTGCTGTTGTTGCTCATCATTCACCAACAAATCCAAACGCTCGTTGGACTGTTCGAGAAAATCCTCCTCGCGCTCACCGTGATCTGCCAGTTTTGCATTAAGCAGGTCGTAGGCGGGCTCGACACCGGACTGCGTAAGCCAGCCGATGTCCCAAAGATCTCGATATTTTAGCCTTCCTGGTCGCATGGCAAAGGCCACTAACTTATCCGCAAAGATTTCCTCACGGGTTTGTGATCTGATGATTAGTGACTCAGTGCCAAGGTTAATTCCATAATGGTTTCTGAGAGTTCTTGGAACGATTTGATAGCTGGGCACAGCGCAAATGTCCAAATGTATGCTTTGAGCGGGCATGTCTGATCGCTCCGGCTGCGTTTTCACTTTCAGCTTCCAGGTATCGACATTACCCTGTTTTTCAGCTTTAGGTTCTGACACAGTGACGGGCAGATCATACTTGCTCGTCAATTGTGTTTCCAAGGTGATCTTGAGCTTGTCCAGGTCGGCTTTTTTAAAGTCGGCCCCCCCCGTGAAGTCCAGATCTTCGCTCAGCCGAGTGGAGCCGTAACAGGCACGAAGGCAGGTGCCGCCGATAAATGTTAACTGTTTGAGCAGGCCGGCATGACTCAATTCTCGCAGGATGTCGTGATGTAGTATTTCTTTGATCACAACCGGGCGCAGCGAGCTCAACTCATCCTGGTTCCTCAATGCTTCATCAACCAGTGCATCGAATAATGCCATCTCAGGTCTCCACCACCAAATCCATGGTTGATCTGTTAAAACGCTTCATGTCCTTCAGCGCCAAAGCGGGTGAGGCCAGGAACAAATGCCGGTTAACGTCGTAACTCAGCTCACTCGCAATCTCTGACATCGCCCGCTCAGTATGTATAAACTCGATTGTTCCGAAGCGACCACAATTCACCCTTGCTGACCGGCCAGTGCTCACAATCGTAATCCAGGCAATCGGCACCTGGGATATCAGGCCGGCATCGCTGAGGGCGGTTTCAAGGCTGATGTAATTGAAGTTCCGGGCACGTAAGAGTGCTGCAGCGTGAAAAAGAATAAACCCGCTGTTATCCGGAGCGCCGGCGTATTGATAAACGCCCTGGCACACTCGCTCCAGCAACCCGCGCTTTTCAGCTCGGTGAATGACAGCCCGATACGCACCGGTGCCGAGATCGGGAAAAAGTGACTGAAAGGCTGTTGCTGGGTACAGCTGTCCCTCGGTGGCAGGCTTCGTGCTTAGCAGCCATTGTTCCAGGCGCTGTAAGGGTTGCATAACATGTCTCCGCGCATTGTTATGAAAAGTGTAACAAAGCGATGATTAAAAATAACCTGTTTGTCCCCGGTATCTCGTATTGGGTGATGATGAAGCCCGGCAATATAAAGTCTCGACAGGTTTGTTCGATCACTTCGGATGTAAAGTAGGTCAACAACGTCGTGGAATGACCGGTTACTGCCGGCGGCGGTTTCTGCAGACACAAAAAAGCCCCGGCATATGTCTGCCGGGGCTTTTCCTGAGTTAACTTCTAAAGGAAGGTTAGAAGTTATACTGTGCTGCGAACATCAGGCGGTTAGCGTCTTCGCTGTTACCATTTTGCTGTTCGTTGTCATGGTAACCATACTCAACACCCATCATGGTGTTTTTGACTGGTGTCCACATGTAGTTCACAAACAGGTTCTGGTTGGTCTGTGTATCACCTGCGGCCAGGCCGTCATCGTCAGGCTTGGTCAGGCCGTAGGCAACGTTAACACTGCTTCCGCCACCCATCTTGAACGAAGCGCCCAGAGTGCCGCCCATGCCAGAGGTGTTTTCCAGGCTGGTTCCGTCCAGATAACCGTCACCAGGGCTGCCAGACAGGTAGAGGTAGCTGGTGGCACCGTCTACATAGTTGACTGCACCCTGAATGCTGATCATGTCAGAGAGTGCAATACCGGCTGCACCGAAGATACCAAAGGCCATCGAGGAGTCATCGGCTGTGCCCGTGTCGTAGGTATTCTGCTTCACCAGAGCTGCTGCGGAATAGGAAAGGCCACCGGAGCTGTCTTCAAGACGAGCGGTAAAGGTGGGCGTGCTATCGCGCTTATTAGTCAGGCTGGTTTTCGGATCTTCCACAGAGAAAGACATGGCGCCGGTGGTATACCGAAGCTGTGCAGTACGGGACTGATAGCCTGCGTTACCTACTACGCCGTTGAAATCCAGCGTTGGAGTGCTGCCAACAAAGCTGTTGTAGTTTGACCAGGTCTGGCCAGCGAGAACACCTTTGTAAGAGCCGTAAGCGTGACGAATACGGAAGTTGCCCGCCAGGAAGTCACCTTCGATGTTCACCATTACGCCATCGGAATTCGTGGCTTTAATGCCAAGGCGACTCTGGTTAGCGGATGCGCCGAAATGGCCATCAACATCACTGCCAGTGATGCTGTTTGGATTACCTGATTGTGTTGAATCAGCAATGTTCTCGTCAATGTCATAACTCATGCTCAGGCGAGCGTAACCATACACGCTGGCATCGACGTCACCCGCAGAAAAGTTAAACGCCTGGGCTTGTCCGGCCATGCTCAGTACAGCTGTTGCCGCCGTTGCACGAATGGCCATTCTCAGTTTGTTGCTTTGCATTTTTGTTGTCTCCACACATATTTATTGTTGTCGGACCCAACGACAAGGTAGTTAGTATTTTGTAATAGTTCAAATAAATTTGAGCATTATTTAGACGAATGTCTATGGCGGTTTTTCTTTTCTTATACAAGCGCCTGCGAATATTCTGAAAAGCCTGCAAGATGTGCTCTTGTTCATACTGGCGTATCATGATTGCAGAGTCCGCACACCTACTTACTTACTGGGTGTGATAACTCTACTATTTTTCTACGTTTAGCCGTTTTTCCGAGAGAGACTTATGAACAGAGATCCTGTCAGCCGCGAACTGTTTGATAACGTTATGGTGCCCAACTACGCTCCCGGTGCAATCATACCGGTACGAGGCCAGGGGTCTCGGGTGTGGGATCAGAATGACCGTGAGTTTGTTGATCTTCAGGGCGGTATTGCGGTGACCTGTCTGGGGCATTCTCATCCCGGGCTGGTGGGTGCACTGCAGGAGCAATCTGAAAAAATCTGGCATCTGTCGAATGTCATGACGAACGAGCCCGCGCTTCGGCTGGCCAAAACCCTGTGCGATCTCACCTTCGCCGAACGCGTATTCTTTGCCAACTCCGGAGGGGAGGCCAACGAGGCGGCGTTCAAACTTGCCCGTCGTTATGGCTGGCAGCATTCCGGCCCCGGGAAAAATGAAATCATCGCCTTCAAAAACGCGTTCCATGGCCGCACGCTGTTCACTGTCAGTGTGGGCGGCCAGCCCAAATACCTTGAAGGTTTTGAACCTGCGCCAGGCGGCATTCATCACGCAGATTTCAACGATCTGGAATCCGTAAAGAAGCTGATCTCCAAAGAGAAAACCTGCGCTGTTGTGGTTGAGCCTATTCAGGGTGAAAGTGGCATTCTGCCTGCTGATCCGGAGTTTCTGGCCGGGTTGCGCAAGCTGTGTGATGAGCATGATGCGTTACTGGTATTTGACGAAGTTCAGTCTGGCATGGGGCGCACTGGCCACCTGTATGCGTATCAGATGTACGATGTGGTGCCGGACATTCTTTCCAGTGCCAAAGGGCTGGGCGGGGGCTTTCCTGTTGCTGCCATGCTGACCACCGCAAAGGTAGCAGCCAGCCTGAGCGTGGGCACACACGGCAGCACCTATGGTGGCAACGCACTGGCATGTGCGGTGGCGCAAAAAGTAGTCGATACTGTTAGCCAGCCCGATATTCTTAAAGGTGTAAAAGCCCGTTCCGAATTGCTGCGCAAAGGCATGATGGCGATTGGTGAGCGTTATGGCGTGTTCAGTGAGGTTCGTGGTGCCGGGTTGTTGCTGGGTTGCGTGCTCACCGAGAAATGGCAGGGCAAGGCGAAGGAATTTCTGAACGCCGGGCTGGATGAAGGGGTTATGGTGCTGGTCGCCGGGGCCAATGTGGTTCGTCTGGCGCCTTCACTGATTATTCCGGAGTCCGATATTGAGGAAGCCCTGGTGCGCTTTGAGGCAGCCGTAAAAAAACTGACCGCCTAAGGAGGCTGTATGTGGCTGGTACGTCCGGCGCAACCGGATGATGTAAACCAGATACTCGACATCGCGGGTGCCCAGAGCGCCCGCTTATCCTCCACCTTGCCCAGGCAAAAGGACGCGCTTGCGCAGAAGATAGACCACTCGCTGGCATCCTGCGCCGGCCGTTCGCCGGAAGGTGGGCCCCCGCGCTTTCTCTTTGTTCTTGAAGATACAGATACCGGCACACTGGCGGGTACTGCCGGTATTGATGCCAGGGCCGGTAACGGCCAGCCATTTTATAATTACCGACGTGATGCGCTGATTCATGCCTCTCACGAACTCGGCATTTCGCGCCACGTAGACGTACTTTACCCCTCACACGGCCTGACCGGTCAAACGTTACTCTGCTCGTTCGCAATCCGGCCTGAGCTCCGGGAACCCGATGCGTTTGAGCTGCTCTCCCGTGCCCGCATGTTGTTCATTGCTGAGCACCGTGACTGGTTTACCCACCGGGTTGTGGTGGAAATTCAGGGCGTACAAACCGGCAGTGGTGAGGTGCCCTTCTGGGACAGCCTTGGCCGCCATTTCTTTAATATGGATTTTGAAACCGCCGATCAGTATTCCGGCACGCTCAGCAAAACGTTTATTGCCGAGTTAATGCCGCCTAACCCGGTGTACGTTACCCTGCTGTCCCAGGCGGCACAGGAGGCGCTTGGCCAGCCTCACCCGCTGACGGTTGCTAACCTGGAGTTACTGCAGCGCGAGGGATTTCAGGCGGGGTGCTATCTGGATATTTTTGATGCAGGGCCGGTGCTGGAAGCGCGCACAGATGGCCTGCACACCCTGGCAACCAGCCATAAAAACACGCTGCATGGAGGCCACGATGTGAGTGGCGAGACGTGCCTGGTGTCGGCAGGAGAGGGGGCGGAATTCCGATGTACATTAACGCCGGTTGCGGAATCTGTGGATGGCCAGCTGAAAGTGCCTGTGAAGACCTGGGCGGTACTTGGAAAGGGGGCTGGCGATCCGGTAAGGGTGGCGTCGTTATGAGCAGCAATGCAGGGCAGGAGAACACAGCATGCTGGTAATCAGACCACTTCAGGAGGCAGACCTGGACGATCTCTTCGCCATGGCACAAAGCGCCGGCAAAGGGCTGACCACCCTGCCGGCTAACCGGGATCTGTTGCAGCGGAAAATTGAGCAGGCCCGTGCCACCTTTGAGCAGCGTTGCGCGCCAGAGGCCGGGCTGTATTTGTTTGCCCTGGAAGACACGGACACAAAGAAGGCCGTGGGCATCAGTGGCATCCAGGCGCGGGTAGGGCTGGACGAGGTGTTTTATAACTATCGGCTCAGCGTTACGGTGAACGCATCCAAGGAGCTGGGGGTGCATGTGCGGACACCCACGCTGCATTTGTCTAACGACATGACGGACACCAGCGAGATCTGCTCACTGTTGCTGTCCAGTGCCTATCAGGGCGGAGGTAACGGGCTGTTGTTATCCCGGAGCCGCTTTATGTTTCTGGATGACTTCCGTAAGCATTTTTCAGACAAAGTGTTTGCGGAGATGCGGGGAGTCTCTGATGAACAGGGTTACAGCCCGCTCTGGGATGCCCTTGGCCGCAAGTTTTTTGATATGGAGTTCAGCCAGGCCGATATGCTGTCTGGCCTGGGGAACAAAGCGTTTATCGCCGAGCTGATGCCCAAATACCCGATATACCTGCCCATGCTGCCTGAGGCAGCACGGGCCGTTATCAGCCGCGTACACGAGAACACTGCGCCTGCGTTAAAAATGCTTCAGGCTGAAGGTTTTAACTTCAATGGGCTGGTGGACATTTTTGACGGCGGGCCGGTGGTTGAAGCCTTCATACACACCATACGAACGGTACGCGAATCAGTAAACCGCCATGCGATGGTGGTACGCAAACCTGTGAACCTGGATGTACCTGCCAGTGAGCGGGTGATGATCTCAAACCGCTCATTCCGGGATTTCCGGCTTACCACCATACCGGCGGACTGTATTGGGCCGGACACCGTCAGCCTGCCAGAAAGTGTCGCCGAGGCGTTGCAGGTAGAGTCTGGTGACCCGGTACGGCTTGCGCCTCTGAAAGACGGAATGCCGAAGCGCATTTGAAAAAGGGGGCAGAACT
>CAYUTG010000126.1:0-8011 GCA_964447555.1 uncultured Marinobacter sp.
GACACAGCTGCAGATTGCGCTCAAGAGACTGACGAATGGCCGCCGCATTGGGAGGGGAGCTGAACAGATCGTCCGGATCTGGTTTATAAGCCTGCACCCGCCTGTCAACTTCGGCGTCAACATTCATTTCAAGCTGACAAGAAGGTTCGGTCGCATCCGGGTTCAGCAGATAGTAATTCGGCCAGACCTGTTCCCCAACCCACAACAACCGGGAATGAAGCGAGTTGCCCATCCCCAGCAACAAGGTGAACAACAGCAACAGCAACAGAGCGACTCCGTGTAACTGCCGCACGGAGTAGAATGCCCTTGCTGAAGGTGCTGCTAAAGCGCGCCAATTCATCAGTAATCCGCCCTGTTATTCACGATTACTCGCGGTGCACTCACTGGCTTCCGGATGGCTTGCGCAACGGATTTTGCTGAGCAGAGAAAGCATCTTCGGATCGTACACTGAGGGTGCCCCATCAACACCATCACGCATTTCAAGCCGGTTCTGGCGGAACATTTCCTGGTACCCCTGAATGTCTTTCTCCGGAATACGAATCCAGGTGTCATCCGGGATACCCTCTTCCTGGCTGGTGATCAGGTTCATGGCCTGCGGGAACATGCCCCAGGCCACTTCCCGGGATTTCTGTGCAAGGTCATCACTCAGCGCATCGTCTCTGGCAATAATCTGAATAGTCAGCTGGGCGAGTGGGTAGTCCACAATGCCGCCCTTATCTCCAATGCCTTTGTAGAGTTCCAGAGCCTGGTAAGCGAAGGCTGGCGCGTAGGCCAGATCCACAGAGCCATTATTAAATTTGCCGGCAAAGTTGGTGATATCAGATGGAACCACCGTGGCCTTAACAAAATTCACCATGTGAATCGCATCTTTCTGGTAATCAAGCGTTGCTATGCGCTTGCCCGCCAGTTCACCGGCCGTATCAATACTCCGGTCGTTGACGAACAGGTAGCCTGCGCCCGCTGGCACAATACCAAGAACCTCATAGTCCCCTTGCTTCATCAATGGCGCTGCTTTCGGCTGAGCCAGTGTGGCCAGCAGGGTTTTCAGGTCGTCATAGGTTGGCAGGGCACCCACAGCACCGACGCTCCCGGTGAACCGGTTAAACGGGCGAATACGAATATCCGTCGCGGCTACGGCATCACACTGGCCGGCATTAAAATCACCAACCGCTACGCCTTCATCGGTATAAGGCTTAAGCTGAAAGTCAACACCGTGAGCTTTCATTTCCAGCGCGTAGTCTTTAATCATGTTGTAGACATCGCCGTTGGCACCAATGACATCGAACACACACATGGAAACGGTTTGTGCTGAAGCCAGTGGCGCCAGCAATGCCAGCGTCAGTGCGGCAAGGGGTTTGCGGATCATAACGACCTCCGGGTTACTTTTGTGGTTATAGGATTGCAGGCAGAAATCAGGCGGCCTGGCTCAGAGCAAACTATCAAGGTCCATCACTTCCACATTCTCTGTGTCCCGCTCCGGGCTCAGTTTCCCGAAAAAGCTCTGGGGCGTGCGATAGCCGTAATGTGACGTCCAGTATTTGTCAGATGAAAAGCGGATAACCCGGCCCGCAGCCTTATCGACCAGTCGATACTCGTCCCAGACATCGATGGTGTCTTCGGCTGCAACAAACCGGGCAATGGTGTCTGCAAGAACGTCCGGGCGGCCAAAGGTTTCAGCGGCCACAGCCTCAAGGGCCATCGAACCACGAATTCCGGATTTCACACCCAGTTCAGAACTGTGCTCCAGCACCATCCAGGGATCGGGCGATCCATCAGGCCGGGTGTCTGGCAACAACAGCCAGACCAGGGCACGAACAGCCTTCGGAAGGCCACCCCACTTTTCGTTATCCACGCAGCTTGCCGCCCGTTCGGCCTGAGGCGCTATATTGCGGGGCACTCCAGCCAGTGCACCTGAGTTGGCATCATTGACAATCGCCTGCATACCGGTGAGCAGCCCCAGCAAAAAGGTGAGCTCTGCCTGATCGTTGGAAAAATCAGGGCACTCCAGCGTCTCAGCGGCCGGATCAAATTCAAAGGCTGCCATAGCCCGGTTAAAGGCTTTATAGCGGCGCCTGGCCGTTTGCGCGTACAAACGCTTGGACTCTTCCCTTGCGTCTTTCGCTTTTGGAACATCCCCCTCAAAGTCAGCCCGCAGATAAGCAAGCTCCGCTTCCCATGCACGGTATTCCAAGCAGTTGGCCGCAAGCAGCATCAGCAGCGAACCGGTACTTTCAGGGGCGACGGTTACCCGGGAAAATGAATACAGCAAGGGATCCACACCTTCGCCAAGCGCGCAGGCCATTTTCGGATCTGACATTTGCATAACGTAGGGGGTCGCTTCGCTCTCGGAGTAATTCGAAAGCACAATGCCTGTGGTTTGGTATATCGGGTTCACGGAGCAGCCGGCCAGAAACAACAACCCTGTTAATACAGAGAATTTCAGACACGCAACCGCCCTGTTACCAACGAGAGGTATCGCAGAGGACATCATAATTCGCCTTGTTGTACGTTGTTTTTATAAGTCAGGGATGACAGACAGGTGTTTTAACACGGCTGAGACACACGATACCGTGAACCGTAGCCCGATCTGACACACAGCTTCTTATCAACGGGGGCTAGAATGCGGGGAATTTTGCACCATCAAAATGGCTGGATTGCCGATTTCGTTATGCCGATCAGGCCAATGGCCCGGTAAGAAAGGTCTATTTACGGGCGCTTGAGCGACATCATTGCCATTATTTCATCTGTCAGCTTGTCCAGAGACAACCCACCACGGCCGGGCTTGTACCAGGTAACCGTCCAGCTCAACGCCCCGGTCAGCATCCTGCGCACCACAAACGGGTCGGCCTCAAGGGCCCCTTCCTGCTTCAGCGCCCCCAGCACATCCAGCCAGAGCTGCTCGTAAATATCCCGCAGTTTAAGAATGTCGGCCTGGGCATCAACCGACAGACTGCGCCATTCAAACACCAGCACAGCCATGGCCTCTCCGGTCTGGCCATTCACCGATTCCAGCTCGGCGCGAATCAGTGCCCGCAGCTTGTCGCGGGCGGTATCCGCCATCTCCGTTGCGGCCTGCATCAAGGCGGTATTCAGGTGGATAGTCTCGACCATTACCGCTTTAAGAATCTCTTCTTTGGTGCGGAAATGGTGAAACAGGCTGCCAGACTGGATGCCCACCGCAGCAGCAAGATCGCGCACGGTGGTGCGCTCATAGCCTTTATCGCGAAATAACCGGGCGGCTTCCTTCAGCAGACGGCCCCGGGCACCAGCCGGGTCTGAAACAAGGTTGTCGGCAATCAGGGCTTGTAGGATTTCTGGGTGATTCACAATGGTTTTCCAGCGGTCAGAACAGGCCAGTTATTCTACCTGACATTTGCCTGTTTACAAACCAAGCGCTTGCTTGGTATCGTCGCTTTATCGTTTGACAGATTACGAGGCGCACTTCCATGGCAGTTTCTGACACAAGCACCAAGACACCGGTCCGTATCGGCTGTTCCTCCGCCTTCTGGGGTGATACAGAAACCGCCGCCGCACAACTGGTTCATAAAGGTGATATCGACTACCTGGTCGCCGACTATCTGGCAGAAGTCACCATGTCGATCATGGCTGGCCAGAAGATGAAAGACCCCGGCCAGGGCTATGCCCGGGACTTTGTTGAAACGGTTATGGGCCCTCTGCTTGGCGACATCAAAGCAAAGGGTATTCGCGTTCTGGCCAATGCCGGGGGCGTGAACCCGGTTGCCTGCCGTGACGCTCTTCAGGCTCTGTGCGAGAAAGCCGGAGTAAAAATGAACATTGCCCTGGTACTTGGTGACGACCTGCTGCCAAAGAAGCAGGCCCTGACCAAAGCCGGTATTACTGAGATGACAACCGGCGCCTCCATGCCCGCCATGATGGTGAGCCTGAATGCGTACCTTGGCGCACCTGGCATGGTGGCCGCCCTGGAACAGGGTGCCGATATTGTACTGACCGGCCGGGTGGTGGATAGCGCGCTGATTCTTGCGCCCCTGGTGCATGAATTTGGCTGGAGCTGGTCAGATTACGACAAACTGGCCCAGGGCAGTCTGGCCGGACACCTGCTGGAGTGCGGAGCGCAATCCACTGGCGGTAATTTTACAGACTGGAAACAAGTGGCCGAAGGTTTTGACGATATGGGCTTCCCCATCGCCGAGTGCAGCCCGGACGGCCAGTTTGTGATAACCAAACCCGAAGGCACCGGTGGGCTGGTGAGCCGTGGCACCGTTGCGGAGCAACTGGTGTATGAGATAGGCGACCCGCGGGCTTACCTGTTGCCAGATGTGACCTGCGACTTCACGGGTGTGGAACTGGAAGAAACCGGAACTGACCGCGTTACTGTACGCGGCGCCCGGGGGCTGCCCCCGACCGACAGCTATAAGGTATCCGGCACCTGGCCAGACGGCTTCAAGTGTACCGCCACCTTTCTGCTGGCAGGCATAGATGCCCCGAAAAAAGCCCAGGCGGTTGCCGAGGCTATTCTTACCAAAACGTCCCGCCTTTTTCAGGAGCGGGGCGAGCAGGATTACACCGAAACCAGCATTGAGCTTCTGGGCACTGAAACCACCTACGGCGAGCAGGGCCGGCGCAGAGACACCCGGGAGGTCATCGTAAAAATCAGTGCGGCGCACGTTAAGAAAAAGGCGCTGGTATTGTTTTCCCGGGAAATTGCTCAGGCCGCAACTGGTATGGCACCGGGGCTGACGGGCATTGTGGGTGGCCGCCCGAATGTCATACCCAAAATTCGTCTGTATTCGTGCCTGGTTCCCAAGGACGAGGTGGCTGTGTCTGTTGATCTGAGCGGCCAGGTCACATCCATTGATGTTGATTCATCCGGCGGATTCCAGCCGGGCGAGATCGGGAGTCAGCCCGCAGGTGAACGCGCTTCTGCAACTGACACCACAGTGCGTCTGGTTGATCTGGCCTGGGCCCGCAGTGGTGATAAAGGCGATCACAGCAACATCGGAGTCATCGCGCGCAAACCGGAATACGTGCCGTTTATTGAAGCAGCGCTGACCGAAGATGCCGTTGCGAGCTGGATGGCCCATACGCTGAACCCCGAAACTGGCCGGGTAACCCGCTGGGCTTTGCCGGGGCTACACGCTTTTAACTTCCTGCTGGAGCACAGCCTGGGCGGCGGTGGCATTGCCAGCCTGCGGATTGATCCACAGGGTAAGGCGTTTGCTCAGCAGTTACTGGAGTTTCCTGTGCCGGTGCCTTCGGGCCTCGTCCAATCCTGACATTATGGTGCATACGCTCTGGCCGGGATTACCCTCCGGGACACGCCGTGAATACGTCCATGTAGGCTTGGGCGCAGCATCCCTGCTGCGCACAGTCCCCGAGGGTAATCCCCGCCAGAACGCCCGAACATTGAAGAAGGCTTTCAGATTATGAGTTATCAATCCATTTTCCAGCCCGGCCTGTTTCAAGGCCAGACATTCATCGTAACCGGCGGCGGTTCCGGTATAGGCCGCTGCACAGCCCACGAGCTGGCTGCGCTGGGTGCCCGCGTGGCACTGGTTGGCCGCAAAGCCGGGAAGGTAGAAACGGTAAAAGCTGAAATCACGGAAGATGACGGTATTGCCACCGCACATGTGTGTGATATCCGCGAGGAAGAATCCGTTAAAGCCACCGTAAAAGCGATTATTGAAGAGCACGGCGGCCTGAACGGGGTGGTGAATAACGCCGGTGGGCAATTTCCCTCTCCCCTTGCCGGTATCAATCAGAAGGGCTGGGAAACCGTGGTGCGCACCAACCTGACCGGTGGCTTTCTGATGGCCAGAGAAGCCTATACCCAGCACCTGTCAAAAACAGGTGGGGCCATCGTGAATATTGTGGCTGACATGTGGGGCGGTATGCCTGGCATGGGGCATTCCGGTGCGGCGCGGGCCGGCATGGTGAATTTCACCCAGACAGCTGCTGTGGAGTGGGCCGCCTCCGGCGTGCGTGTGAACGCCGTGGCCCCGGGCTGGATAGCCTCCAGTGGCATGGACAGCTACCCGGAGCACATGAAGCAGTGGATTCGCAGCCTGGGCGACAATGTCCCCCTCAAACGCCTGGGAACAGAATCAGAAGTCAGCGCAGCCATCTGCTTTTTGCTAAGCCCGGGTGCCGCGTTTGTGAGTGGCGACTGCCTGCGTATTGATGGTGCGGCCTCCCAGGGCGGACGGGTGTGGCCATTCCCCAAAGCCAAAAATAACGAGCCGTTTAACGGCTTTCACCGGGCCGTAACGCCCAGAGTGCTCAGCGAGGATTGAGGAGACGATGATGGAGAAGCTGGAAACCAGCATTAGCCCGCAATCCGACGAGTTCAGGGGCAACGCGGAGGCGATGAATGCGCATATTCAAACCTTCCGGGATGTCGAGCAAAAGGTTCTGGACCTGGCGGAAGCCGCGCGGGAGAAATTCACCAAACGCGGCAAGCTTCTGCCACGGGACCGGATCAACCGCCTACTGGACCGGGGCACGCCCTTTCTGGAGCTATGCTCACTGGCCGGCTACAAAATGCACGACGACAAAGACGGCAGCATGGCCGGTGGCAATATTATCGCGGGTATTGGCGTTGTCAGTGGTATTCGCTGCCTGGTGGTTGCCAGTAACAGCGCTATCAAGGGCGGCACGATCACGCCTGCTGGTCTGGATAAAACCCTGCGGCTTCAGCAAATCGCTAAAGAAAACAAACTGCCGGTGGTCTCGCTGTCAGAAAGCGGAGGCGCCAACCTGAACTACGCCACAGACATTTTTGTGCAGGGCGCACGCGGCTTTGCCAACCAGGCAAGAATGTCTGCCGCCGGCCTGCCGCAGGTCACCGTGGTACATGGCAACGCCACAGCCGGCGGCGCTTACCAGCCGGGATTATCCGATTACGTAATCGTAGTTCGGAACAAGGCAAAAATGTTCCTGGCTGGCCCACCCCTGCTGAAAGCCGCGACTGGCGAGATTGCAGATGACGAAGAACTGGGCGGCGCAGAGATGCACGCACAGGTTGCGGGTACGTCGGAATATCTGGCAGAGGACGACGCCGACGGCATCCGGCAGGCCAGAAATATTCTGGAAGCCCTGCCGTGGAACGAGCAACTTCCGCCACAGCGCACACTGGAGTGGGAGGAACCCCTGCACTCACCCGACGAGCTGTTAGGTGTGATTCCGTCAGATTCCAAAAAGCCCTACGACGTACGTGAAATTCTGGCGCGCATTGCCGATGGCTCGAAGTTTCTGGATTTCAAGAACGAGTTCGACAACCAGACCGTGTGCGGCACCATCCGTATTGAAGGCCATTCGGTGGGCATCATTGGTAACAACGGCCCGATTACCCCAGCCGGCAGTGCCAAAGCAGCTCAGTTCATCCAACTGTGCGATCAGGCGGGCACGCCGCTGTTGTTCCTGCATAACACAACGGGCTTCATGGTGGGCACACACTCCGAGCAGAACGGCATTATCAAACACGGCTCGAAAATGATTCAGGCGGTTGCCAACTGCCGGGCGCCCAAAATTGCCGTGGTGATCGGCGGCTCTTACGGCGCAGGCAACTACGCCATGTGCGGCCGAGGACTGGACCCACGCTTCATCTTCGCCTGGCCCAACAGCCGCACCGCCGTCATGGGTCCGGCTCAGGCTGGTAAGGTGATGCGTATTGTGGCCGAAGACAAACAACGCCGTAGTGGCATAGTACCAGATCCAAAAACCCTGGACTTTCTGGAGCAGGCCACGGCCAGGAAACTGGAAGACGGTTCTACCGCTTTGTTCGGTACAGCTCGGCTTTGGGATGACGGCCTGATTGATCCGCGGGATACCCGGCGGGTGGTGGCTTTGGTGCTTGCCGTATGCCGGGAGGCTGAGGCTCGCCGGTTGCGGCCTAATACGTTTGGTGTTGCCCGCTTGTAGGGGGCTTTAGTGATGGTGGTTGGAACCGGGGCGGACGGCCTCCCAAAAAAAAACCGTGTAAAAGTTAAATTTGGGGTAGGTGGGGCCCGGCCAGGCGCTACACGGGTTTTGG
>CAYUTG010000126.1:8021-8293 GCA_964447555.1 uncultured Marinobacter sp.
GTCGCGCCGTCCCTGGCGCTCCACGTTTTTGGGAGGCCGTCCGCCCCGGTTCTTACAGACCACCAGTTAACGCCTTTTTAAAGCATGTTTTTCAAAGAATAGAATGAAAATAGCAACACACCAGACTGCCCTAAACATCAAAGCCAAAAAATTTTAACAGGTAGCAAAAAGTTTCAGACAAAAGCGGGTGTGGGGGTGGGGGGGGGGTTAAATTTGGGGGGGATGGGGGGGCCGCGCCCAACGCCCACCGGGGTGGGTGGATGGATTTTGTG
>CAYUTG010000127.1:0-8276 GCA_964447555.1 uncultured Marinobacter sp.
CGGCTGAAGCAGTCGCTGAGACGAACCCGGGAGCGGCGCCCCGACTTGCTTAAACAGCGGGTGCTGACGGACGAAGAGCGTGAGCTGCTGGACGAAATTTTGAACGAACAGGATGCCTCTGAATGTTCATGGCATTAACAGATTGGGTATCAGGAGCATTACGATGAGCGGCAAGAACAACATCATCAACCAACTTGAAACAGAACAGATGACCAAAGAAATCCCTGCCTTTGCGCCGGGTGACACTGTGGTTATTCAGGTTCGTGTAACCGAGGGTGCCCGGGAGCGTCTGCAGGCGTTCGAAGGTGTCGTTATCGGTAAGCGTAACCGTGGCATGAACTCCTCCTTCACTGTGCGTAAAATTTCTTACGGTGTAGGTGTAGAGCGTACTTTCCAGACGTTTTCAAAGCTGATCGACAGCATTACTGTGAAGCGTCGTGGTGAAGTGCGTCAGGCCAAGCTTTACTACCTGCGCGATCTGTCTGGTAAGGCAGCTCGTATTAAGGAAAAGCTGGGCTGATCAGCCATGTGCTGATCAGTACGCCAGAAAAAAGGCAGCCTGTAAGGCTGCCTTTTTCGTATCTGTGCGCCGGACAGGGCATACTGTCGCAGGGCTGTAATGCAGGCGTTGTAGCGTGAGACCAGAAGACGAAAAGGTGATTGGCCGGTTTGTCGATGCCGTGTGGCTGGAAGATGGCCTGGGCGAGAAAACCCGGCAGGCTTACCGAAGCGACATTTCCCGGCTCTCTGTCTGGCTTGAGACACGGCCGGGGCAGCCAATGCTCACGGAAGCGGGCAGGATGGACCTTCTTGGCTGGATGTCCAGTGGCCTTTCAGAAGGGCTTAAGGCCTCAACGGCCGCCAGGCGGTTGTCCGGGTTGCGTCGGTTTTATCGCTTTCTTCTGCGTGAAAATATAATCGCCGAGGACCCCACGCTACGTATCGATAGCCCTGGTTTACCCCGACGACTTCCGGATTCGCTAACCGAAGAGGAGGTAACCCGCCTTCTGGCGGAGCCAGACCCGGAGGTGCCCATCGAACTGCGTGACAGGGCGATGCTGGAGATTCTTTACGGCTGTGGGCTCCGGGTGTCGGAGCTGACAGGGCTCCAGGTCGATCAGGTTAATCTTCGGCAGGGCGTGATCCGAATTACCGGCAAGGGCGGTAAAGAGCGGTTGGTGCCCATGGGCGAAGAGGCTATCGACTGGTTACTCCGCTATATGAAGGAGGCGCGTGGTGAGCTTCTGAAAGGCTGTCCCTCGGATGCGCTGTTCCCCGGGAGCCGGCCAGTCGCCATGACCCGCCAAACCTTCTGGCATCGTATCAAACGGTACTCCACAAGGGCGGGCATACAAAAACACCTTTCCCCTCATACGCTTCGCCATGCGTTCGCAACGCACCTTCTCAATAATGGCGCTGATCTGCGGGTTGTGCAGATGTTGCTGGGCCACTCGGACCTCTCTACGACACAAATTTATACCCATGTTGCCCGGCAGCGGCTTCAGTCGTTACATCAGTTACATCATCCCCGTGGCTGACGATGAGCTTTTTGAGTAAGGTATGCGTTTGAACTTTCGCGACTGAAGAATGTCGCAGTTGTGACTGAAAACGTGTTGTCTCTGTTTTCCTGTGGTTCGCGGGCTTCCCAGTAAGCTAACTATTTTCTGACCAGGTTTAAGTATGTCTACCAGAAGTAACGTTAAAAAAATCACGATGGCGCTGAGCCTGATGGCTGGCTCGTTGTTTGTTTTGCCCGCGGTGGCAGGTGATGTTGAAGACAGCATAGCAAAGCGCCTGTCCGATGCCGTGCCTGGCTTGCAGGTGTCATCCGTTCGCCAGTCGGAAGCTGAAGGTTTGTACGAGGTGCAGAGCAATAATGGTGACACCATTTATATAACCGCTGACGGGCAATACCTGCTGACCGGAGATCTGTTAAAAATTACCAGCAATGGCATTGCTAACGTGACTGAGGAAGCGCGTGCGGGTCAGCGCAAACAGATGATGGCCGATTTTGGTACTGACGGTGTTATTCGCTTTCCCGCCAAAGGAAAAGAAAAGGCGGTAATTGATGTCTTTACCGATATCGACTGCCCTTACTGCCGGAAGTTGCACGCAGAGGTGCCCAAGCTCAACAGTTATGGCATCACCGTCAATTATTATGCGTTCCCCCGCTCTGGCCCGGGAACGCCCTCGTTCCGGAAGTATGAGTCTGTCTGGTGCTCGGACGATAGCCAGGCCGCCATGACTGCAGCCAAGGATGGTGAGAGTGTCAAGCCTGAAACCTGTGACAATCCGGTGCTGGAGCAATACCGGCTGGGTGGCCGGGTAGGGGTTACCGGCACGCCGGCCATCGTTCTGGAAGATGGCCACATGGTGCGTGGGTACGTTCCTGCAGACAGCCTTGCCAAGGGCCTTGGGCTGTTATAACTGCGCCTCTGGTCGCCTCCCGGGCGGCCGGATTTTCCGGTATTTGATGTGCTTCCGGTTCAGGGCTTATTCACAGGCACCTGAACCGGTATACTATGCCTCCCTTATGTAATCCATCAGAACCCCCCTTCGGGCAGAGGTGAAAGTTTGAAAGACGTTAATGTCGGAATCTGCGGGCTGGGTACCGTTGGCGGCGGTACATTCAATGTCCTGACCAGGAATGCCAGGCTTATTGCTGGCCGTGCTGGCTGCAACATCACAATTACCCGTGCTGCCAGCCGTCGTGCCCGTAATGATCTCAACCTGGAAGGGGTAACCTTTACCACGGACGTTTTTGATGTGGTGAACGACCCTGACATAGACGTTGTTGTAGAGCTTATTGGCGGATACGACACCGCCAAGGAGCTGGTGCTGACCGCCATCAGAAATGGTAAGCACGTGGTGACGGCCAACAAAGCCCTGATTGCCGTTCATGGTAATGAAATTTTTGACGCCGCAGACAAAGCCGGAGTAGTCGTTGCCTATGAGGCAGGGGTGGCCGGTGGCATTCCGGTAATGAAAGCCATCCGTGAAGGTATGGCTGCCAACCGGATTGACTGGATTGCCGGTATTATTAACGGCACAGGCAACTATATTCTGACCGAAATGCGAGCTGGCCGTGACTTTGCTGAGGTGCTCAAAGAGGCTCAGGATCTCGGTTATGCCGAGGCAGACCCAACGTTTGATGTTGAAGGTATTGATGCAGCGCACAAGCTGACCATTCTGGCGTCTGCCGGGTTTGGTGTGCCTCTGCAGTTTGAAAAAGCGTTTACCGAAGGTATCTCAAAGGTCACGCCTTATGATATCGCTCAGGCTGAATTGCTGGGTTACCGCATCAAGCACCTGGGTATTGCCCGCCGTCGTGACGAAGGTATCGAACTTCGGGTACACCCGACTCTGGTTCCGCGCAGCCACCTGATTGCCCAGGTAGACGGTGTGCTGAACGCCGTTCTGGTGGATGGTGATGCCGTAGGGCAAACCATGTATTACGGGCCGGGCGCAGGCGATGAAGCCACGGCGTCTGCTGTTATTGCGGATCTGGTTGATGTTGCCCGGTCTGTGGCCAGTGGCAGCACGCAGCGTGTGCCCTATCTTGGGTTTGTTCCGGATGCGCTCGATGATCTTGATGTTCTGAGCATGGAAGATGTTCAGTCGGCTTACTATCTCAGAATTACAGCACTGGACCGTCCGGGCGTGCTGGCCAAGATAGCCTCTATTGTCAGCGAGCACGGCATTAATATTGAGTCCATTATGCAGAAAGAGTCCGAAGTCAAAGATGGCCGGATTCCGGTGATTATCCTGACTCATACGGTTCAGGAGCGACAGATGAACCGTGCTATCGAAGAGCTGGAAGCACTAACTGATACCGATGGACCAGTGGTTCGTATTCGCACCGAAAATTTTAACTGACAGGTACGCACGTGAGATATATCAGTACTCGGGGAAAAGCACCCGCACTGGGTTTTGAAGAGGTTCTGCTGACCGGGCTGGCAACAGATGGCGGCCTGTATGTGCCAGAGTCTTTACCGCATTTCAGCCTTGAGGAAATCAGAAGCTGGCGCGGGCTTTCTTATAGCGAACTGGCGTTCAATATTATGTACCCGTTCGTTGAAGATGCTATTCCTGCAGACGACTTCCGCCGGATGCTGGATGAAACTTACTCGGTATTCAGCCACAAGGCGGTAGCGCCACTGGTTCAGCTTGATAGCAACGAATGGGTGCTTGAGCTGTTTCGTGGCCCGACTCTGGCGTTCAAGGATTTTGCACTGCAACTGCTGGGGCGCCTGCTGGATTACGTGCTCGAGAAGCGAAAGCAGCATGTAGTTATTATGGGTGCCACCTCCGGTGATACCGGCTCTGCTGCTATTGAAGGCTGCCGCCGTTCCAGTCATGTGGACATCTTCATTCTTCATCCCCACGAGCGGGTCTCTGAAGTTCAGCGCCGCCAGATGACGACCGTTACTGGTAGCAATATCCACAATCTTGCGGTGCGCGGCAATTTTGATGACTGCCAGCGTATGGTCAAGGAAAGCTTTGGTAATCAGTCATTCCTGGGAGAAAAAACTCAGCTGGTGGCTGTTAACTCCATTAACTGGGCCCGCATTATGGCCCAGATTGTTTACTATTTTCAGACATCCCTGTCGCTCGGCGGCCCGGATCGCAGCATCGCATTTTCTGTGCCTACGGGTAACTTCGGCGATATTTTCGCCGGTTATCTGGCGAAGAAAATGGGTTTACCAATCTCTCAGCTGGTGATCGCTACTAACCGCAACGATATTCTTCACCGCTTTATGAGCGGTAACAAGTACGAGCAGCGCCAGCTGGAGCACACCCTGTCGCCAAGTATGGATATCATGGTGTCCAGTAACTTCGAGCGGCTGCTGTTCGACCTGCACGGCCGTGACGGTCTGGCAGTGAAAGAGCTGCTGGAAAACGCAACGAAGGGCCCGGTCAGCATTGAAGACTACCGCTGGCGGCATGCCCGCAAACTGTTTGACAGCGCGGCCGTGGATGACAACGCCACCTGCGATACCATCCGTCAGGTCTACGAAGAAAATGAGTATCTGCTGGACCCACACACGGCGATTGGTGTGAAGGCCGCCCGCGAGTGCCGCAGAGACAACACTGTGCCCATGGTGACACTGGGAACTGCGCATCCGGCCAAGTTCCCGGACGCGGTTATCAGGTCTGGCCTGAAGGTGACTCCGGAATTGCCAGCCCACATGGCCGATCTGTTCGATCGGGAAGAGCGGTATACCGTACTGGATAACAATATAGCCAGTGTTCAGGAATACATTGCCCGGCACTGGCAAAATGTCTGAGCTGGCATGACCCCCAAAAAAGTTCTGCGTCGCCCCCAGCCAGACACAACACCCGCCTGGGGGCAAAACCTGCCACCTCTTCTGCGCCGCCTTTATGCGGCCAGAGGTGTCACCTCTGACGAGCAGTTGAGCTATACGCTCCGGCACCTGGCCTCGCCCATGACGCTTCGTGGCATTGACCGCGCGGTGGAATTGTTGGCAGAGGCGATCCGGCAACAGCAAAGCGTTCTGATTCTGGGTGATTTTGACGCCGACGGGGCCACCAGCACTGCGGTGGCCATGCTGGGCCTGTCCATGCTGGGGCTGGAGCGTATCGGCTTCCGCGTCCCAAGCCGATTCTCTGATGGTTATGGGCTAACCCCGGGCATCATAGAGCGGTTGAGCGAAGAAGGGGCTCTGCCGGATTTACTGGTTACCGTCGACAACGGCATCTCCGCCCTGGAAGGGGTAAGGGTTGCCCGTCAACTCGGCGTAAAAGTCATCGTAACCGATCACCACCTGGCGGGGGAGACGCTGCCGGATGCCGATGCCATTGTTAACCCCAACCAGCCAGGTTGCACCTTCCTGAGTAAAAACGCTGCCGGTGTCGGGGTCATGTTCTACGTGCTCACTGCACTACGAAAACACCTCCGCGAAACCAACCGCCTGCCAGACCCGGAACCCAACCTTGGCAGTTTGCTGGACCTGGTTGCCCTGGGAACCGTTGCCGACGTAGTTCCGCTGGACCACAACAACCGGATTTTTGTCGAGCAGGGCCTGCGCCGCATTCGCCAGGGTGAAGCCCGGCCAGGCGTGCTGGCATTACTGGAAGTGGCGGGCCGAGACCACAAAGCCATCAGCTCCACAGACCTCGGCTTTGTGGTAGGCCCCCGCCTGAATGCGGCCGGCCGCCTGGACGACATGAGCGTTGGCATCGCCTGCCTGCTGGCCAGCAGCCCGGATGAAGCCCGACGACTGGCCAGCGAACTCGACACCTTTAACCGCGAACGGCGGAACATCGAAAAAGACATGAAAGCCCAGGCGCAGGACCTGCTGGCCTCCATGTCCCTCGATCTGGAAGGCTTGCCCTGGGGGCTCGCCCTGTTCGATCCGGACTGGCATCAGGGCGTCATCGGTATACTGGCCGCCCGAATCCGGGAACAGACCAACCGCCCGACCATCGCCTTCGCCGGTGACGAAAACGGAGAAGACATCAAAGGCTCTGCACGGTCCATCCCCGGCCTGCATATCCGCGATGTACTGGCTACCGTCGACTCCCGCTGCCCCGGCATGATTAAAAAATACGGCGGCCACGCCATGGCGGCCGGAATGACCCTCGCCCGGTCTGATCTCGACGCATTTTCAGATGCCTTCGACAACGCCGTCCGGAACGCCCTGGATGCCAGCGACCTGGAAGCCGCCATCACCACAGACGGCCCGCTGACCCCGGATGAGCTCACCCTGGAAACCGCCGCCCTGCTAAAACGGGCCGGCCCCTGGGGCCAACATTTCCCAGAGCCCCTGTTTGATGGTGAATTTCAGGTAGTGAACCAGCGCATCGTGGGCGAAAACCATCTGAAGCTGGTTTTGCAGCCCGTTGAGGGTGGTGGCATCATTGATGGCATCGCCTTTAACACCGGCCCCGAAGTCCCCGATTTCACCCGCACCGGTGCCAGAGTGGTGTACAAACCCGATGCCAACACCTTCCGGGGAAAAACAAACCTGCAGTTATTAATAGATTATCTGGAACCTCTTTCCGGATAACTGATGAGTTTCAGTTAAAGAACCGGTGCGGCATCTGCAATTTTTCAGGCGTAACCTTTCAAAGTGTACGTAACAAGCAGGCGCAGAGGTGAGGGGTGTCTTTTCTGCCGGGAAAAGGTGCCCGAGCGCAGCGAGTTCTTTTCCCAGAAGAAAAGACACCCCTCAGCGCTGTGCCGGCCAGATACCCCTAAGAACAGCGGCTGATTTACACCCGGAATTCCGGTAGAATCCCGCCAAAGATTTCATACACCAACACCATTTTCCAACAAGAGTAACCATTTCATGGAAGTGAACCCCATAGTGACGAAGATTAAAGAACTTCGTGAGCGTACAGAAGCGCTCAGGGGGTATCTTTGACTACGACCAACGAAGTGAACGCCTGGTCGAAGTAGAAAGAGAACTGGAACTGCCCACCGTATGGGACGACCCCGAACGAGCCCAGGCACTGGGCAAAGAACGCTCAGACCTCGACCTGATTGTCCGCACCATCGACCGCCTGACGACCGGCCTCGGCGACGCCGAAAGCCTGCTGGAACTGGCCGTTGAAGAAGACGATGCAGACACAGTAACCGACATAGAATCAGACCTGAGTGAACTGGATAACGAACTCGAAAAACTCGAGTTCCGACGCATGTTCTCCGGCGAAATGGACAGTAACAACGCCTACCTGGACATCCAGTCAGGCTCAGGCGGAACCGAAGCACAGGACTGGGCCAACATGCTGCTGCGCATGTACCTGCGCTGGGCCGAGCGCCGCGGTTTCAAGTCTGAAATTGTTGAACTGCAGGAAGGTGAAGTCGCCGGCGTCAAAAGTGCCACCATCCACATCCAGGGCGACTACGCCTATGGATGGCTACGCACCGAAACCGGCGTACACCGCCTGGTACGGAAATCACCGTTTGATTCCGGAAACCGGCGCCACACCTCGTTTTCGTCCGTCTTTGTGTCTCCGGAAGTGGACGACAGCTTTGAAATTGAAATTAACCCGGCAGATCTCCGGGTGGATGTGTATCGCGCGTCCGGTGCCGGTGGCCAGCACGTAAACCGTACAGAGTCTGCCGTGCGCCTTACCCACAACCCGACCGGTATCGTAACCGCCTGTCAGGCCGGGCGAAGCCAGCACCAGAACAAAGATCAGGCCATGAAGCAACTGCGGGCCAAACTCTTTGAACGCGAGATGCAACTGAGAAATGCCGAGAAACAAAAGGCCGAAGATTCCAAATCTGATATCGGCTGGGGCAGCCA
>CAYUTG010000128.1:0-8271 GCA_964447555.1 uncultured Marinobacter sp.
GGCTGGTAGTTTCTGAGCATGCAGTAATTCATGTGTGAGAGACAGGCCGGTGCCACAGCTTTCAGTGCGAGAACGAACAACTGACCAAGCAACGCAACAGAGTGTGCCGCTTCTGGCGATACAATTACCAGCAATACGCCGGCAATAATGCCCAGAGCAATCTGGGCAATAAGCCCCAGCCGCATTAATGGTCGAAAAACCGTGTTCAGTCCTGAAAGCATGAAAACCTCAAATGGCAGTTGTATTGAAGTGGTTGGCAGTCGGATTAGTATGTACAGGTATTACGTGCGTGGCTGAATCCGAGCCGGCAGGCACCTGGCGCGCTATAGTAACGAATGGTTAGCTGGTGTAAATGAGCGGTTGGTTTTAAGCATGATTATTGACGGACGTCGCAATGCATGGATGAACAACTCGCAGCTCAGAAACTGGAATGGCACGCAACTAAAGGGCTGGATAGACAAACTGCACGCAAATGCCATACGCCCCAAAAAGGCGGACTGTATATCAAAAGCTCCGGCTGATACTTTAGATTGGGGCGCGCGGGCTTCCGGCCCGTATTTCACCCCTGCTCATACTCCCGAATCAGTTCCTGAAGAAAATAGAGGCCGGCAGAACTCAGGAAGCAGCGGGCGGCACCTGAGCGAAAGAGCAGGTTGCGTTTATCCAGGTAATCCAGTGCTTCGGGCAAGCCTTTTTCAAAGCGTGCGGCCCGGAGAATATCCTGATACTCCTCATCACCTGCCAGGGCGGCAAGATCTTGCTCACCCAGCCCGGCATCCGGGCAGCCCAGGTAATCCAGATCCCGCCCACTGCGAGCAAAATAACGCCCGATCAGAAGAAGTATCACCTGCACCCGGAAGGCGTTTACATCGTGCTCTTCACTTTCATCATCGCTGCTCTCTTTCAGATAGAAAAAGGCACCGGTTTCATTGAACACCAGTTCGCTTCCCAGATGCTCGTAAAAGGTGCGGAAATGGGGCAGATGGTTGTACAGCAGGTTATAGAGCGGGTTAGAGCGCAGCTCGGACCGGTTGCTGTCCCAGGCATCGCGTACGATCACCCGGCCTGCCTGGAATTCACGGTAGATAGCGGCACTGTGAGCAGGCAAAATCTGCTCAAAGCTGCTGAAACTGGCTGCGCTATTCGACGTATCGACAGTTTCAGGCGTGTCAGAAAATTCAGGCATGGTGTTGCTCTTTTTGATTAGCCGGTGCATTGATTTCCAGGCAACGCCTGCGATAAATAAACTGCTCGCTGGCTGATGACGGTTCCAGCAACCTGAAACGGTTCGTGGTCACCACCCGCATGCCCTCTGGAGGAGAGTTCAGCAACCGGTTCAGAGCTGCCAGCAAGTCCGGAAAGCGATAACCGGGAATAAAGCCATCCAGACGGCCATGCAGCTCTCTTACCAGGTCGGACGTAGGCCGTAGCTCCAGGGTTTCCAGCCATTGGTAAAGCTGATTGATACGCTGAACATCCAGCCGGGAGTGTTGGCCACTGCCCTCCACTTCCTGCAAAACGGGCACTTCGGCCTGCCGTTTCAGATCATTCAGGCGAAGCTCCAGTTCACTGAATAAAAGCTGGTAATAACTGGATGAATTGCCAAAGGCATAGTGCTTCGGGCGCTGCTGGGCACGCAGTCCCAACAGAAAACCGGTACTGCGCGCAAAACCTCCACCTTCCAGCCATTTCCGGCGCAGGTTAAGGGTTTCAGTCTCATCTTTAAGCTCCCTCAGCTTGCCATAGAAATGTTCCATCGCATTGTACTGAGACATGCCCCGGCGGGTTTTGCGCAGAAAGTGCTCCACCTCCTGGGCAACCGCCTGAATAGGCTTGTAAAGGGCATTCAGGCTTAGGGAAGAGCGAAACAGCTGATCCGCCAGGCCATGATCACCGGCATTTTCCAGCAGACGGACCATGACCTCCAGGGTTTCAAACAAGTTGCTGCCATCGGGCAGCCGTGTGTCCGGGTTCAGGAACACCAACGTTGGTTTAATGTGGCGCTCGTAAAGGGTAACAATCTGCTCAAACAGATTCTGGCGGAATTCCAGGTATTTTTCGGGCGCCCGGCTGGCATCGCCAGACAAGTCTGCCAACTGCGTGCTGATGGTCTGCATGCGCAGAACGTTCTGGCGCATCAGGCCAATGAGCTGGCTGACCCGCTCGTTAAGATCATCCCTCAGTTCGGTGTAATCCGGGTCAGATTCACTGAAACTGCTGCTTTCCAGTCGGTTACGAACATCACGAAGGGTAACCAGATGCCCTCTCAGCCGGGCATCGGTCAGTTCCTGATACAGCGAGGCATTGCAGGCACGCATCAGGTTAATGAGCGCATCCTGAAAGATCAGCCGCCGCTCACCTTCGGCTTTTACAATGTCGATGATCAGGCCGCTGCGGAACAGATTGTCCGTATTCATGGCCAGTCGCACACGGCTACGGTCTGCTTTACTCAGGGAGTGAGTATATTCCATCACCTCAGCCACCAGATCACTTTCCCGCACATACCGGTTTTCGTTCCGGTCCATCCGCTCAATCATTCTGAACAGAATTTTCGGATGTTCGAACAGAAGCCGGGTGGTATCCAGGGTGCTGAAGCGTTTACTCATCTGCCGGCTCCAGCAGATTGGTCTGCGCCTGATCCGCCCACTGGCTTAATGGTTCGCCGCTGGTGAAACCCTCGGCGCCACCCCAGAACACCAGCGTACGCTGCGGATTGTAAGGGTGAGCCGTGCGCATCTGCCCTACTTCCAGATGCCGGCCAATCAGATAGATCACTTCCGCGCTGGCACTGTGGGTAGCGGCCGAAAACAGATTAAAACCCTGTGCCCGCAAGCGGTCGAGTAACGACGGCAACTGGCTGATGTCGACACTGGCCAATTCGTCCAGCACCATGGGGAAAGACAAATGCACGCCCGGGTAGAGCACCCGCTTTAGCAGCCTGTGCACCAGTTCCAGATTAATAAGCGCAGTGGTGGAGGTCGACTGTCCCTTCTTATCCAGATTGGCAGCATTCTCTTTACGGGTCCGGTAGGAAATACCGGTAATGACCTTGTCCATGGTCAGGCGCTTACTGCCACCCTGCTCCCCGAAGAAATCCGCCACAAACACCCGCAAACGGTCATAGAACGCATCTGACTGCAGCTGGTTGCCATAGGGGTCGATGTTATTGGCTTCTTCCACAAGATTGCGGAATTTCGGGTCGGTGTGGATATCCACGCGGACTTCCACCAGATCGTTGATACGCACGCCATCCAGCTCCCGGTTAAGCTGCGCCTCAAACCGGGTAATGTGTTCGTGGTTGGATTTCAGGGCCTGCCGGTAACTTGCGACCGTCTCATTATGAATTCCGACCTGCTGCTCCAGCACACTCCAGCGCTCGGCCATGCCGGCAAACAGGTCCGAAAGGCTTTTAAAGGTTTCGCGGATAACCGATGATGCCGGGCTGTCTGTCTGCAACGCCCCTTCGGAATCCTCATGGATGCCCAGATAAACGAACTGGCGGAGGTGATCAAGAATACTGCGGCGCCGCTCTTCCAGATCGTCCAGCTGAATCTGCAAGTCGTCAAACGCAGCGGCAGACACTTGTTCGATGGCCAGTGGCCATTCCGCCACCAGTGCCTTCAGGTGCGGAAAGCGGTGCTCAACTGTACCCACACTGCGGCTGAGTCCCGCCAGTTCCCGCTCCCGCTCTTCAATACGTTCTTTTTCTGCTTTGGCTCTGGCGGCTTTTTGCTGTACCGCTTCCCGCTTTTCGTGCTCCCGTTGCGCTTGCTCATCCAGTTTGGCCAGTTGTTCGTCAGCCGCCTGCTTTTCCTCCGTGGCATCTCGCAAGGTAGTTGCCGCCGCCGGATAACGTCTCAGGGTGTCCAGGTCCTTTTCAATAGCGCGAATTTCCTTTTCCGTACGCTCAATCAGCCGGGGGCGGTCATGCTCCTGATTCGCGGTATCCTCGAGCTCGGAGCGCTCCTTTTCAAGGCCGTGAAGCTCACCTTCAAGATGCTGGCGCTGCTCCGCGAAGTTGGTCTGCCTGGCAGGCTGTGCCGGGTATTCGGTATCGAACCAGTCAAATCCCCGGTCGTTGGGTACAAATAGACGTGCAAAAGCGTCTATCGTGGCCTTACTGTCAGCATCCAGATCCTGCCCTGGGCTGGCCATTACCAGGCGAGGGTCAGCTGCCCGCAAAGGCGCTGCAGTCGCCTCATCCAGCTGGTTTTGCAACTGCCATTGCTGCTTGCTCTCCCGATCTTTCAGAGACTCGCGCTTTCGCTCAAGCTCCTCTTTTTTCTTCTGAATCTGTTCCAGCCGGATTTCCGCCTGGGCCGCACTCTTCAGCGCAGCCAGATGCCTTTTCTTGCCTTCAAGCTCTTCCTTTTGGATATCCTCAATGTCCTGAAGGGTCATATCTCCGTATTGCGATAACAGCAGTTCGCCATCTTTCTGGTTCTGCTCCGCTTGCTTGATACGCCGGTCAGCGGAGCGAATTTCGCCCTTCAGGCCACTGGCCTCCTGCTCCAGTTTTTTCAAGGTCTGCAACAGATGGCGCAGGGTGTCGTTCTGCTCATTGAACTCATCCATCGCAGCTTTACGCCTGGTGCCGATGTCATGCAACGCGTTTGTTGCGCCATCCCGGAATGCAGCAAATTCATGCTGGCTGCGCAGAAGAGCCTGGTACGCCTGATAATCCCGGTGCAGTTTTTCAAACCGGGGGCGTTCTTTTTCAATCTGAGTTAGCTGAGCCTGTTGCTGTTTCAACTGATCGTGTCGGTTCAGGAAATCGTCGATATTGAAATCGAAGGCGTCATCGGCAAACTTCTTGTCGGCCTCAATAATGCTGGCTACCGCATTGGCCATGGCCTGATCGTCTGCTTTCATCTCAAATAACAGCAGGATCAGCGTGCGCAACGATTGCACCCGCCGCTCATCCGACTCCCCCAGCGGCAATACCGAATAGCGCACCGCGTCAGCGTTCATCAGTTCACTGCTGTACAGCATGTGCTTCAGTTTGGCAGGATCGCTGACCAACCGGGTTTCTTTTGAGAACGTTTTAAGCACTTCCGACAGACGACTGAAGGATAACTCCGGTACCGCCCTGCCAATGCCGTCGTCATCATCCCCGTTCCAGAACAAAGGCCGCAGCCGTTCATAGCCGACAGGCACAAACGCCCGTCCATAACTGAGCTGGCTGGCGTTGTCCCGGTAGAGGATCTGGCAGTGCACACCAGCCGGGTTTTCGGCCTCCATAATCAGAAAACTGAACTGGCTGGGAAAGTAATGCTGGTAGCTTTCTTCATTGGTGTAAAAACTGCCCGCACTGGCATTGCGGAAGGCAAATTTTTTGCGGCTGTTCCTGAAATTATTTTCTGGCAACAGAAACAGGCGCAGGCTGTTTAACAGGCTGGATTTACCCAGATTACCCGGGCCAAGGATGAGGCCGTGGTTATCAACCGGAATTTCCACATAACAGAAGCCTGCGGAATCCACCAGCACAAGGCGACGCACGCCGAACGTAAAACTGCCTGGGCTCGCCTGGGTGTCACTCATCCAGAATCATCTCCTGCTCCATGAATTTTCCTGTGGCCCGAAAAGCCTCTGCCAGTGGCATAAACCCAAGCCCTTCTGCCATAGATATGGCTTTTGTGAATCGTTCTGTATTGTCTGGTACCTTGCGGAACTGTTCCAGCCACGGTTGCCAACTGGTGGGTTGCACAAAGTGGGCTTTATCAGCAAGTGATGCGGCCACCGTTGAGAACATGTGCAGGCCACCTGCATCATAATCGAAGGCACAGAATACATCCTCATAACCCTTCAGCCACTCAAGAACTGCCGCCCGGGCAACCCGGTTGCCCCCGCCCAGAACCACATCACACCCTGTCAGTTTCAGGTGCCTGCCCAAAGCCTTGCCGGCGAAGCCCAACATCTGTTCATACTGATAGAAATTGCGCTCGTTCTCCACTACCAGCACAGAACGTGCGCGATCAAAGCCAATGTCTACAGAATTATCCTCAATGACCACCACATCGGGCCGGTTCGACACCAGGCTTTGATGGTACGCAAGCAGGAAACTGACGCCGGTGCCGTGGTGGTGGGAATTACCTTTTTTTGCGGCATCTACCCGGCTGCCGGGAGCCTCCGCGCGGTGCTGCAGGTCTGCAAAAGCAGCTTCATCCAGGATTGTTACCACCCACCCCTTGGCCTGCACTTTTTCTGTGGCAAAGATAGCCCGGTGGCGACGCCGGAATTGCTCCGGAAGCTTTTTTAAAAAGGCCTCGTAATTAATGGCCTGACCACGGAGTATTTTCTGCAGGTAGTCGTTCAAGGGCTGGACACAATCCTTCCGGAAATGAGTTTAAAGAGTTACGCCTCTGGCATGACCGATATAATAACTTACTGCAACTGCCAAAGTTTACCCGAATCCGTTGCAATCCAGATACGACCTTTCGAGTCTTCCAGCAAGGCTCGCAGGCGCTCTTTCTTATTCTCAAGATAACGTTTTTCCCGGACCACTTGCTGGCCTTCCATAACCAGGCGATTCAGATGCTGCAACTTCAGTGCACCCAATAGAAAGTCGCTCTGCCAGCCATACCGGTTCTGCTCAACCGCCAGCAGGCTACCGGGTGCAATTGACGGAATGTACGCCTTTACCGGGTTAATCATTCCGGGCTTAGACTCCTCACCGACGCTGAACGGCCCCCAATACTCTTGGCCCAGAGACACCTCAGCCCAGCCGTAGTTGCCGCCTTTCTCAATAAGATTCAATTCATCGCCGCCGCGGGGCCCATGTTCGCTTTCCCACAACTGCCCGCTGCGAACCGCCAGGCCTTGCGGATTACGATGGCCGTAGCTCCATATTTCAGGTAAAGCGTCACTGCGACCGACGAATGGATTGTCTTTTGGTACACGCCCGTCACGATGCAGGCGCATAATCGTTCCCGCATGGGTGGTAAGATCCTGGCCGTTTGCTCGGTTACCACGGTCACCCACACCAAAAAACACGTAACCGTCGACAAAGGCGATACGGCTACCAAAATGGTGACCATCATCACTGGCAGATTGGGTAACCAGCAAAGTTTGCCAGCCTTGCAGAGCGGATAACGACTCATTCAGCCTGGCCCGCCCCAACGCCGTTGCACCGAGGCCGCTCTCATTGTTCATTTTCACAGGCGCAACATAGGTAAAGTAAACCCAACCGGTTTTTGCATCACCACGTGTGTAGTCTGGTGGCACAGCTACATCCAGCAAGCCACCCTGTCCCATCACCAGCACCTTCGGCGCGCCGCTAACGGGAGTTTTAGCCCCAGATTCCATATTAAACAGCACCAGCGACCCGCCCTTTTGCGTTATCAAGAGATGCGTATCCGACACCTGAGCCATTCCCCATGGCTGATTCAACCCCTCAGCCATCAATGCAGCCTTGGGCAGTGCGTCAGCGCTGGCGCTCATATAAAAAAGAGGCAGGACAACAAGTTGTATCAAAAAAGCTGTGAAAACGATGCTGTTTCTCATAGGATATCTGATAACGCTTCTTCTAAGCGCCTGTATTTAAATTGAAAATCGGTTTTTTCCATCTTTGACGGCAACACCTTTTTCCCCGCCAATAGTAACCGGTTGGAAAAGCTGTCATCCCCGGAGCAGGTCTCGTCAATAACCTCATCACCTGAGCCAACCCCATAAAAGCCAATAGCTGAGCCGCTGATAAACAACGAAGGCCGGTGCTCAGGCTCCTGAAAATAGTCTATAAATTCCTGGGTGGCCTCAAGACGGCTTCGCAACCGCTCCTGCTTTTGCTGCTCTGTCCATCGCTTGCTGGCAATCGGCTCTCCGGCCAAATTAATGACCACATCGAATGTTTCACCAGGGCTGACCTGATCAAATCGATTGATATATTTGATTCGCTCGCCGTCAATATCGGTACGCCGGGTTTTAATGGTTACGCGCTGATTTGCGGCTAACAGGTGCGCCGCCAGAGCAGAACCAACAAACCCTGTTCCCCCACCAATTAAAATGTTCATAGTAACCCCTCTGTGGCGTTATACGACTATCGGCATCCAGGTTATAAATCTGTTTTTCAGCTTGCCTGATTTGTGATTTATAAATAATACGCCTGCAGTGTATTCAGGAACGGCTTGCTGGAACAACTGGTGCGACATCAACCGTCAGGCTCGCTACAATCTGTATCTATTGAAGCAAGAAGCTTCTCTCAGCCATTGATAAGGAACGTCACCATGAGCAACCTGGCCCATAGCCGCCTTTCAGACGGCCCTCCCTGCACCT
>CAYUTG010000129.1:0-8143 GCA_964447555.1 uncultured Marinobacter sp.
AACCCGAAACCCGGCCACAACCACAGCCAGCACGATGGTAATCGCATGGCACTGGCGAACATCCAGTCACGCCTGCAAGCCCTTTTTGGTGAACCAGCGGTGCTCAAAAACAGCCATCAGGGCGACATTTACACTGTGACGCTCAGGCTGCCCCGGCAAACAGCCGGCAGCCAGGCATTGCAACCCGGGAGAAACTGACAACGGCCATGAACACCAATGCTCAACCACCCAAGCGCATTCTGATTGTCGACGACGAGCCACTGGCCCGGGAGCGCCTGCAACGGCTTGTTGATGCCCTGCCCGGCTACCAGGTGTGCGGTGAAGCCACGGACGGAAACGACGCTCTGGCACAGGTCGCCAAACTGGAGCCGGATATTCTGCTACTGGATATTCGCATGCCGGGCATGGATGGCATGGAGGCGGCCGCCCGCCTGAGCCAACTGGACAACCCGCCCGCGCTGGTTCTGTGTACCGCGTACGACCACTACGCCATTCAGGCTTTCGATGTTCAGGCCATTGCCTATTTACTCAAGCCTGTGCGTAAAGAAGCGCTGGCGGAAGCCCTTGGCAAGGCTGGCCGCATCAACCGGGTGCAGTTACAGACCCTGACCGGCAAAACCGAACAGAATAACGATCAGATTGCCGTACGCACCCATCGGGGTACCGAGTTAATTGATCTGGCCAACATTCTTTATTGCCAGGCCGACCAGAAATACGTAACCCTGCACCATACCGGCGGTGAAACCCTGTGCGACTACACCCTCAAGGAACTGGAAAGTGCCTACCCCCAGCATCTGCTGCGCAGTCACCGACAGACTCTGGTTGGCGTACGCTTCATTCAGGCATTAAGGCGCACACCCACCGGCCAGAATATGATTGTACTTCGCGATGGTCAGGGTGAATTGCCGGTCAGCCGCCGCACCGCCGGCCATGTAAAGCAATGGCTGCAGGAACATCAGCCAGGCTGATCGACGGGACTTTTTTTCCGCCACGTTGTAACCTTGGCGAACATTTTCCTACCCGACAGAGAGTGCCATGTCCAAACGTATTCTTCGCATCGCAACCCGCAGCAGCGCACTGGCGCTCTGGCAGGCAGAATTCATCAAGGCTGAGCTGGAACGGCTGAATGACAATGTGAGCGTGGAACTCATCAAGATCAAAACCCAGGGCGACAAGATTCTTGATGTACCACTGGCCAAAATTGGTGGTAAAGGCCTGTTTGTCAAAGAACTGGAAGAAGCCATGCTCGATGGCCGCGCCGACCTGGCCGTACACTCCATGAAAGACGTTCCCATGGCCTTCCCGGAAGGCCTTGGCCTGGCGGCTATCTGTGAACGGGAAGACCCGACCGATGCGTTTGTCAGTAACGACTACGCCAATGTCGATGCCCTGCCAGAAGGCGCGGTTGTTGGCACAGCCAGTCTGCGCCGGGAATCTCAGCTGCGCGCCTACCGGCCCGATCTTGAGATCCGCGTTCTGCGGGGAAATGTCAACACCCGCCTGGCCAAGCTGGATGCCGGCGATTACAACGCCATTGTGCTGGCCAGCTCCGGCCTCAAGCGCCTGGGCTTTCACGACCGGATTCGCTACGCCATACCCGACACCATCTCGCTGCCAGCCGTAGGCCAGGGCGCGCTGGGCATTGAGTGCCGGCTCGACGATCAGGAGCTGCTGGACATGCTTGCCCCGCTGAAACACCGGGACACCTGGGACAAGGTAACGGCTGAGCGGGCACTCAACCGCCGCCTTGAAGGTGGCTGTCAGGTGCCCATCGCCGCCTATGCCCTGCTGGAAGATGAACACACACTCTGGCTTCGCGGCCTGGTGGGTGCCGTCGATGGCAGCCAGATTCTCCGGGTAGAAGGGCGTGCACCACGCGATGAAGGCGAACGCCTGGGCCGGGAACTGGCAGAAGATCTGCTGGCGCTGGGTGCCGACAAAATACTGGCCGATATCTATGGTCACACCCCTGTCTGAGCAGCCGGATTTAAAGAACCGGCGAGTTCTGATTTGCCGGCCCGACCCCGAAGCCTCCAGACTGGCCGCCTGCTTTCAGGCAGCGGGTGCGCAGGTACGGGTGTTCCCGCTTGTCGGTCGTCGTCCGGTGCCGGAAACGCCCCAACGGCGCACACTGATTCTGAACCTGGATCAGTTTGCCCATATTGTTACCGTCAGCCCCTATGCCGCCCGCCTGCTGCTGGCAGAGCTGGACACCTGGTGGCCTCAGATTCCAACGGGAATACGCTGGTATGCTGTGGGCTCAGGCACGGCGGCCGTGCTCGCAGAACACGGCCTGGCCGTGCGCAAACCGGCCACTGGCTGGACCAGCGAAGACCTGCTAGCGTTACCTTCTCTGGCACGTATAGATAACGACAAGGTATTACTGGCAAGAGCGGATACCGGGCGCGAGCTGATTTATAAAACACTGGAAGCTCGTGGCGCGCGCGTTACGGCATTATCACTCTACGAACGATTCATTCCTGACTACACAGCCAGCGACATTCGCAATGCATTCGGGGAGTTTGCACCCGAGGCCGTCGTGGCACTGTCCGGGGGAACCGTGAACAATCTCGTCGCACTCTGTGCGAATAACAGCCATAATCTGTTGGATAGTTTATTGATTGTGCCCGCTGAACGGGTCGCCGATATCGCTCGCGCTGCGGGCTTTAAACATCCGTGTATACCAGGAAGCCTTGCCGATAACGACATAGTGGCCACTGTTGCGATGCAACTCACCGGCCGGAACGGTGGCTCCGGAACAGCCAAGTAAGGACGCCCGTGACTGAAACAACAAAACAACTGCCCGCCACCATTCCCCAAGAGCCAGCCGTGCGCCAGAAACTCTGGCCCCTGTGGCTGATTACGCTGATCGCCCTGGTGATTGCCCTCGCACTGGCATTGTGGAGCTGGCAACAATGGAACAATCAGCGGTCTGTACAGCAGACCCTGATGGACCTGCAGCAAAGCACCACTCACCTGCAAAGTCTTTACGGTGAGCGTGACAGTCAGCAAGGGCAGCGGCTTCAGGCGCTTGAAGAAAAGCTCTCTGCTCAACGGGAACTGATTGCCACCCAGCGCAGACAAATTGATCATAATGCCCGGGAACTGCTTGAAGCGGGAAACCGGACGCGAACAGACTGGCTGCTTGCAGAGGCCGAGTATCTGCTGCGCATCGCCAATCAGCGACTGCTGGTCGAAAAAGACATTCGTGGTGCTTTCTCAGCACTGGAATCCGCAGATGACGTACTGAAAGAATCCGACGATATCGGGGTCTACCCGGTGCGCCAGCAGCTTGCCCGGGAGATTCTCGCCCTGAAGAGCATCAGCGATGTAGACCGGACCGGGCTGTATCTGAAACTGGAAGCGGCAATCAACAGCATTCACCAGCTGACCGATCAGGCACTGATCAATGAGCAGGCTCCCGGATTTGTTGCCGATACCGGCGAACAGGCGGAGCCAGCCGGAGACCCTGGCCTGCTGGCCCGTGCCTGGAGCCGATTCAAAGCCACGCTGATGCAGATTGTTGTGGTCCGGCGTATGGATGAACCGGTAGAGCCCCTGCTCTCTCCGGACCAGAGTGCCTATGCGCGCCTTAACCTGCAACTGATGCTGGAGGAAGCCGAGATGGCCGTGCTCCGGGGTAATCAGGCCCTGTATCAGCGGGCATTGACCAAGGCCCGGGACACCATTGATGACTGGTACGATGCGGGCAACCCCCAGGTTGCCGCGCTGTCTGAAACACTGGCGGAGCTGGCCAGCCGCGACGTTGACCCTACGCTGCCAGACATCAGCAAATCGCTCGCCTTACTCAAGGCCCGGCTGGCCGGCCGGCTGGCACCTGGCGACCACGCGGATAATGGCGCTGATACCGGCAAAGCCAGCGGAGGCGATGATTCATGATTCGCCTGTTACTCATTATTCTGCTGGCGCTGCTGATCGGCACCGGCCTGTCACTCGGGCTGCAGTATGACCTGGGGTATATCCGGATCAGCCTTGGTCATTATTTGATTGAAACCAACTTCTGGGTAGGCCTTGTGCTGCTGATTACCCTGGTGGCACTGATTGTGGTTGGCCTTGGTCTGTTTCGCCGGTTTCGCCATGGCACCGGCATGATGGCCGGCTGGCTGGCCAGAGGCAGCGAACGGCGGGCTCGCCGCCGCACCACTCAGGGCCTGCTGGCACTGGCAGAAGGCAACTGGCCAAGAGCACGAAAACTGCTTACGGCTTCCGCCAGCCATGCCGACACCCCGCTGATCAACTATCTGGCCGCTGCCCAGGCTTCATTTGAAACCGGCGATTACGAAGCGGTAGACGAACTGCTGCGCAAAGCGTTTGAAAGCACACCCGGCTCAGACATGGCGGTCGGCATTACCCAGGCGCAGCTGCAACTGGCAGGCAATCGCCTGGAACAGGCGCTTGCTACCCTGATCCGGCTACGCAAACAGTCGCCGCACCACCCGTTTGTTCTCAAATTGCTGAAAAACACCTACCTTCGGCTGGAAGACTGGCGCGAATTGTCAAAGCTGTTACCGGAGCTGCAGAAGCGGGATGTGCTTCCGGTAGACGAGTTTAACGAGTTGCAACGTCTGGTCTGGCAGAACCTGCTGGAATCTGCCGCGGAAGACTGTCGTCGCCGCCAGAAAGAAAATCCGGAGGCATCACTGGAGCCCCTTACCCGTCTGTGGGACGAGCTTCCGGGGTTCCTGCGCCGGGACGAGTTCACAATCCGGGACTATGCCCGCCTGCTCGCTGACCTGGGTGACGAAGCGCAAACCGAGACCCTCCTGCGCAAGGTATTGCGCAATCACTGGAGTGATGAACTTGTTAACCTCTATGGGCGCGTGCAGGGGCAAAAGCCGGACGAGCAACTGCTGATGGCAGAACAGTGGCTGCAAGACCGGCCCAACAACGCCGAACTGCTGCTGGCACTCGGCCGGCTAAGCCTGCGCAATGAGCTCTGGGGCAAAGCCAGGGAATACTTTGAAACCAGCCTGAAACTGCGTCGCAAGCGTGAGACTCTGGCGGAACTGAGCCGGCTGACGGCCCATATGGGTGAAGAAGAGGCCAGCGTAAAACTGATGATGCAGGGGCTGGCCAGAGATAACGGATTACCTGAACTGCCAATGCCCCGGGCGTGAGGTGGTGGGGTCAGAACTAAAGTTCTGACCCCTGCTTCATTCTGGGGGCGTACTCCAGCACATCAGAATGGAACGCCTGCTGAGGCAGGCCAGCCTCAGCCAGCGCGTCCAGCAGGCTGTAAACCATCGTTGGTGACCCGCTGGCGAACACGTCTACGCTTTTCCAGTCAAGCCCCGAAGCCAGAACTGAGCGTGTCAGTTGGTCGTGGTGGCCACTCCAGTCATTATCATCATCGTCGCCGACGATGGGCAGAAATGAAAACCGGGATGACTCCTGTGCCCACTGCTTCGCCAGGCTGCGCAAGTACATATCTTCATGGTGACGCACGCCCCAGAACAACGTGACGGGCTGGGTAAAGGATGTTGCCCGAAGATAGTCAATCAGGCTTTTCATTTGCGCAAAGCCCGTACCTGCGGCAACCAGCACCAGTGGTTTATCCGGTGCAGCCGCCAGGCAGGCCCGGCCATGGGGCATTTCCAGCGTTACGTTGTTACCGGACGTCAGTGCATCAATAACTTTCCGGGCCGACACCCAGTCAGGAGAGGCCTGAATGTGCAGCTCAATATGTGGCTCTGCCGGACTGCTGGCAATGGAAAAATAGCAGGGCTCGGCATCCGGAAGATTCACCGACAAATACTGGCCCGCATGGAACGACAGTTCACGGCGGCGGGGTAGCTGAAGTTCAACACGATACACATCGTGATTCATGGAACGAACATCCACGACCTTCGCCTGAAACTTGCGGGGTTGGGTATTTCCGGCTGCCATAACGGCGCTTATCTCCAGTTCAAGGTCGCTGAACGCCTGACTTCTGCACAGCATCAGAGGCTCTCCGACCGGTATCATTTGTTGGTTTCGGGTGTTGCGAACCTGGCCAGACAGCAGCCTGGCCTCACAAAGCTCACATACACCATTGCGGCAGGCCGCAGGAACTTCAATGCCCGCGTGCTTTGCGGCACTGAGTAAGTCTTCACCTTCGGCAGCGGTAAACGCCAGGCCGGAGGGTGACAGGGTAATCTGATGCACACCAGGCCTCTGGTTACTCAGGGCGAGCCTGGCCGATTTCAATGCCCAGGCTGTCCCAGAGTTCATCCACCCGTTGCCTGACTTCGCTAGTCATGGTGATAGGCGTACCCCATTCCCGGTCTGTTTCACCAGGCCATTTGTTGGTGGCGTCCATACCCATTTTTGAGCCCAGCCCGGATACCGGCGAGGCAAAATCCAGATAATCTATCGGCGTACTTTCCACCAGTGTGGTATCACGGGAGGGGTCCATCCGGGTGGTCATTGCCCAGATCACATCTTTCCAGTCCCGGGCATTAACGTCATCATCGGTAACAATTACAAACTTGGTGTACATAAACTGCCGCAGGAAAGACCATACGCCCATCATTACCCGCTTGGCATGGCCGGGGTATTGTTTTTTCATGGTCACCACAGCAAGACGGTAAGAGCAGCCTTCCGGAGGCAGGTAGAAATCCACAATTTCCGGGAACTGCTTCTGCAATATAGGGATAAACACTTCGTTCAGCGCCACGCCCAGAATCGCGGGCTCGTCAGGCGGCCGGCCGGTATAGGTGCTGTGGTAAATCGGATCTTTACGGTGGGTAATCCGCTCAACCGTAAACACCGGGAACTGGTCGACTTCGTTGTAATACCCGGTGTGATCGCCAAACGGCCCTTCCGGGGCCATATCATCCGGGTAGATAAACCCTTCCAGCACAATTTCAGCACTCGCGGGCACCTGCAAGTCGCTCAGGCCTGCCTTGACCAGTTCGGTTCGGCTTCCCCGCAGCAAGCCCGCGAAGGCATACTCTGAGAGTGAATCCGGCACTGGGGTAACAGCGCCCAGAATCGTGGCCGGGTCAGCCCCCAGGGCGACAGCAACCGGGTACGGCTGGCCCGGGTTTGCCTTCTGGAACGCCTGGAAATCCAGCGCGCCCCCGCGGTGGCTCAGCCAGCGCATGATCAGGCGGTTACGGCCAATCACCTGCTGCCGGTAAATCCCCAGGTTCTGCCGTTCTTTGTCCGGCCCGCGGGTGATCACCAGCGGCCAGGTGACAAGCGGCCCGGCATCGGCCGGCCAGCAGTGCTGAACCGGTATCTGGTACAGGTCGACCTTGTCTTTCTCTATAACAATATCCTGACAGGGCGCAGACCTGAGCACTTTGGGGCTCATGCGCATGACTTGCCGGAACAGCGGCAGTTTTTCGATGGCATCTTTGAAGCCCTTGGGCGGATCTGGCTCTTTCAGAAACGCCAGCAACTTGCCAACCTCCCGCAACGCTGACACTTCGTCCTGCCCCATGCCCAGCGCAACCCGCCGCGGTGTACCAAACAGGTTCGCGAGAACGGGTATGTCATAGCCTTTGGGGTTTTCAAACAGCAGGGCCGGCCCACCTGCCCGCAATGTGCGGTCGCAGATTTCGGTCATTTCCAGATGGGGATCAACTTCCACTGAGATGCGTTTCAGCTCTCCCAGTTTTTCCAACTGATCAATGAAGTCCCGCAGATCGTTGTATTTCATCGTGGGCTCCGCTCCTGAATAGCCTCGTGTTTCGGAGTTCGTCGCTCTCCAGACTTCCGACCTTGCGTTTGGAACGCAGTGAGGGCCTGCTTTCCCAGACACGCCGTGAACCCATCCCTGGGGGCTTGGTCTTGCCATCCATGGCAAGACACAGTCTGGGAAAGCAGGCCCTCACCGCGTTCTTCCAGTCACCAGTTAACCGCAGCTCATATCAATTATGCTCAGGATCTGGCCGCGATCGGCGCGCACATTGTCCGATCAGCGACGCTTCATCGACTGGAAGAACTCGTCGTTGGTCTTGGTGTCTTTCAGTTTATCGAGCAAGAACTCAATGGCGGCGGTGTCGTCATCCATGGAGTGCAGCAGCTTGCGCAGAATCCACACACGCTGGATATCGGCTTCGCTCATCAGCAGGTCCTCACGGCGAGTGCCGGAACTGCGGATCAACGCCGTCTTTGACTGGATGGACACTGACCG
>CAYUTG010000130.1:0-8085 GCA_964447555.1 uncultured Marinobacter sp.
CCAAAATCGCGCCAATTATAGTGATTAAGGGAATTTATTTCCACCGGATTGCCGAATAGGTTTGTGCCCAAACGTAAACCTGACAAGTCACAATTTTAATAAACAAAACCCCCGACAACAGATGCTGACGGGGGTTTTGAGAAATACTCCGGGCTTGCACCCGGCTGAAGTGTGATCAGTATGAGGGCATATACTTATCTGCCCCGGACACACTCGGGAAAGAGCAGTGAGCAACACCAGCCATCTGATTCACCACCCGAACAACCTGGGCACTGTAACCAAACTCGTTGTCATACCAGACATACAGGATTACCCGATTGCCACTGGCAATGGTGGCCTGCGCATCCACAACGCCGGCATGGCGGGAACCCACAAAATCGGTGGACACCACTTCCGGCGAGTTCACATAATCGATCTGCTTCTGCAGCGGCGAGTGCAGAGCCATATCCCGCAGATAATCATTTACCCGCTGAACATCAACCTCTTTCTTCACATTGAGGTTCAGAATCGCCATGGACACGTTTGGCGTAGGCACCCGGATAGCGTTGCCTGTCAGCTTACCTTCCAGTTCAGGCAAGGCTTTAGACACGGCCTTGGCAGCACCTGTTTCGGTAATAACCATATTCAGCGGAGCACTGCGGCCCCGGCGGCTGCCCTTATGATAGTTGTCGATAAGATTCTGGTCGTTTGTATAAGAATGCACCGTTTCAACATGACCGTTCTCGATGCCAAACTCATCGTCAATCGCCTTCAGCACCGGCGTGATGGCGTTTGTTGTGCAGGACGCCGCCGACAAAATCTTGTCATCATCGGTAATCCAGTCGTTATTAATACCGTAAACGATATTTTTGATATTGCCCTTACCGGGCGCCGTCAGGATAACCCGGCTCACACCCTTGGACTTCAGGTGCAGGCCAAGCCCTGCCTCATCACGCCACTTACCGGTGTTGTCAATTACAATGGCGTTGCTGATGCCATACTGGGTGTAATCGACCTTGTCCGGACCATCGGAATAGATCACCTTGATATAGTTACCATTAGCTATCAGTGCCGACTCTTCCTTGTTCACGGTTATGGTGCCATTGAATGGCCCATGAACCGAGTCACGACGCAACAGGCTGGCGCGCTTATCCAGGTCGCTCTCAGCGCCTCCGTCACGCACAACGATAGCGCGCAGGCGCAGGTTCTCACCACCGCCGGCCTTCTCGATCAGGATGCGGGCAAGAAGCCGCCCAATCCGGCCAAAGCCATAAAGCACGACATCTTTTGTGTCGTTATCATCCTGCCCGGCAGATTCCGCGGCATACTGTCCCACAACGGGGCCAAGTTCCTTCTTGAGAAACTCAACAAGATCGCCGCCTTCGGCTTTGAACTGCACGGCCAGCTTGCCGATATCGACGTGCGCCCGGCCAAGCTCCAGAGTGTCCATGGCCTTCAGGATTGACAGGGTATCGCAGACAGACAGCTCGTTGTCTTCCACCTGGCGTACAAAGCGGTGAGCGCGGATAATATCAATAACCGATTGATTAATAATGGCGCGACCGTAAACAGACGTGACAACGTTGTTTTTACGGTAAAGCCTTCCGATCAGCGGAATCATGGCCTCCGCGGTGGATTCTCTTTCCGTCCAGTTAGACAGGTGCTGTTTAATCTGCTCGTGACTCACGGTTGGGAACCTCTGTATAGCACTGGGGTAATTTCGGGCGCACATTATCCAACTTATACAGCCCCACGGCAAATACGGACAGTCCCTACCCTGTCAACGGGTTCGATTCATTCAGCACTTCTCCGCAACACCTGCCTTTGGCGCCCCCATGACACCACCTCTGGCGGGCGTTAGAATACGCATCTTGCCGCCCGCCGGCAGACTGACAGAACGAGTCCAATCCAGCCCATGAACCAAGGTGCGTCCGTTTCCATGTTGCCCAAGCCGTTGATAGCCCCGGAATTCCCTGAAAAAGCAGCCGATCACCGAACCTGGGGTCAACTACACGGCAGCAGCGATGCTCTGGCCATCTGCGAAAGTGCCCGCGCCCACAAAGGCCTTACTTTGGTGGTCACCCACAGCACGGCAGATGCCCTGCACCTTGAGCAGGCCATGCGCTTTTTTCTGGGCCTGCCCACAGACGATCAGGAACCAGCCATAACGGTAGACGGGCTGGAACTGCTATCACTGCCAGACTGGGAAACCCTCCCTTACGACCTGTTTTCCCCCCATCAGGACATTACGTCGCGGCGTATCCGCACACTGCACCGGCTGCCCACAACCGCCCACGCTGTTTTGGTGGTGCCGGCACGCACACTGATGCACCGTCTGCCGCCAGTTGACTACCTTCAGGGCAACACGCTTCTCCTGAAAGTGGGCCAGGCGCTGAACATTGACAGCTGGCGCATGCAACTGGAGGCCGCGGGTTATCGCCACGCAGACAACGTGTACGAACATGGCGAATACGCGGTGCGGGGGGCCATCCTGGATATATTCCCGATGGGGGCCAGCCACCCCTACCGCATCGACCTTTTTGACGATGAAATTGAAACGCTGCGCACCTTCGTTCCTGAAACCCAGCGGTCTCTCGAACGCATAGAATCCGTTGAGTTGCTGCCGGCGTATGAATTCCCCTGGCACAAAGAGGCACGCTCCGGCTTCCGCAACCGCTGGTTTGAGCATTTTCCCCGTGCGGACAAAGATGCGCCGGTTTATCAGGATGTCACCCATGGCATCACCCCACCGGGTATTGAGTACTATCTGCCGCTGTTTTTCGATGAAACGGCCACGCTGTTTGATTACCTGCCAGCCACTACCCATGTCTTTACCGCCAGTGGGCTGAATGAGGCAGTCCGCATCTTTGACGCAGACGCCCGTGCCCGATACGAAGACCGCCGCCACGATTTGCTGCGCCCGATTCTGCCGCCGGCTGAACTGTTTTTACTGCAGGATGAGCTGTTCAGGCACCTGAAGGCGTTTCCCCGCGTCACACTTACCAACGAAGCTGTGACTGGCTCCGGCGCCGTTAACTGCTCTGCGGAAAGCCTTCCTGACATTGCCATGAATGGGCGTGCCGCAGAGCCCGCCGGGAAACTGAACCGTTTTATCCGGGATTTCGGCGGCCGGGTGCTGATTTGTGCAGAATCGTCAGGCCGGCGGGAGGCACTGATTGAGAGCCTTGGAGACCACAAGCTCAGGCCGGAAACTCACGACAGCTGGCAGACCTTTCTTGACGATCAGAATTGCACACTCGGCATTACCATTGCGCCTATGGAGCAGGGGCTGGTACTGGGCAGTCAACGGCTCGCCCTGATTACAGAGACCGCGCTGTTTGGCGAACGGGTGCTACAGCGCCGGCGCAGAGAGAAGCCTACCGAAGCCAACGATGCCGGCTACCGGGACCTGGCCGAACTGCGCATTGGTTCGCCCGTGGTGCATATTGATCATGGGGTGGGCCGTTATCAGGGCCTGGAAACCATCAATGTCGATAACCAGCCCAGCGAGTTCCTGATGCTGGAATACGCCGGAGGTTCGAAGCTGTACGTTCCCGTGTCCAGCTTGCACCTGATTTCCCGCTACGCTGGAAGTGACACTGAGCACGCCCCCCTGCACAAGCTGGGTACCGAACGCTGGAGCAACGCCAAGCAAAAAGCGCTGGAAAAGGTTCGTGATACCGCAGCAGAACTGCTCGATGTGTACGCCCGACGAGAGGCCCGCAAGGGGTTCAGCTTTGAAAACCCCAAAGACGCTTATCGCGCCTTTGCCGCCAGCTTTCCGTTTGAGGAAACCCCCGACCAGGAAGTAGCGATTCTGTCAGTAATTGAAGACATGACCAGTGAACGACCGATGGACCGCCTGGTGTGCGGCGATGTTGGCTTTGGAAAAACCGAAGTGGCCATGCGAGCCGCCTTCATAGCCACCTATTCAGGCAAGCAGGTCGCCGTACTGGTACCTACTACCCTTCTGGCCCAGCAGCATTACGATTCGTTCCGGGACCGTTTCTCCAATACCGCGGTTAACGTGGAATTACTCAGCCGTTTCCGCAGCACAAGCCAGACCAATAAAGCACTGGAAGCCATTGAAAATGGTAAGGCGGATATTGTGATCGGTACCCACAAGCTGCTGCAGGGCGATATCCGGTTCAAGAACCTTGGGCTTGTGATTATTGACGAAGAACACCGCTTTGGCGTGCAGCAGAAAGAAAAGCTGAAAGCACTGCGTGCGGAAGTGGACATGCTCACCCTGACGGCAACCCCCATTCCACGCACCCTGAACATGGCCATGGGCCATCTGCGGGATTTATCGATTATTGCCACTCCACCGGCCCGCCGGCTTTCGGTAAAAACCTTTGTGCGCCAACGTGACAACGCCATGGTCAAGGAAGCCATTCTTCGTGAGATTCTGCGGGGCGGCCAGGTGTATTTCCTCCATAATGATGTCGCCACCATCGAGAAAGCCGCCGAAGACCTTCGCCAGCTTATTCCCGAAGCGCGGGTAGCGGTGGCGCATGGGCAGATGCGGGAGCGGGCCCTTGAGCAGGTAATGTCCGATTTTTACCACAAACGCTTCAACGTGCTGGTGTGCTCAACCATCATTGAAACCGGCATCGACATCCCCAGCGCCAATACCATCATCATCGCCCGCGCTGATAAATTCGGGCTGGCACAGCTTCACCAGCTGAGAGGCCGGGTTGGCCGTTCACACCATCAGGCTTACGCTTACCTGCTGACCCCGCCCCCAAAGGCCATCAGTGCAGATGCCAGAAAGCGGCTGGACGCGATTTCCGAAGCCCAGGATCTGGGAGCAGGGTTCATGCTGGCCACCCATGATCTGGAAATACGTGGTGCGGGTGAGCTACTGGGCGAAGAACAGAGCGGCCAGATTGAAAGCATTGGTTTCACTTTGTACATGCAGCTTCTGGATGAAGCCGTAGCGGCCATTCGTGAGGGACGCACTCCAAATGCGGAACTGCCACTGAACCATGGCACAGAAATGAACCTGAGAATTCCGGCCCTGATTCCGGACGATTACCTGCCCGATGTCCATAACCGCCTGATGCTCTATAAGCGCATAGCCAGTGTGGACAACAAAGGCGCATTAAAAGAACTTCAGGTTGAAATGATTGACCGCTTCGGATTATTACCCGAACCTGCTAAAAACATGATTCGTCAGGCAGAGTTGCGCCTGCAGGCAGAAGCGCTGGGCATCGTCAAAATAGATGCTGGCAAGGAATGGGCGCGGCTGGAGTTCGGCAACACCACCTGTGTAGATCCTTTGATACTGGTTAAAAAAATGCAATCCTCACCGGGCCAGTACCGGCTGGAAGGTGCAAACAGCTTCCGCTTTCGGCTGAACGACACCTCCAGCAATGGTAAACTCGCTGGCATTGGCGAAATGCTGAGCGAACTGACCCCTGAAAAACGGGTTTCAGCCGCCTCCTGAATGCCCTGAATCACATGTGGAGAAGCTCCTTTTGCAGATCAACCCTAACCGCTGGAACCGACCGATGGCCCGCGCACTGACAGCAGCCCTGTTACTCACCCTTTCACTGGCCGGCCATGCTCAGCAGGCAACCCCCGAAAGCGACAGCATTCCGGCGGACTATTACCGTGCAGAGTTTGTGATCCTGGAACGCATTATCAGCCCGGATGAGGTCACAGAGCACATGGCAAACCACAAGGTTGAGCCAACGCCGGAAACACCTGACATCCTATGGGCGGTTGGAAAAGATGGCACACCGGAAAGTACTCTGGACCTGGTGCCGGCCAGCGAGCTTTACCTGAACAACGCCGCCAACCGGCTTGAGCGCAGCGGCCACTACCATGTGCTTATGCGGGCCGGATGGTACGAAGCCTTTCCGCCGGACTACAAAGGCACACCACTAAGGGTGGAGATAGGAAAATGGCTTGAAGGGGCAGACACCCGCGAGATAGAAGGCACAATAACCGTCGACCGCCAGCGTTACCTTCACGTTGGCGTACACCTGAACCACTGGCAGCTTGCGCCCACCCCACCGGCGTCTGATCAGCCCGAAGTGCCTGCAGAGCAGCCCGAAAGCAGTCCGGAAACAGGCAGTCTGGCTGATCTTGCAACGGGCATAACCGATGCAGACAAGCAGGCTCAGGCGCCACAGATCTCAGGCACGGCCCCGCTCGAACTACTGACCTGGATTCGTGAAACCCGGCGCATGCGCAGTGAAGAAATACATTTTCTGGACTCCCCCACCATCGGCGTGCTGGTTTTCTTCAAGAAGATTGAGGCAGAGCCGTAAGGGCACCAAGCCCCGTTATCGACGTTTCGAGCAGGCTCCTGACCCGGGACATGCCCTGATCAATGGCCTGCTCGATTTCTGCCATGGTGATAATGTGGTCTGACTTTCCGGCAGCCCGGTTGACCACCAGCCCCAGACACACATAACGCATGCCCAGTTCTGCCGCCAGTGCAGCTTCAGGCATGCCAGTCATACCTACCAGATCGCAGCCATCACGCTCCATCCGCGTAATTTCCGCGGCGGTTTCCAGCCGGGGCCCCTGTGTTGCGCCATAAACACCCGAGTGGGAGCAAGGCAACTTCAACAGGCCGGCAGCGCTTATCAGAAGCTCACGTGACTCATGGTCATAAGGCCAGGTGAAATCAATATGCTGTACCCCGGTTTCCCCCTCAAAAAACGTGCTGGCACGGCCCCAGGTGTAGTCAATAATCTGATCCGGAATCACAATATGAGCTGGCGCCATATCCCGGCGAATGCCTCCTACGGCATTCACACCAACCACCGTACGCACACCGGCGTTGTAGAGCGCCTGAATATTGGCGCGGTAATTTACCTGATGAGGAGGAATACGATGGGGGTTGCCATGCCTGGACAGAAATACAACAGGCTGACCGCCCAGATGCCCCTCAACCAAGGCCGCCGATGGTTGCCCCCACTGAGTTTCAATCAGTTGTTCACCGGTAATCTCCAGTCCCGAGAGGGTAGTCAGCCCGGTTCCACCAATGATACCCACAGGGCTGCGCGGCGCTTCCGATGTCATTTCTGCTCCCCGTTGCTTTCTGGCTGCCGGTTATTGTCTGATGCTCCGGTTTCTGAACCCTGTTCCGAATCCGGTTCCTTCTCTGTTTCTGCATCCGTACCGGTTTTCCCGGTGACCTGCAGACCATCAGGCAAATAGAGCGCCCGGGACGGGTAGGCAACCTCAGCTCCGTGGCTCTCAATGATGTCACTGATCTTCAGAAGAACATCCTGCTTGATCTCATGAAACTTCACCCACTGGGTAGTTTTCGTAAACGTATAAATCATGATATCCAGCGAGGAACTGGATATGGCAACGAAATTAACGATCAATGTACGCTGCTCGGCTTCAATGTCTTCGTGATTTTCAAGCATTGAGCGGATGTCCGAGACAATCTCCCCCATCTGGCTGACATCGGCAAAACGGATTCCGATTGTTTCACTGATGCGCCGGTTGAACATGCGGGAAGGGTTCTCTACCGCAATCGTTGTGAATGTCGCATTGGGTACATAAAGCGGGCGCTGATCAAAGGTACGAATGGTTGTCAGCCGCCAGCCGATATGCTCAACCGTGCCTTCAATATTCCTGTCTGGCGAGCGCACCCAGTCGCCCACTTTAAAGGGTCGGTCAAGGTGAATAATAAAACCGCCAAAGAAGTTGGCCAGCAGATCTTTGGCCGCAAAACCGATCGCAATGCCGCCCACACCGCCAAAGGCAAGGACACCGGAAATGCTGTAGCCGAGAGATTGCAAAGCAATCAGCACGGCGGTGATGATCACAACAGCCCGGGACAGCTTGCTGACCGCATTCACCGTGGTGTAGTCCATCGGCTTTTTCATTTTTACCGGTGAGACCAGAATTTTCTCACCCTCTTTGATAAACGCCAGAATGGCCCACACGACAATCCAGATAAAGCCGACCTGCAGGACTGTGTCGTTGGCTTTAAAAATTTCGGCTTCCGAATAGTAGTGAGCTATTTCAGCCGCCCAATACACACCCTGAAGCCATACAAACGCGACCACCGGTTTTCTGAGCGAGTGCAGAATCGCATCGTCCCAGAGGTTATCTGTCTGGCTGAATTTACGCTCC
>CAYUTG010000131.1:0-8028 GCA_964447555.1 uncultured Marinobacter sp.
AAAAAAAGAGCCAACCCATATGGGTGGCTCTTATCAAGAAGGGTCCTTATGAACCCGGGCGTCGAAATAACGCGGAACAAGAAATCTGAAGGCCTGAAGTTTCAGAATTCGTAATGAGGCGTTCCCTCATCGTTGGATTAATAATAGGGGATGAAGGGGCGTAATTGGATCGTCCAAAGGGCGTAGCAGGCTTAGAAAGTTGAAGGGAAGTGAGAGGCACATCACAAAAATACCGCCTTATGCTCACACGTTCAGCAGGCCCAGTTCCCGCGCCCGGGCCAGTGCCTCGGTGCGCCGGCCCACACCCAGCTTGCCGTACAGGTTGCGGATATGCGCCTTAACCGTGGCCGGGGCAACGTTCATCTTTGTCGCAATTTCCTTATTCGCATGGCCCTCGTTAATCAGCCGCAGCACTTCCATTTCCCGCTGGCTCAGAGGTTCCGGTAGTGGGGTGGGGGCGTTATCCCGATTATCAGAAGATGGATCGACGGCTGGTTCAGCCGGATTCACAGCGGCCATCGGCGCACTTTCTTCGCGCTCCTGAAGCATGGTCAGGATTGTCTGGTTCCAGGTTCCGGGAGCCTTCAGATCAGGAAGATTCAATAACTGTTTACGCAAAGACTGACTTTCCTCGGCAAACAGCCGCATGAACCCCGCATCCATTGCCCTGGCGACGGCCCGACTGAACATGCGAACCGCCTCTTCATGTTGATTCCGGGCAACCAGGGCCTCTCCATAAACCAGCAGAATTTCCACCAGGTGCCGGTTGTGCGCATTGCGCTCAGCCGCCGGTATCAGGTCTGCCAGTATCGCCTGCGCTTGTTCCGGTTCCCCCATGGCGACCATAACCCTGGCCGTGCTGATCAGGTTCTGCTCACGGTTGAGCGGATTGGTAAAGCGAATGTCGTCCGGTGAGCCAAGGCACGCCCGGGCTTTTTCGGGATGCCCTGTGGCCAGGTAGCAGCGGGCCAGGAGGGCGGAGCTGGCCGGAGGTTCGAAGACAATATGGTCCCGGCGTTTCTGGCCAACCGAGGCAGCATCTTCCAGCACGTCTATGGCCTCCTGAAGCCGGCCTTCACTGAAGGCCAGGTGCCCCCGGACGTACTGGATGATTACATGCTGCCCCGGCTCTGTTCCCCGGTCTACGTGTTCAAGCAGTGGCGCAAGGTGAGTTGCCGCCAGATCGGGTTGATTCCGCTCCCGGTAAATTTCCGTCAGTGCACTGTTTTGCCAGCAGGAAATAAGCCGTGGCTGGCTTGGGTCTGCATACTGCTGATCCACCTGCTTTCTGACGTCGGTGCAGGTGGCCAGAGCCACATCGATATCACCCCGGTTGTACTGAATCCATGCCAGCAGACCACCGCTGGACAGTACGGTGCTGGGTTTGCGTTCCACATGGCCATAGCGGATTGCCGATTGCAGGGCATCTTCCGCACCGGCCAGATCACCTTTGCCGTAATAGTCCAGACCAAGGCCATAATAGGTGACGGACTTCAGTGGTATCTGGGTGTGGTCTATGTCTTTCAGCACCTGACGCGTCAGGTCGCTGGCACTTTTGTCATCATTCCGGGTTCTGGCGAGATACGAGCGTATCAGTGAAATCTCACTTTGCAGGCCCAGTGCGCCCTCGGCATCCGGGTGGGAATCGGCCACCCGGCAATCCAGAATGCTTTCCAGTGAGGTCAGTAAGGGCTCCAGAGCATCGACCCGGTTTGCGAAAAACAGGCCCCACACTCTCAGCATCTGTAGCTGTGGGTTATCACTCAACTGGTCGTCTGGCAGGGCTTCTATCCAGTCCAGTACCGGCAGGTGGTAGCCACCGTGAATCAGATTATTTCCATGCTCGGCCAGAACTTCGGCCAGCCAGGGCCAGTTCCGGTTATGGACAATCTGGGTAATGGCTTCCTGTACGTGCCCGTGGTCCAGCAACCATTCAATGGTTTTTTCACGCAGGTGTGCAGCTCTTTCCGGTTCTTTCTGGGTGATACGCTGAAGCAGTGCATCGCGGAACAGATCGTGATAACGAAACCATTCGTTATGGGTATCCAGAGGAATCAGAAACAGGTTCTGGGTAAGCAGTTGTTCCAGCAGTTTCTGGCTGTCGTTCTCGTTACGAATGCTGTCGCACAGCGAAGCACACAGGCGTGGGCAACAAGCGGTGTCCAGCAGAAATCTGGCCAGCGATGCCGGTTGCTGGTCCAGCACTTCAGTCAGCACATAGTCACTGATGTGGCGTTCATCAACATCCAGATGCATGCGTTCAGACTGGCCGGGTTTATCTCCGCCGGACAGCGCCGATAACTGCATGGCGGCCACCCAGCCTTCCGTTCGCCGGCACACGGCCCGAATGTCTTCTTCCGACAGGTTCAGGCCCATAGTGTCGTGGAAAAAATCACGGCACTCTTCTTCAGAAAACGCGAGCAACCCCGGGTGTATGTCCTGTACCCAGCGTCGCACACGCCAGCGGGCAAGAGGTAAGGGGGGCTCGGTACGGGAGGCCAGGGTAACCATGATGCCCGGAGGCAGATAATCAACAAAGTACGCAAACTGGCGATGGAGGTCGTTGTCATGAATAAAATGAAAATCGTCGAGTACCAGCGACCAGGCGCTGCCATCGGCCGTAAGAACGTTAATCAGGCCGGTAATAGTGGCGGTGATGCTGTCATCAGAATTCTGGCTGAGTTGTTTTCGGCACTCCTCAAGGCCACCCAGCCCGGCGTGTTCAAATGCTCCGATCAGGTACTGCCAGAAGCGCCGGGGCTCATCGTCGTGCTCATCAAGCGACAGCCATGCAGAAGGTGCCGGGTTGCGGGCACACCACTGGGCGGCCAGCGTGGTTTTGCCGAAGCCGGCTGGCGCAATTACCAGGTTCAGCTTTTTGGGCGAGCGGGGTTCCAGCAGGGAACTCAGCCGGTCGCGCCGGACCGCGCGTGGATCAGATGTGGGCCGGAGAAACTTCGTGGTAAGCAGCATTGATTCCCTGAACGCTGAACGAGTTGGTGAAAATGTCGAAAACAGTCTTGATACCGGATTGTGTGCTTTGTCACAGCCAAGTCAAGGGCTGTAGAGACAAAGCCTTGCGTCATTTACGGCGTAAATGCATTTTTGGTCTAAACTGTGTAAAGAATATTCTCTATGCCCGGAAAGCATGAAAAAAGAAATTTTTATGCGTATTCTTGTGGGTGGTCAATCAGGGAGCAGCAGACTCAATGAAATTACAACAGTTGCGCTATATCTGGGAAGTTGCGCACCACGATCTTAATGTGTCCGCAACCGCGCAAAGTCTTTTTACATCACAGCCGGGAATATCCAAGCAGATTCGCCTGCTCGAAGACGAACTGGGGCTGGAAGTGTTTGCCCGCAGTGGTAAGCACCTTACCCGCATCACCCCTGGCGGAGAAATCATTATCCGGGAAGCGGGTGAAATTCTGCGGCGGGCAGAGGGTATTAAAAAAATCGCCCAGGAGTTCAGTAATCAGCGCAAAGGCGATCTGAGTATCGCCACCACGCACACCCAGGCCCGTTATGCTCTGCCACCGGTTATTCACGGATTTATGGAAGCCTACCCGGATGTCTCTCTGCATATGCATCAAGGCACTCCCATGCAGATTGCTGAAATGGCGGCAAATGGTGCGGTTGATTTCGCTATAGCAACTGAGGCCATGGAGCTGTTCAGTGATTTGATTATGATGCCTTGCTACCGCTGGAACCGGAGCGTGATTGTGCCCAGAGACCATCCGCTGGCGCGTTTGTCTGAGCTGACACTGGCTGATGTGGCGGAATATCCACTGGTTACCTATGTGTTCGGATTTACCGGCCGTTCACGGCTGGATGAGGCGTTTCAGGCGCAGGGGCTCACGCCCCGGGTGGTGTTCACCGCGGCGGATGCCGATGTTATCAAAACCTACGTGCGGCTGGGGCTTGGCGTGGGCATTATCGCCAGCATGGCGTTTGATCCGAAAGCGGATCCAGGGTTGGTTGCAATCAATGCCGACAAACTATTCCGCCCCAGCATAACTCAGGTCGGTTTCCGGAAGGGGACCTTCCTGCGTGGCTATATGTACGAATTTATCCAGCGTTTTGCTCCCCATCTTACCAAGGACATGATCGATGAAGTCGTTGCCCGCCAGGGAAACCGGGCAGACATAGATGCCTTGTTCAAAGACGTGGAGCTGCCTAACTACTGACACTGGGCACAGTTCCGTTTTATTAATTGGCTTTGGCAATCAGGTTTCCGGCATGAAGGCCGCACTCTTTCTGTGTGGCCTCTTCCCACCACCAACGACCTTCCCGCTCGTGTTGCCCCGGTAATACAGGGCGAGTGCAGGGCGCACAGCCAATACTGACGAACCCTTTCTCATGCAGGGTGTTGTAAGGCACTTCAGACACCCGGATATAGTCCCAGACTTCCTTTGATGTCCAGTTAGCCAGTGGGTTGAACTTTACCAGTGGTCTGCCGTCTGCAGAAAAGGTGGTATCTGCCTGCACTACGGGTACGTCGTTCCGGGTGCCGGGGCTCTGGTCTTTGCGCTGGCCGGTAATCCAGGCGTCCAGTGTGGCCAGCTTGCGCTTCAGGGGCTGAACCTTCCGGATACCGCAGCATTCCGAATGACCGTCCTGGTAAAAACTGAACAGGCCTTTGCGGCTGACCAGGTTTTGCACTTGTTCGGCATCCGGAAAGAGCACCTCAATGGCAATGCCATAGTGTTTTCTCACGCGCTCCAGAAACTCATAGGTTTCCGGGTGCAGGCGGCCGGTGTCCAGGGTGAAGACCTGCAGGTTGTCGGTTAGCTTGTGGGCCATTTCAATAAGTACAACGTCTTCTGCGCCACTAAAAGAAATAGCAATGTTGCCATAGTGTGCCAGTGCCGCTTTCAGAATGGTTCGCGGGCTTTGGCCGTTGAGTTCACGTTGCAATGCCTGAATGTCGGTCATAGTTCATGCTGTCTGAGCTAAATGTACGAAAAGGTTACCATTAAGTGATTAATTCCATAAAGGAATGACCATCTATATGGTTATGCCATAATGAAAGCGAGATTGAGCCGTCAGAATCAATGCAATCTTCGTTGGATTTTCTTATCATACGCGGCTTACGCTGGCTGAACCGGCCCCGGCACATTTGATTGTTTATCAGGAGACCACTGTGGAACTTGCATGCCTTGACCTTGAAGGAGTATTGATCCCCGAGATCTGGATTGCATTTGCGGAAAAAACGGGGATTGAGGAACTCAAGGCAACCACCCGTGATATCCCTGATTACGACGTGTTGATGAAACAGCGGCTGAAACTGCTGGATCAGCACGGTTACGGGCTACCCCAGATTCAGGAAGTTATCAGCGGGCTGGACCCGTTGCCGGGTGCGAGGGAATTTCTGGATTGGCTGCGCGAGCGGTTTCAGGTGGTTATCCTTTCCGATACCTTTTATGAATTCGCCATGCCGCTGATGAAAAAGCTGGGGTACCCTGCGCTGCTGTGCCATAAGCTGGAGGTGGCGGACGATGGCCGTATCACCAACTATCTGCTGCGCCAGCGCGACCCGAAGCGCCAGTCTGTGCGTGCTTTTCAGTTGTTAAACTACCGGGTAATCTCAGCGGGCGACTCCTACAACGACACCACCATGCTGGGGCAGGCAGAGGCAGGCATTCTGTTTCATGCACCGCAGAATGTGATTGATGAGTTTCCCCAGTTCCCGGCGGTACACAACTTTGACGATCTGAGGCAGGAGTTTCTGAAGGCAAGCGCGGTTCATACGCCTGAATAACGCTCAAGAAACGCCATCAGGGATTCCACCTTGGTGAGCGTTTCCTGATATTCACTTTCTGGTTCTGAATCGGCCACAATACCTCCGCCTCCCCAGCAGTGTATTGTGCCTGCGCCGTCGCAGAGCAGGGTGCGTATGGCAATGCTGCTGTTCATCTTGCCATCCAGCCCCCGATAAAATACCGACCCGCAATAAGGCCCCCGCCAGTGGGGCTCCAGTTCCCAAATAATTTCCATAGCTCGTATTTTTGGCGCGCCAGTAATAGAACCACCGGGAAACGCATCGAACAGAGCCTTCATGGGCGTAACACCCTCTGCGAGTTCTGCGCGAATATGGCTCACCAGGTGGTGTACATTCCGGTACGACTCCAGCGCAAACAGTTTATCCACGGTTACGCTTCCAGTGGCCGCATTCCGGCTTAAGTCGTTACGGAGCAGATCAACAATCATCAGGTTCTCGGCCCGATCCTTTTCAGAGGCCTGCAGTTCCCGTGCGTAGTTGGCATCTTCGGCAGCGGTGCCCCCCCTGGGGCGCGTGCCTTTTATCGGGCTGGTAGTAACGGTTTTTCCGTTGATTTCCAGATAACGTTCCGGTGACACCGAGAGCACCGAGGCCGAACCAACCCGTATAAAAGCACTGTAGGGCGTTGGGTTGGCCTGAGCCAGCGCTTTAAATGCCTGCCAGGGTGAACCGGAGTATCCGGCGGTGAATGTCTGAGACAGGTTTGCCTGGTAACAGTCCCCGGAAGCAATATAGTCTCGTATGGTTTGAACTTTATCCTTGTAGTCGCCAGGCGACTGGCTGGGCTGGAATTCAGAGAGTATTTGCCAGGGTGAGTCCGTTGCCACTGGTTCAGTGGTCTGCCACTGAGCCAGTGTGCGGCGGGTGTCGGCCGGGCAGTCGGGATGAATCCAAAGATAGTAATGGCCTGTCTGGTGATCGTGGCTGGCAGCCCACAAATAAAAACCAGTGTGAAACAGAGGAAAGGGCGTGGCAGGGCACAGGCTGGCCAGGCGTTTCTCCTTTATATACCCCAACTCGTAACTCGCCAGACCCAGCCAGCCGCCGGTGAGATAGCGCTTGCCAGAGCCATCGGGGTCAGCGCCGTCCGGTTCTGTTCGGTATTGGCTGACCTGACTCTCCATATGCCTGGCCAACTCCGCAATACACGCCGCGCTGGCAGTTGAATGCTCCAGTGTCCGGGTTTCCGCAGCCCTGGCAGAAAAGCCGCTGCATGTGCCGCGCCCGGGGCCGGTTCCCGGGCTGCCAAGGAACGCAAAATCGGCTTCATGGGCAGCGTGGGCCAGCAAACGGTTATAGCAAAACTGGCTGATTGATGTCAGGGCAGGGGGATTCAAGTTGTCCTCGAATTAATTGGAAGAATGATAAACAGGCCACAAAACCAAGAACGTCGGTTTTACGTGGCCCCGGTTCTGATGAAAATGGTGGTATTCCACAGCGATTCACCGTGACCAGCCACAAACCGGGTAGCCGGTATTCTAACCGAGTTGGCCACCTGCCGTGGACTCCAATACAAATAAAACAGGAACGAAACCATGCTGTACGTTAAAAAATCTCTGTTGAGTGCCGCTTTGTTATCCGTGGTCCTTCTGGCACCGGCCGTAAACGCAGAGGAGCAAAAACCAGCATCGGCACAGACCAGTGAGAGTAGCGATATGGCCATTAAGAAGGAGTTGACCAAGTACGCCATTCTGGGGCAGCAACAACTGGTGTATCTCATTAAAGAGGCAACAGACGCATACACAGGCACGCTTACCGATGGAAAGCCGAACATGCCCGCCGCCTGGATGCTGATGGATGACGGGACCACGGTTAAGCGCATAGATATAGATGATCAGGCTGGTAATGCTCCGGCGCAGGTGCGCATTCTGATGTACCGTGCCGCCCTGAAGTCCATTGCACGCCGGGGTAAGATTCTGGCGGCTGCTATTCTGTATACCGGCAAAGTCAGCAAAGACAGTGATGAAGAAGCTTTGGTTATTGAGCATGAACACCGTCTGGGTATTTCCGGTAACAAGATTATTCCCTATGAAGTGAACGGCGGAAAAGTGCTTTACAAAGAGCCGGCAACCAGCGAGAAGCCGTTTCAGATTTTTTACGACAGCAAAGAAGAAGCCAAGAGTAGTGTTAAGTAACACGTAATGAGAGATGCAGTCGTGGTTTGTTTCAGGTTGTTAATAATGGGTTAAGAAGTGTGAATTCAGTCACGGACTAGGACTGTAAAAAAATCTTAAATGGAACTGTGT
>CAYUTG010000132.1:0-8013 GCA_964447555.1 uncultured Marinobacter sp.
CTTGAGCTCCGCCATCCATGGCTCCGCACAGTTTTGGAAGTCCCTCCCTCACAGTAGCTAAAACCCTGGGAATATCTCTACCGTGTTGTACTTCGGAGTAGGGTCTTTGAATATTGGGTGCGACTCTTTTTGTTTTCAGAACGGAATCTTTGGCGGTTTTATCAGCAAGTGATAAGAACTAAACAGGAGGCAATATGATAAGGAAAGGTGCGCGGACTTTTGGTCAGTTTATTCTGGCATCGTTATTTATATTTTCTACTGCTGGTTATGCAAGCCAGCCAACTCTGAAGGGCTATATAGCGAGTAAGCCGTTGCAGTTGGAGATTCGGTATTGTGACTGTGCCGCCACAGATGTAGGCGAGCCAAATTCCGGGTTGTCCCCGGCTTTTATGAAGGACTCGAAAGTAATTAAAGTTAGTGCATCCACTAAAGATAAAGGCTTTGTGTCCACTGATGAGCTGTCGATAGGGTATGAGCTCAAGCGAGTCGACAACTCATCCAAGCAGTTTCAGTTCAGATATGCGGGTGTTTACAAGGAGGGCAATGATGAAAGCTCTGGTGCCGCTGAACTGGTATTGACGACAGGGCAATGGCTCAGCCTCTTCGGGACAGGCAAACAAGTCTCAAGTGAGATGAAACATAGGAGCGTTGCCGTAAGGCTGGTTGGCGCCAAAGGTTCATAACGAGACGTATTCGCCATCAGTTTCATGTCTTTCAAGTCTAACAGGCACCTCCACCCAAAGTGCCAATTTAGAGAGCTACTAGCCTACCCATTGGCCTCTTCATAAATAGCCTTACCCCAGGCCTCCCGGCTGCCAGGTAGCACCAGGTTCAGGATAATGGCCGCCACCGCGCACAACGCAATACCTTCCAGATGGCCCAGCACCATGCCACCGATGCCAAATACCAGGGTAACCCCCACAATAACCAGATTACGGGCTTCAGACAGGTCTACCTGGTGGCGAATCAGCGTGTTCAGCCCCACCACAGCAATGGAACCGAACAGCAGGCACAGAATGCCACCCATAACCGGTACCGGGATGGTTTGCAGCACTGCACCGAACTTGCCGACAAACGCCAGGACAATGGCCACACAGGCCGCCCACCACATGATTTTCGGGTTGAAGTTACGGGTGAGCATAACCGCACCGGTTACTTCCGAGTAGGTGGTATTCGGTGGCCCGCCAAACATCGCGGCTGCGCTGGTAGCCAGGCCATCGCCTAACAGAGTGCGGTGCAGGCCGGGCTTTTGCAGGTAGTTTTTTCCCGTTACGTTACCAATGGCCAGAATGTCCCCAATGTGCTCAATGGCAGGGGCAATGGCAACCGGAACCATAAACAAAATGGCACCCCAACTGAATTCCGGGGTTATAAAATTGGGCACGGCCAGCCAGGCAGCTTCTCTGATCGGGGTCAGGTCAACAATGCCCGCAAAGGCCGACAGAATATACCCGGTAATCACGCCGAACATGATCGGAATAAGCCGGAAAATACCCTTGGACCAGACCGACATGATGATGGTTACCGCAAGTGAAATCATGGCAATCCAGAGCGCGGTCGTTTCAGGTACAAGCTGAGTTGCGCCATCACCGGTGCGGCCAGAGGCCATCTGCACGGCAACGGGCGCGATGCCAAGGCCTATGGTCATGATAACCGGGCCGATAACCACCGGTGGCAGCAGGCCGCGAATAAACGCGGTGCCGCGCAGGCGCACCAGGCCGCTCAGGGCGACATACAAAAAGCCTGCGGCCATCAGCCCGCCAAGCGTTTCGGCCATGCCAAATTTACCCTTGGAGGCAATCACCGGCGCAATAAAAGCAAACGATGATGCCAGGAAAATCGGGATCTGCCCGCCGGTCACAATCTGGAAGATAATGGTGCCAACACCGGCCGTAAACAGCGCGACGTTGGTGTCCATGCCCGTAATGAGTGGCATGAGTACCAGTGCGCCGAAGGCGACCAGCAACATCTGGGAGCCGGCAATGGCTTGCTTCCACATGGGTTCATTGGTGTGATCTTGCATAATCAGGAATCCTTTTGCTTGGTGCCGAAGATTTTGTCGCCGGCATCACCAAGCCCGGGCAGTATGTAGCCTTTTTCATTAAGGCACTGATCAATGGAGGCGGTATAGATGGAAACGTCCGGGTGCTTTTCCAGAACCTTCTCTATGCCTTCCGGAGCGGCGACCAGAACAAGGGCGCGAATTTCAGTGCTGCCCGCTTTTTTGAGCAGATCAATGGTGGAGATCATAGAGCCACCCGTTGCCAGCATCGGGTCTACAATCAGCGCCATGCGCTGGTCCAGTTCTCCCACCAGTTTTTCAAGGTAGGTGCTGGCCTCCAGAGTCTCTTCATCGCGAATCTGGCCAACCACGCTTACCCTGGCCACCGGAACCAGGCTTAGCACGCCATCCAGCATGCCCAGCCCGGCCCGAAGAATGGGCACAATGGTGATCTTCTTGCCGTGAATCTGCTCAACCGTTACCGGGCCTGCCCAGCCTTTGATGGTTTTTTCCTGCAGATTGAAGTCTTTGGTGGCCTCATAAGTCAGCAACGCACCAACCTCCTGTGCCAACTCACGAAAATTCTTGGTGCTGATGTCTGACCGGCGCATGAGGCCGACTTTGTGGCGGATCAGTGGATGTCTAACCTCGTGAACTGGCATGGCGTCACCTGTGTGTCTGGTTGGGAGAAGTCGGCTAAATGGCGCAAGGATACCGTATCTGATGGGCCGCGTCAGGCACCCTTTTTCAGAAAGCAAGTTGAAAATTTGCAAGGAGTGGTATGGATCTTGCGATATCCGTATCGGCAGGCGCTCAAGCGTCAGATTTCCGACCTCGGTAGTGCATAAAACAACCTGAGGCACCTGAAGATACGGCTAATCGGAGAAGTTTCCGGCATGGACAGAGCTTTAGTCCTTAATAACGTCAAATCCCTGACGCACGGTAGTCTGGGCATTCCCATCATGTTAATGGGGTTGCTGGGCATGATGATCCTGCCCATGCCCGCCTTTCTTCTGGACGTATTCTTCACATTTAATATCACCCTCTCGATCGTCATTCTTCTGGTGTGTGTCTACGCCTTGCGGCCGATGGAGTTTGCATCGTTCCCCACGGTGCTGCTGGTTGCCACACTGTTACGTCTGGCGCTGAACGTTGCCTCAACCCGTATTGTTCTGCTGGAAGGGCACGAGGGTGGGGACGCCGCCGGTAAGGTTATTGAATCCTTTGGTGCGGTACTGATTGGCGGTAACTACGCCGTTGGTCTGGTGGTGTTCGCCATTCTGATGATTATTAACTTTCTGGTTGTCACCAAGGGCGCTGGCCGGGTGTCGGAAGTCAGTGCGCGATTCACTCTTGATGCCATGCCCGGTAAACAGATGGCGATTGATGCGGATCTGAACGCGGGGCTGGTTAATCAGGAAGAGGCCAAGCACCGGCGCGCCGAGATTGCTCAGGAAGCCGATTTTTACGGGTCTATGGACGGTGCCTCAAAATTTGTTAAAGGCGATGCGGTGGCTGGCCTGTTGATTCTCGCCATTAATATTGTGGGTGGTGTGGCCATTGGCATGCTGCAGCATGGCCTTGATTTTGGTCTCGCCATGCAGCGATATGCGTTGTTGACGATTGGTGACGGCCTGGTGGCTCAGATTCCGTCTCTGCTGCTGTCAACATCGGCTGCCATTATGGTTACGCGGGTGACATCCAGCCAGGACATGGGTGGGCAGATTCTGCAACAAATGTTCAATGCGCCGAGGGCGCTGGCCATTGCTGCAGGAATACTCATTGTGCTCGGCCTGATCCCGGGCATGCCTCACGTTGCCTTCCTGGGCCTGGGCAGTCTTGCCGGCGCAGCAGCCTGGTATATATGGAAACATGACCAGCAAACGGTTGAAGAAGGTGGTGTGTTTGCTGGCCGGGGTGGTAGTACCGGCGGTGTGCCGGGGCCGGCCAGTCGTGATTTGCCACCGGGCGGCGATACAGGGGCAGATTCCGGTCGCCAGCTTCCCGCACCGGGCGATACCCGTGAGTTGGGCTGGGACGATGTGGCAACGGTAGATGTGGTTGGCCTGGAAGTGGGTTACCGACTGATTCCATTGGTGGATAAGTCCCAGGGCGGGCAGTTGCTCAGTCGTATTAAAGGTGTGCGCAAGAAGTTGTCTCAGGATATGGGGTTCCTGATGCCATCGGTGCACATTCGCGACAATCTTGATCTTATGCCCAACGTTTACCGGATTACCCTGATGGGAGTCACCATTGCCGAAGCAGAAATTCATCCGGACCGGGAGCTGGCTATCGATCCGGGGCAGGTGTTTGGCAAAATTGAAGGCATTGAAGGTAAAGACCCGGCCTTTGGCCTGGACGCCAGCTGGATTGAGCCTGAAAAGAAAGATCAGGCTCAGACTCTGGGGTATACCGTTGTGGATGCCAGTACCGTGGTGGCAACGCACCTGAACCAGGTGCTGCAGAAACACGCACACGAATTACTGGGCCACGAAGAGGTTCAGAAATGGCTGGATCAGTTGGAAAAAGTATCACCGAAACTGGCGGAAGAGCTGGTGCCCACCACCATATCCATCAGCCTGTTGCTCCGGGTATTGCAGAATCTGCTGAAAGAGGAAGTGCCGGTTCGGGATATGCGCTCCATTGCCGAAGCGATTGTCAACGTTCATCCGAAGAGCCAGGACCCGAAACTGCTCACCATGGTGGCGCGGCAGGCGCTGCGGCGGATGATCGTTCAGAGCATTTGTGGCAACGAGTCCGAGATTCCGGTGATCACCCTGGATCCGGATCTGGAACAGTTGTTGCTTAAGTCTGTACAACAGAGTCAACAATCTGGCGGGCAGGATGATATCGGTCTGGTTCTGGAACCGAACATGGTGGAAAAACTGCAGCGTTCCCTGCAGGAAAGCGTTCAGAGACAGGAAATGCTTGGCAAGCCAGCCATCCTGCTGGTGTCTGGCCCCCTGAGGCCAGTATTGGCGAAGTTTGCAAGCTACGGTATTGATCGCTTGCATGTACTCAGTTATCAGGAAATTCCGGATAACAAACAGATTACGATTGTAGCGTCCGTTGGCCAGTAACCAGCGGCCATGCGGCAAAGCAGGCGGCGCTGAAACAGCGTTTCCGGTGGAGGATAAGACGACATGAAAGTAAAACGGTTTTTTGCTCAGAGTATGGCTCAGGCCCTGAAACAAGTGAGCGAGCAGATGGGCCCGGATGCCGTAATCCTTTCAAACCGGCAAGTGGATGGCGGTGTCGAAATAGTGACGGCCCTGGATTACGACGAAAACGTGGCGCGGCAACAAGTGGGCGACGGAGCCAGAGAGGCAACGACAGGTTCCCGGTTAGCAGAGCTTCAGGCCGACAGGCAGCGCCGGCTGGAAGACGAACTGGGCCGTTCAAGAGATCGTATCCGTGATGTCCGGGGCAAACGTGCAGCCATAGGTGCTTCTGTGGCCATGCCGTCGTTTGAAGGGGCAGAAGACAGTCTGCCAGGGCAGGGATATTCTGATGAGCTGGCCCTGATGCGGGCCGAGATCAGCTCGCTGCGTGACATGATGCATGTTCAGCAGGTTGCGCCTGAAAAGCCTGCCGGCAACGCTGTTCAGCAGCGCCTTGCGGAGCGGCTGCAAGAACTGGGGCTGGGCAACGAACTCGCAGTGTCTCTGTCGCACCGCCACAAAGGCGGGCGCCTGGACGATGGCTGGAAGCAGTCCCTGAAAATGCTGGCAACCGGCGTGCGCACCTCTGACCGGCAGTGGCTGGATGATGGTGGTGTGTATGCCCTTGTGGGGCCAACCGGGGCCGGCAAGACCACAACAATCGGGAAACTGGCGGCCAGTTATGTGCTTCGCCATGGCCCGGATTCACTGGCGCTGGTAACCACTGACCGGTACCGGGTTGCGGCCCATGAGCAGCTGTTCGTGTTCGGGCGCATTCTGAACGTGCCGGTGAGAGTGGTTGATGAAGCCCACTCACTGGACGACATACTGGACGAACTGAGCGGCAAGCATCTGGTGCTCATTGATACCGCCGGCCTGACCAACTCCGACAAAGGGTATCAGGAACAGTTGCTCGAACTGGCCAACAGCTACCACAACATCTGCACTCATCTGGTGGTCTCTGCAACCAGTCAGCCACGCATTATGAAATCCGTCTGGCATTGCTATAAGATGGCAAATCTTGCAGGTTCTGTTGTTACCAAAATTGATGAAGCTCTGACACTCGGAGAATCTCTCGGTTTTGTTATGGAGACAGGTCTACCGATGGCATACTACACTGACGGGCAGAAGATCCCCGAAGATATTCACTATGCCGAAGCCATTCCATTGGTGCGCCTGGCGGTAGACCGGTTAAAGAAACTGCGGCAGCAACAGGTGGCTGCGGAGGGTGCGTGAAAAACACCTTTATTGGGCCTTGAGTATAACTGGCGAGAGACAGATTCAGTATGAGCAAAACACGTCCGGTACAGGTGGTTGCAGTTTCCGGTGGTAAAGGCGGCGTCGGCAAAAGTAATGTGTCAGTCAATCTGGGTATTGCGCTGGCTCAGAAAGGCCGCCGGGTGGTCCTGCTTGATGCCGATCTCGGGCTCGCCAATATAGACGTGCTGCTCGGGATTACTGCGAACCGGAACCTTTCAGACGTACTAGCCGGTGATTGCGACCTTAAAGAAGTGCTGGTTGACGGTCCGGGGGGGATCAAAATTGTCCCCGCCTCTTCAGGCACCCAAAGGATGACTCAACTCAACTCCCTGGAGCATGCCGGGCTGATCAACGCGTTCAGTGAGCTGGGTGATCAGATAGATGTTCTGATCGTTGATACCGCCGCTGGTATATCGGAAGGCGTGGTCAGCTTTCTGCGAGCTGCCCAGGAACTGCTGCTGGTTGTTTGCGATGAGCCCACATCCATTACCGACGCCTATGCCCTGATTAAACTGATGAACCGGGATTATGGTACCAACCGCTTCCGGATTCTGGCCAACCAGGTCAGAAGTGAGCAGGAAGGGCGGCACCTCTTTGAGAAACTCACCCGGGTAACCGAGCGTTTTCTCGATGTCGCACTACAATATGTAGGGATGGTGCCTTATGACGAGGCGGTTAAGAAAGCGGTTCAGCGCCAGCGTGCGGTGCTGGAGGCTTACCCCCGTGCCAAGGCATCACTGGCCATCAAGGCCTTGGCAGAAAAAGTAGACAACTGGCCGCTACCTTCCTCACCCCGAGGGCATCTGGAATTTTTTGTGGAGCGGCTCGTCGAAGTCTGAATCTGATCCAGTCAAAACAACACCGGATACATGACATTGACGAAGAAACTGGGAATCTACCAGCAGTCCGGCGCAAAGAATGCGTCTCAACTGATTGAAGAGCACGCTCCGCTGGTTAAAAAGATAGCCTTGCACTTGCTGGCACGGCTTCCGGCTTCCGTTCAGCTGGACGACCTGATGCAGGCCGGTATGATCGGTCTGCTCGAGGCAGCTCAGCGGTACAGCGCCACCCACGGAGCCACCTTTGAAACCTATGCCGGTATCCGGATTCGTGGGGCCATGGTAGATGAAATCCGGAAAGGTGACTGGGTGCCCCGGTCGGTTCATCGTAATGCCCGCCGTATCTCCGCAGCGATCAAGGCCGTGGAAGACCGTGAAGGCCGTGAGGCTCAGGACCATGAAGTTGCCTCAGAGCTGGACATGAGCCTTGCTGAGTATCATTCCTCGCTGTCCGATGCCAACAGTGGTCGACTTTTTAGCCTGGATGAGCTCAATGAATCCGGAGAGCTGCCGATAGAAGAACTAGAGACCAGTGATAACCCACTGGATGGCCTGGCGTCAGACGCGTTCCGGCAGCAGTTGGTATTGGCTATAGACGATTTGCCTGAGCGCGAAAAACTGGTATTAAGCCTGTACTACCAGGAAGAACTGAACCTGAAAGAGATTGGTGCGGTTATCGGAGTGAGCGAAAGCCGGGTCAGCCAGATTCACAGCCAGGCCGCCTTGCGGCTGAGAGGCCGATTGTCAGCCT
>CAYUTG010000133.1:0-7997 GCA_964447555.1 uncultured Marinobacter sp.
GAGGTGGGCGAGCTGTGCGGGGAGACCCACGGCCAGATCGGCTGCGCCCCGGCCTCCTCCGGTCAACCCGGGCACGCCACGCATAATGATGCCCTGCCTGGCTGTGTTGCTGGTGCCTTCCAGCGCAAGCCAGGAAGGCGCATTGGTCAGCGAGTAATCAAGAATACTCTCACCGCCGTAGGCGCCGAAATTGTAATAGTATTCAACACCAAGATAGGCGGTTGGCGCTGGCACCCCGAGAATGGTGGGCTGATCGGCATCCTTTTCTGTTTTACAGGCGGCCACACCAAGAGCAAGCAGAACAATCATCGTTGTGCGGGTGGCAGAAACAAGGCGAGAGCAAACATCGGCGCGCATGAAAAAATCCGTTTTAAACGTTGTTGTTATGGCAGTGCTGGCCGGCCCTCAAAGCCGGACAATTACACACCGTTACAGAACAACGTCATACTAGCCAATTTAAACGGCACACGATCTGCGCGAGTTCTCAGATTCATCGGCCAGCAGCACTCTGGCACAACACTGGCCAACCCGCAGGCAGCTGACAATCTACAGGTTATGCTCTGTAAACAGGTCCGCCAGCCCTTGTTCATCCAGTACCGTAACGCCCAGTGCTTCCGCTTTGGCAAGTTTTGAGCCGGCGGCTTCACCGGCAACAACACACGCGGTTTTTTTCGAGACACTACCAGCCACTTTCGCGCCAAGCTGTTCCAGCCTTTCTTTCGCCTCATCCCGGGTCATGGCTGACAAGGTACCGGTGAGCACCCAGGTTTGTCCTTTGAGGGGTTGCTCGCCAGCGACAACGGTTTCTTCCTGCCACCTCACACCTGCATCTTTTAATGCCTGGAGGGTTTCCCTGTTATGGGGCTGACTGAAGAAGCTACGTATATGCCCGGCCACAATGGGGCCAACGTCTGGAATTGTCTGCAGGCTCTCTTCATCTGCCTCGGAGATCGCTTCAAGGCTACCAAGGTGAGAAGCAAGGCCTTTCGCGGTAGCTTCTCCAACCTCGCGTATACCGAGGGCGTACAGAAATCGCCAAAGCACCGGGTTCCGCGAACCCGCAATGGCATTGACCAGATTATCCGCAGATTTCTCACCCATCCGATCAAGCTTCAGCAGGTCTTTCTGTGTCAGGTGGTAAAGATCGGCGACGGTTTTCACCATGCCCTTCTCTACCAGAATATCTATCCATTTATCGCCCAGACCTTCAATATCCAGCGCCTTACGGGATGCATAATGACGAATGGCCTCTTTTCGCTGGGCCGGGCAGAAGAGCCCGCCGGAGCAACGGGCAACCGCTTCACCCTCAATCTGGATAACATCGGAATCGCAAACCGGACATTGCTGAGGCAATGCTACCGGTTCCGTGCCGGCGGGACGTTTTTCAAGAACAACCTTCACTACCTGCGGGATGACGTCACCGGCACGGCGAATAAAAACGGTATCACCGATACGGGCATCCAGGCGTCGAATTTCATCCATGTTATGCAGTGTGGCATTACTGACAGTGACACCACCCACGAATACCGGCTTTAACCGTGCCACGGGTGTTACCGCGCCGGTTCGGCCTACCTGAAACTCAATACCCTCTATGGTGGTCAGTTCTTCATGAGCAGGGAATTTGTGCGCTATGGCCCAGCGGGGAGCACGGGATACAAAACCAAGTTGCTGCTGTTGCGCAAGCCGGTTCACCTTGAAAACAATACCGTCGATTTCGTACGGAAGGGTGTCCCGCTTTTCCATAAGCTCATTATAGGCCTCCAGGCAGGCCTCGACGCCCCGGGCCTTACGCATTTCGGGATTAATCCGGAAGCCCCAGCCCTGAACTTCCTGAAGGCAGGCCCATTGAGTGTCCGGAAGCTGGCTTTCATCGGTAACGGCTACACTGTAGGCGCACATTTCCAGCGGCCGGCGGGCCGTCACTGAGGATTTTTTCTGGCGTAAACTGCCGGCTGCGGCATTGCGTGGATTAACAAAGGTTTTCTCGCCTCGTTCCGCAAGTTGCCGGTTAAGCTTCTCGAACCCGGCTTTCGGCATATACACCTCTCCCCGCACTTCTACGAAGTCCGGCGCACGGGTGCCGCGAAGTTTCAGCGGGATTGAAGGTATGGTTCGTATATTCGCCGTGATGTCCTCGCCGGAATAGCCATCGCCGCGAGTAGCCGCTACGGTCAGTTGGCCGTTTTCATAGTGCAGGCTAACGGCCAGCCCATCCAGTTTGGGCTCGCACACGTATTCAATTTCATCATCAATGCCAAGCCGGTCCCGAACCCGGCGATCAAATTCCCGCAACTCATCCCCACTGAACGCATTATCCAGCGACAGCATAGGCAAGCGATGGGTTACTTCTTCAAAGCTGGTACTGGCGCTGCTACCCACACGCTGCGTTGGCGAATCATCCGTTGCCAGTTCAGGATAATCCGCTTCCAGGGCCTGCAGTTCCCGAAACAGACGATCATACTCGGCATCAGGGATCTGTGGGTCATCCAGTACGTAATACTGATAGCTGTGATCTTCAATCACCGTGCGGAGTTCTTCAGCACGCTGCACCAGTTCTGGCGTGGCTTTGCTCATGGGTTTGCACTCTTATCTGTCAAAAAAATGCCCGGTGCTTGTGTCGGAGCATCCGGGCATTACCAGACGTTGGGATACGGCCGCTGATTATCAGGGTCGCTGTGAACGCTGTTTGCGCTCAAATTCGCGTATCCGCTGACGGCAATGCTCTGCGGTTTGCGGCGTCATGACACTGCGGCGCTCATCTTTCAGCTCACCACCCAGGTTCCGAACCACGCACTGGGCTGTTTCCAGCATAAAATCAAACGCCTGAAGTATGTCAGACGGGCCGGGCATGCTCATGAAGAAGCTGATGCCGGGTGTGGTCAGGCTTTCCATCTGCTCCGGCCGGAAGGTGCCAGGCTCTACAGCATTGGCAACGCTGAACTGAACGGGGCTGATTGTGTCTGCCCCCTCATGCCGATGGTAAATATCCATATCACCAAATTCCAGGCCACAGGCCTCGAACAGGTCTTTCAACTGCTTGCCTTTGAAGTCGTCGCCATCACGTGCCAGCACGTTGATAACGATAACCTCACGGGCCTCTGGCCGGTTCGCGCCCGCCAGGGGTTGCCCGTCCGCGCGGCTCTCCGGCGCTCTGCGGGCCGAATCTTCCTCAACATCAAAGCTTCCGGCCGGGGTTTCCAGTTCCTGAGGATGCGCCTCTGGCTGTTGATCATCCTGTGCCGGAGTGCTGGCTACCTCTGGCTCCTCCGCTGTGGCACCCCATCCACTTTCCAGGTCAGGCTCTTCCGGGTCCGTTGAGGAAAATCCGGATTCCGGCAACTCATCATTGCTCTGACTGACAGATTCAGTAACCGGACGGGTAGGTTTCGGTTGTGGCGTACCGAACCGGGAGGATTTTTCACGTTTTACATAGCCGCGCTCTTCCAGAGTGTCCCGGGAAATCGTTCGGGCACCACCATTGGGCAGTTCCGGGTTAAAGTCTTCATCCAGCGGCGACTCTGCAAGGTCATCCGCACCCATACCGGACGAAATTGCTATGGATTCTTTCCGGGCACGCCTGACACGACGTATGCCATCCACGACAATGCCGATGATAACCAGGGTACCTATGGCAATTAACCATTCCCTAAGTGACATAGTGATGCTGTCCTGTTTGCGGATTCCTTAACCCTGCTACTCTAAAAAAAGCCCGCACTGAATACAACGCAACGGGAGTCAGATGGCAGCATTGTCATATTTGTCGCTTTTCTGTGCAGTCTGCCACATCAGGCTTCTGCCAGTGCTGCCGCTTCCTCTACATCGACCGAAACCAGGCGGGAGCAGCCTGGCTCATGCATGGTAACGCCCATCAACTGATCAGCCATTTCCATGGCTATTTTATTGTGGGTGATGTAGATAAACTGAACCTGCTTTGACATCTCTTTGACCATGTTTGCGTAACGCCCTACGTTCGCATCATCCAGCGGTGCGTCGACTTCGTCCAGCATACAGAAAGGGGCAGGATTCAACTGGAAGATAGAGAACACCAGGGCAATTGCCGTCAGCGCCTTCTCACCCCCGGATAACAGATGAATGGTGCTGTTCTTTTTACCCGGAGGCCTGGCCATGATGGCCACACCGGTTTCCAGGAGGTCGTCACCCGTCAGTTCCAGAGAGGCGTTGCCGCCACCAAATACTTTCGGAAATAACGCCTGAAGCCCGCTGTTAACCTGATCAAAGGTTTCTTTGAACCGCTGCCGGGTTTCCCGGTCAATCTTCCGAATGGCGTTGTCCAGCGTTTCCAAAGCTTCCATCAGATCTTCGTGCTGGGTGTCCAGATACGTTTTGCGCTCACTCTGAACCTGGTATTCCTCAATGGCTGCCAGGTTAATTGCGCCAAGACGCTGAATACGATTACCGATTTTGTCCAGTTCTTCTGCCCAGTCCTGATCGTTTGCGCCTTCGGGAAGCTGCGCCAGCACGTCCTGAAGTTTTACATCCAGTTCCGCCAGTTGTTCTATGTAATTGCCCGACCGGATTTCCAGTGCCTGGCTTTCCATTTTTAGTTTTTCAAGATCTGCCCGCACCGTCTGAATCTGTTGCTCAGTGCGGCTACGCTCCTGTTCCGTTTCACGAACCTGGCGGTCAATTTCTTCCAGAGAGTCCCTGGCAACAGATAGTTTATCTTCTTCAGCCAGGCGCCTGTCTAATAATCCTTCAAGTTGCATTTGCAGGTCTTCCAGCGGCTCTTCTGCGCTTTCCCGCCCTTCCCTTAGCATTTCCAGGCGCTCGGCCAACCGCGCTTTCTGAAGCTGCATCCGCTCCATTGTCTGAACCAGTCCGTCTTTCTGGCTATTCAGAGACTGCAACCGGAGTTGCAACTGATGAGCGTGGTCACGATCATGCTGTGCCTGCTGACGCAGTCGCTCCAGCCGCTCCCGAAGGTTGTCACGCTGCTCAGTGAGATGCTCTTTTTCCTCATCACTGTCTTCCGTGGCGAGCAGTGCCTGCTGCCACTCCTCGCGGGTATCCTGTAATTCTTGCTGTAACTCCTCGCGATTTCCGGAAACGTCTGCCAGGTCTTCCCGAATACGTTGCAACCGGGCATCTATCTGTTCAGTTCTGGCGCGCCTGCCGCTGATTTCAGACAACAGACTGCTCAGCTCACGCTCTGCATCGCTCAATGAGGCCTGAGCCTGTTCCCGGGACGATTCGGCCCCTTCCAGTTGTTCTTGCAGGCTATCCAGCCTGGCACTGGCTTCTTCGAGACTAACTTCCGCATCCGCCAACTGCTCAGCCAGTACACTGACCTTTTTCTGGCGCTCAATAACACCTACCTGGCCCGCATCAGAATCTGGCATACGGACCCAGTTTCCAGACATCCAGACGCCCTCAGGCGTAATCACACTCTCACCATCGGCCAGTTGCGGGCGCAGTGCCAGTGCATCCTGAATATTCGCGGCAGTCTCGATACCCGCTAACAGAAAGGTCAGCGCCGGCACCCCGGACACTTTAGCAGCCAGCCCCTTACTTCCCGCACCGGTCTCCGGCAGAGCGTTGATCAGGGCCAGCCCTTTTGGGGCACTGGCGAGAGGTTCAGACAACGGCCCGATATCCGGCAGGCACAAGCCCTGGCTGAACTGGCCTATCACCTGCTCAACGGCAAACTCCCAGCCACTGGCTATCTGTAACTGGCTGGCCACCCGTGGCATGTCTGTCAGGCCATGTTGTGATAGCCAGGCCTGAAGCTCGTTATCCTGACCACCAAGCTGTTCATCCAGCAGTGCCTGCTGTGATTCGAGTGCGGCCCGAAGGCGTTCTACAGACTGGCGTTTCAGGCCCAGGCTCTGCTCTGCTTCACGGAAATCCAGTCGTATATCGTGAAGACCATCCTGTATCCCTGCTATATGGTCTGCCGCCTGCTCCCGCTTCTGCTCAAGAATTTCCTGTTGCTCCAGCAATTCATCGAGCCCCGCGCGGTCCATCTGGCTCTCAAGCAGTGTTTTCTCATCTTCCAGCTTGCGATGCCGGGTGCCCAGTTGCTCAATTGAATCGTCCAGAGAACGAATGCGCGACTGGGCAAGTTCTGCTCGCCGGCGTGCATCGGAGGAGCGGGCGTTAAAGTCTTCCCACTTATGTTGCCAGTCGGCCATCGCTTCTTCCGCCAGCAACAGCTCTTCACCAGACGCCTCCGAGCGGCCGGCCAGTTCTTCCTGCTCAGGCTCAAGCATGGCCAGTTCGTCCTGAACGCCCGCCAGCTTTTCTGCGTCTTCATCAAGTTCTCTGGCTAGCTCAGTCTGATTGGCCAGGGCCTGATCAAGCTCTGCTGCCATCTGGCGGCTACGTTCCCGCTGGTGCTCCAGGCTCTGCTCAACCCGGGCGATGTCAGCCCCTGCTTCGTAGTACCTGGCCTGAGTACGGCTAAAATGATCGGTGCGTTCCTGGTGGTCGTCCCGCAGGGATTCCAGCGCTGTCTCCAGCCTGATTCGCTCCGTTAACAGCTTTTCCAGCTCCAGCTCGGTGGTCCGGACTTTGCCGCGCCGGGATTGCAGGTCGTTATCGAGGGCTTGCCAGCGCAACACCGTCAGCTCGGCTTTTTTCCGCCGCTCTTCGGTTTTGTAAGCCTTGTATTTTTCAGCCGCCGCAGCCTGACGCTCCAGATGCTGTAATTGCCGGCCAAGCTCTTCCCGGAGATCCGTCAGGCGCTCGAGATTTTCCTGGGTACGGCGAATCCGGTTTTCGGTTTCTCTTCGCCGCTCTTTGTACTTCGAGATTCCCGCAGCCTCTTCGATGTACACGCGCAACTCTTCGGGCTTGGCTTCAATCAGGCGCGAGATCATGCCCTGTTCGATGATGGCATAACTGCGAGGCCCCAGGCCGGTGCCCAGAAACAGATCCGTAATATCCCGGCGGCGGCATTTCGAGCCATTAAGAAAATAATCCGACTGCCCTTCCCTGGACACCCGCCTGCGTACAGAGATTTCGTTAAACCGGATAAACTCACCGGGCGCCGAGCCATCGCTATTATCGAAAATCAGTTCGATAGAAGCCTGACCAACCGGCTTTCGTGCCGTCGACCCGTTAAAAATAACGTCTGTCATCGACTCACCGCGCAGGTATTTCGCGGAACTTTCCCCCATTACCCACCGGACGGCATCAATAATATTGGATTTGCCACAGCCGTTCGGCCCTACCACGGCGGTCATGTTTGACGGAAATGGCACCGTCGTGGGGTCAACAAAAGACTTGAACCCGGACAGCTTTATGGACTTCAGCCGCATATCACCCGTTCGCCTCTTGCTTGAGAATGGTCAGAACACGTTTTCGCTGGTGCTCACCGAACGCCCGGATGACCGCTTGCAACTCATCTGCATCGCTGTTTACAGCCGCATCGGCCAGTTGATGGAAAAACGCGGAGGTTGAGCCAATTTCCTCCCGGAAGTGTTCGAGGGAAACAAAATAGGTACGACTGATCGCAGGGCGAAAGTTTTCCAGCGTTTCTTCAAGAAACGGATTTTCTACCAATCCGTATGCGTAATGCATCACGCCAAAACCCGCCTCAATAATCTGTTCGGCAGCGTCTGCATCGGTTGTTTCCAGGGCGTTGATAACGGTCCGTAACGACTGAACCTGACTGATCATTCCGCTCAGTTCTGCGCCTGACCAGTGCTCCAGAACCTTCCGCCCGAGCATGCAGAGCAAATCAATGTAGATGTCATACAGGCTATTAACACTGTCGGGCGTGAGGCTGGAAACCACGGCACCGCGTCTGGGGAAAATATCCACCAGGTGCCGGCGTTCCAGGATCAGCAAGGCTTCACGAACAGAGCCGCGGCTGACGCCGAGTTCACCAGAGACCTTTAATTCCTGAACCCGCTCGCCAGGCTTGAGCTCACGGGTAATGATTCTCTGCCCTACGTGGCGGGCGATTTGCTCAGACAAGCTTTCCGGGGCCTGGAACCTCATAGACTCTGCTACTCACCTCTGAAGACGACAAA
>CAYUTG010000134.1:0-7946 GCA_964447555.1 uncultured Marinobacter sp.
CAGCCGCCCATCTGGTGAGCGGTGAACAGGCGTACCCGGTGGGGCTCCATGGCAAGCTCGTTGATGGCGGCTTTGGCATCCTGCCAACTCGTATACCACTCTGAATCAAGATGCATCAGCCGGACCCGCCTGGCACCGGCAGCAAACTGAATCTCCGCCATGGTGTGGAAGGCATCACGGAGACCTTTCCAGAGATAGTCTGTCAGCGGGTAGTCCAGTACCGGGCTGCCGTCGTCCCGAAGGGATACGGTGCCGCCGGGACTGTCTGGGTGAAAACCGTCACGAATCAGAGCTATGACCGATTGTGAGTAAGGCAACTGTGCCATGTTATCAAGCTGAGCCTGGCCGTGGCTCGGAATAACACCTGCAGACAGAGCCGGGTGCAGCGGGGGGACTTCTAGTTTGTAACCGGCAGGGCCATCCACCCCGTTTTTAAAGTTGAACTCATCTGAGTAAACAGACTGTGGGGCGCCATAGAAGGGGTCTACCTTTTCCGGCATCTGCGCCACAGTGGCATTTACCGGATGTATGAACGAGCGTTTGCCAAGGCGGTTGTATGGGTCCGGGATATCAGAACGAAGCAGTAATCCGGGGGAGCCGATCGCGCTGGCGGCGACCACAAAATGCCTGGCTTTCAGAGTCACCGTGACGCCGGAGGGCGTGACACCGCCGGCCTGCATGGCGCTGGCTTGCAGGTGGTCGATTTTGTCCTGGCTCATGACCAGTTTTTCGGCCCGGAGGCCATGGAACAGCCGGGCATTGTTGTCCAGCGCACCGGGAACGGTGGTAAGTAACGCACCTTGTTTGGCGTTGGTCGGACAGCCTACCCCGCAATAGCCCAGGTTCCAGCAACCCTTAACGTTCCTTGGAATAATGTGCCAGTTATAGCCAAGTTTTTCGCAGCCCTGCCGCAGAATGTCGTTGTTCAGATTGGGAGGCATACCCCAGGGTGCGATGGAGTGGCGGTTTTCCCGGCCAGCGAACCAGGGGGCCATGGCGTCCGGGGTCAGGCCGTCCAGCCCGAAATTCTTCGCCCAGTAGTTCAATGTGGCATCGGGTGTACGGAAGCTGGATGTCCAGTTAACCGTGGTAGAGCCCCCCACGCAACGCCCCTGTAAAATAGCAATCGCCCCGTCTCTGGTCACCCGGCTCATGCCTTCCTGATACAGGTTTGCGTAGGCTGTGAGTTCGTCCATTTTGAAGTCTTTCTGGTAGTAAAGGCGGCCTTCTTCTACCAGGATCACCGACAACCCGCTTTTGGCAAGAATTTCTGCAGTGGTGCCACCCCCTGCGCCGGTGCCGATCACAACAACATCAGCTTCGTGGGTCTGAGGCGCTGTAAGCGTTGCGCCGTCAGTGACTTTCCAGCCGCCTTCAAGGCCCTGGGCAATACGATCGGTTAACGACATGTCGGGCTCCGTAAGTCAGCGTCTCTCAGGCGTGTTTGAACTGCGGCAAGGCATCAACGGCGTGTTGGGGCGGGCCGGGGTATCCGGACAGGTGCCAGTTGGCTTTATAGCCATAGAATGCCACGTTGGTGATTTTGGTCAGCGCGATATAGCCGTTGTTGAACAGGCCGATGCTGCTGGTGCGCCAGCGTTCCAGAAAGGCATTGGCCTCATCAGTTGTAACTCTGGGCCAGCTTGACCACACCCGGGCGATGGTGACGCGGGTGAGCCCGAAATTAAGGAGATCGAACAACTGGCGCAACTCCTTCTGGTTGGCCGGTCCGAATTTATAAATGCCGGCATCAATACGCTCAATGGTGGCCGCGATTGCCTGACGCCTTGCAGGCGGGCTTTCTGGTAACCCCGGGCCAACAATGGCCGGTAGCAATGCTTCGAATATCTGAATGTCATCCCGGGTCAGGAAACGGAACTGATAACTGGCATTCATGCGGGTGCCAATCGCGCTGATACGACCGGCGGGAGCTGTTGTGCAGCCGGCCAGGCCGGCGGTAACGCTGACACCGCCAAGCAGGAGGGCTCCGCCCATGCCGGCTTTCAGAAAGCTCCGACGGTCTGGCTGAGCGGGTTCCGATTGGGAGTGCTTTATGCTGGAAGGGGTGGCCATCGTAGTGCCTCTTTTTATTATGACGAAACCATTCCGGGGGGCGGAATCTGCCCCCCGGAAAGCGGGCCTTAACGAATAAACAGTTTATACACCATTTTGTGAGCGGTGCTGCCATGTGGCGGATAGACAAACTTGCCACTATTGAACTTCTGTTTGGAGAACACGGCCCGTTGATGGCTGAAGGTCAGGAAGCCTTCTTTGCCGTGGTAATGGCCCATGCCAGACTCGCCAACGCCACCGAAAGGCAGGTCATCCTGAGCAACGTGCATCAGTGAATCATTAATGCACATCCCGCCTGAGTGCGTGTTATCAATAACGTATTGCTGCTGGTCTCTGTCGTAACCAAAAAAGTACAGGGCCAGAGGGTGGGGGCGGTCATTAATATAATTAATGGCTTCTTCCAGGCTGCCGTAACTGACGACCGGTAACAGGGGGCCGAAAATTTCATCCTGCATCACCTTCATGTCTGGCGTGGTATTCAGCACCAGTGTCAGGGGCATCTTCCGGGTACCGTCTGTCAGGTCTTCTTTGGCAGGGTTTATCTCAATAATCTCAGCGCGTTTTGTGCGGGCGTCTTCAAGGTAACTCTGCAGCCGATCGTACTGCCTTTCATTGATAATGGCTGTGTAATCATCGTTATCGCGCAGGCTTGGGTACATGGCGGTGAACTGCGCACGGAACTCTTCAACAAAGGCCTGCACCCGGTCTGCCGGGCAGAGAATGTAATCCGGTGCCACGCAGGTTTGTCCGGCATTGAAAGCTTTGCCAAATGCAATGCGCTGGGCGGCGTCTTCCATGGGGACATCCGGTGCCACAATGGTGGGCGATTTGCCGCCGAGCTCCAGTGTTACCGGGGTCAGGTTTTCAGAAGCGGCACGCATGACCAGCTTGCCAACCGATGTGGAACCGGTGAACAGCAGGTGGTCCAGCGCCAGTGATGAGAAATCGGCAGCCACTTCCGCTTCCCCGGTAATAACCGCGACCAGGTCTTCAGGAAACGACGCTTCAACAATTTCTTTGAACAGGGCCGCCGTATGAGGGGTGAACTCAGACATTTTAATCATGGTGCGGTTGCCCGCCGCCAGTGAGGCCACCAGAGGGCCAATGGCCAGGTACAGCGGGTAGTTCCAGGGCACGATAACGCCCACCACGCCTTTGGGCTGATAATGAACCTGATTACTGGCCGGCTGAAACAGCATGGATACATGCCGTTTTGAAGGTTTCATCCAGCCACCCAGGTTCTTCAGGGTGTAGTTGATACCCTGAATGGACGGCATAATCTCGGCGATCAGCGATTCATCTCTGGAGCGGCAGCTGAAATCCCGGTCAATTGCTTCCGCCAGCTTGTCCTGATTGGTGAGCAGGGCACGTTTCAGGCGTTTCAGGTTTTCCTGACGTTCGGTCAGAGAAGGCATGGGATTATTACGGAATGCCTTTTTCTGATTCTCGAATATCCGGTGTGTTTGCTGGATCTGTTTCGTGCTTTCAGTAAGCTGGACGACAGTGGCCCCCATGGCTACCTCCCCAATATCGGCACCGCCAGAAATGGCTGGTAACCTGTTTATTGTATGATGGCTAAAAAACGTTCAGTTTGCGCTTGCCGATATTATTAGAGTATATACTCTAGGTAGTCAAGCAGCATCCGGTAGCCTATCGGGCCATCCGAACCATTTGCCACAACAAATCGCCGGCGAGTTTATGAAAACCAGAGACAAAATACTGCTCTCCAGTCTGGAGTTGTTTAACGAGCAGGGTGAGCGCAACGTTACGACCAATCATATAGCGGCGCACCTGGCCATTTCACCGGGCAACCTCTATTACCACTTCCGGAATAAGTCAGACATCATTTACGAGATTTTTCTGGAATACGAAAAACTGGTGGATTATTACCTGGATATACCTGAAGACCGCCCCATCACTCTGGACGATATGACGTTTTATCTGGAGTCTGTGTTTGATGGTTTATGGAGCTATCGCTTTTTTCACCGGGATCTGGAATACCTGCTGGATAGTGATTCGCGCCTTCGGCTGGGGTATCGCAAGTTTACCAACCGGTGTTTGGCGGCCATCCGACGGATTTTTGAGAAACTGGCAGAGGCCGGCATTATTGAGTATCAGCCAGATGAGCTTCGCACGGCCATGTCACTGAACGTCTGGCTGGTGATTACCAACTGGATGGCATTTCTGAAAACAGCGCATGCGGCCGAAGATTCCGCAAGTCTGACGCTGATTGACCTGAAGCAAGGGGTGTATCAGGTACTGACGCTGGAAATTCCATACCTGACCTCGGCGTACCGTGAACGGGTTCTGGAGTTGAGGGAGAAATACCGGCCATCCCTGCCTGAGCGCGAGTCTGCCGAAGCAACCTGTAAGTAGAACCCGGCATCGCAGCCAGAAGGGGAAACTTTTGCCGGATTCGTGAGTCACAGTTTATGAGGTGCAGAAGACCGGACACTTTCTGCGCCTCCTGAGAGCATTCTCAGGTTTTAGCACGTCGCAAACCCTGACGTTTCACCGGTCTGTCTGATGGCAGACCGGTTTTTTTATCCTCAGCTGGACCGGCCAAGCAATACCCGCCAGAGCTAGGTCGTTGCGTTATCCAGCCAGTCTGTCAGGGCCTCCCGGCATTCGTCGACGCCTCGCTTTGAAGTGGCCGAAAACATAATAAGGTGCGCCACGCACGAGAATTCTTTAAGATTTTTTGCGATGCCCAGCATGGCTGTTTTGGCCTGGCCGAATTTCAGCTTGTCGGCCTTGGTTGCCAGAATCATCAGGGGCAGTTGGTTGTGTTCACACCATTCCACCATCATCTGATCAAAATCCGTGAGCGGGTGGCGAATGTCCATCACCAGTACCAGGCCTTGCAGGCTGCGGCGGTCGTTCAGGTAGTGCCCAAGGTGCTTCTGCCAGTCGTCTTTCATGTCGCGGGAGACTTTGGCGTAGCCATAGCCCGGCAGATCAACCAGGTGGCACCCTTCACGGTTAAGTGAGAAAAAATTAATTAAACGGGTGCGTCCGGGGGTTTTACTGGTGCGGGCCAGTTTGCCGTTTGCGGTAATGGCGTTCAGTGCGCTGGACTTCCCCGCGTTGGAGCGCCCGGCAAAGGCGATTTCAGCACCGGCATCCGGTGGGCACTCCTCCAGTCTGGAAGCGCTTGTCAGAAAACGGGCACTGTTGAAAGAGATGTTTTTTAGCGTCTGGTCAGAGTCCACAGTGGTTGGCTTTCCTTTGGATTTCAGTTATCGGCGATTAATGTATAATGCTACACCAATTCCGGGCGGTGCGCTGTGCGCGGCCGCTGTCAGCCCCGGTTTTTTTAGCCTGACTGGCCAGTGTCTGCCGGCTGCACAATTAAGAATATTTTAAAGATGAGAGAAGCGGAGCGAGCATGAAAAAACTGATCGCAGGAGTTGTTCTCGGTGTTAGCCTCACAGCGATGGCTCACGGGGCAGGAGATCCTCAAGCAGGGGAACAAAATGCAGCAGTGTGTGCCGGCTGTCATGGCCCCGGTGGTCAGAAGCCAATCATGGGTGCCTACCCGAAGCTGTCAGGCCTCGGTGAGAAGTACATTCACAAGCAACTGGTCGCCATTCAGTCCGGCGATCGTTCAGTGCCTGAAATGACGGGCATTCTGACAGGCAAATCTGATCAGGACCTGCAGGACCTGGCTGCCTATTTTGATAGTCAGAAAATGACCATTGGTCAGGCAGATCCTGATCTGGTTGATGCGGGGCAGACCCTGTTCCGCGGTGGCAATATGGCCTCTGGTGTTCCTGCCTGTGCCGGCTGCCACAACCCGCAGGGTTTGGGTAATGAGCCTGGCGGGTTCCCACGTCTCAGTGGTCAGAACGCAGATTATGTCGCCAAGCAGTTGAAAGCGTATCGTGATGGCACCCGGGCGACAGACTCCAATGCTGCTATTATGATGGACGTGGCAGCCAAGCTGACCGACGCAGAAATAGAAGCGGTTGCAAGCTATGTGTCCGGCCTGAATTAAGATCAGCAGGGCTTAACCGGCACCTCATAAAGCCCCGCATTATGCGGGGCTTTGTGTTTTAAACGATTTGTAACGGCCCGTCTGACGGGTTGTGTGGAACTTTTCAGCCCGTCTGGGTCATAATCATTCTTGTTTACGCATTCAAAATACCGGAGATTTTCAATGAGCAGAACACTCAGAACCGCTGGCTTTCTGGCGATGGCGCTTGCCTTTGCATTTGCAGCACCCGCCAGTGCTGCGGAATGGGAAGAGGGTACGCATTACCAGAAGCTGGAAACTCCCGTACAGACAGATAGCGATGGAAAAATCGAAGTGGCGGAAGTGTTCTGGTACGGCTGCCCGCATTGCTATCATTTCAAGCCGATTGTTGAAGCCTGGGAAAAAACACTGCCTGATGACGTGGACTTTGTGATGCTGCCGGCCGCACTTGGCCGCTCCTGGGAGCCCCATGCCCGCGCTTATTATGCGCTGGAGTCCATGGGTGATCTGGACAAGGTGCACGATGCCCTGTTTGATGCTCTGGCCGGCGAGCACCGCCAGTTGAATACCCCGGAAGCCCTGGCCGATTTTGTGGCTGGTTATGGCGTAGACAAAGATGAGTTTCTGAAGAATTACAACAGCTTTGGAGTCAATGCCCGGATGCAGCAGGCCCAGTCCAAAATTCGTGGCGCGCGAATTACCGGGGTGCCGACTATGCTGGTTAATGGGAAGTATAAAGTCAGTGCTTCCATGGCGGGCAGCCACGAGGCAGTGTTGAAAGTGGTTGATTATCTGATAGACAAAGAGCGCAATGCAGGCGGCTCTGAAGCTCAGTAAGGCGCCGGGTTGGCCTGCCGGCATGGAGGGCCAGAGTATCCGGTGGAACAGGCATTATGTATAAGCGCATTCGCGAGCAACTGAACAGTCACTCCGGGGCTATCAATAAGCCCCGGGGCAGTTGTTCGGGGCTGGATAATGTGCCGGAGTTCAGGCCCCGGGATCATATCCGGCTGCTTACGTTTAATATTCAGGTGGGAATCAATACCTCATCCTACCGGCATTACCTGACCCGAAGCTGGCAACATGTGCTTCCCCATCGCCGCCGGATAGAAACGCTGGACCGTATAGCCCGCCTGATCGGTAATTATGACGTTGTCGCACTTCAGGAGTGCGACGGCGGCAGTCTGCGAAGTGGCTATATTAATCAGGTTCAGTATCTGGCAGAGGCAGCAGGCATTCCCTACTGGTACCAGCAGCTTAACCGGAATCTTGGCCAGATTGCCCAGCACAGTAACGGGCTGCTGAGCCGCTATCGCCCTCAGAATGTGGCTGAGCACAGGCTGCCGGGGCTGATTCCAGGGCGTGGTGCCATCATTGCTCACTACGGTTCGGCTGAAGACCCGCTGGTGGTTGTGCTGATGCATCTGTCGCTGAGCCGGGCCGGACAACAACGGCAACTGGGGTACATCAAAGAGCAGGTTGCCGGCTACAGACACGTTGTGCTGATGGGGGATATGAACAACCGTGCCGAGGAGTTACTGACACAAACCCCGCTGAAAGAAACAGACCTGATTCCTCTGCCGGACACGGCTCACAGTTTCCCGAGCTGGCGGCCCGAAAAAGCGCTGGACCATATTCTGGTGAGTCCGTCGCTGGAAATCCGGAACTCGGGTGTTGTGAGCTATCCGGTATCAGACCACTTGCCCATTGCCCTGGATATAGCCCTGCCGAAAGAGTATCTGGGAACCTTTTAGATGTTCATTGCTTCAGAATGTAAAAAACCCGGCGAATAGCCGGGTTTTTTACTGCAAGATCAGAAATTACTTGATCTTGGCTTCCTTGTACGCAACGTGCTTGCGGACAACCGGATCGTACTTTTTGATCTCGATTTTTTCCG
>CAYUTG010000135.1:0-7792 GCA_964447555.1 uncultured Marinobacter sp.
GGCTGGAAGCCTCCCTTAACGGTTAAACAGGGGCTTAAGCGCTGTTTTGAAACTGATCAGGATGAATGAGTGATACGTTTTCTGGATATTCTGTTTTCTCTTCTGGGGCTTGTGCTGGGCTTCCCGGTTCTTTGTGCTCTTTATGTGATTGGTTTGTTTGATACAGGCGCCCCGGTGTTCCGGCAGCAGCGTGTGGGGCGGGGAAAACAGCCCTTTGTGCTGGTGAAATTCCGCACCATGTCAGTCGATACTGCTTCCGTTGCCAGCCACCTGGCAAGCAGCGCCTCTATTACAAAATTCGGCCATTTTCTGCGCAAAACCAAGCTGGATGAGTTGCCACAGCTTTGGAATGTACTGAAGGGTGAAATGAGCCTGGTTGGGCCGCGCCCCTGTTTATTTAATCAAAAAGAGTTGATTATGGAGCGGGAGCAGCGCGGCGTTCTGAACGTGCGTCCGGGCATAACCGGCCTGGCTCAGGTAAATGATATTGATATGTCTACACCTGAGCTGCTTGCGGAAACTGATGCCAGAATGCTGGAAAATCTCACGGTTTCTGCCTATTTCAGATATATTTTCATGACAGTAGCCGGAAAGGGCGCTGGAGATAGGGTGCCTGGCCGTGATTAGAGGGCTCAATGCTGTATGGGTGGCAGGAGGTCGCCGTGTTTGATTCGTTTTTAAAGCTGTCGCGATTTAAAAAGCGGGTGGTGTCTTTGGTTGCTGACACAGTAGCCTTGTCTTTTGCCCTATGGGCCGCGTTTGCCCTGCGCCTGGAAATGGGCTTCTGGCTGCCAGACAAAGGCCAGCTTTTAATTTCTGCTCTCACCGTGGTCTTTACCCTGGGCGTGTTTGTTCGGCTGGGCCTGTATCGGGCCGTTGTACGTTACATGAGCGACCGGGCGTTTTTTACCATTATTTCCGGCGTTGGTATTTCGGCGCTGTTGCTGATTGTTCTTGGCTACGGATTGCATGTATTGGTACCCCGCTCAGTACCGGTTATTTACGCCGCGCTGGCACTTATTTTCGTAGGCGGCAGCCGCATGAGTGTGCGCATGCTGGTACACCATTCGTCCAGTCGGAATAAGGATTGTGTGGCAATTGTCGGGGCCGGTGAAACCGGGGCCCAGCTGGCGAAGGCGTTGCGGCAGGGCACGGAATACCACCCCGTTGCGTTTATCAGCCTGGTGCCGGCAAATCATAAGGCGTTAATCGCCGGTTTACCGGTGTTTGCACTTAGTCATCTGGAACAGGCTGTACAAAGCCACGGTGTTAAACGTTTGTTGCTGGCGCTGGATGCGGAGGCAGATGTAGATCGCCGCCACCTGTTGCTTCAGTTAGAGAAACTGGGGCTTCCGGTACAAACTGTGCCTTCCATGAGTGAACTGATTGCCGGCCAGGCGCGGATTAATGATATTCGTGATCTGGAACTTGAGGATTTGCTGGGCCGTGATCCGGTTCGGCCAGACAACGCACAGGTAGCCTCATCGCTGTATGGCCGGTCTGTGATGGTAACCGGTGCTGGCGGTTCTATCGGGTCGGAACTTTGCCGGCAGATTATCCGCCACCGGCCCAGGTGTCTGATTTTGTTTGAGCAGTGCGAATACTCGCTGTACACCATTGAGCGTGAGCTTTCTCATATCAACCGGATTGAGGGCCTGGATGTTGCCGTTCAGCCTTTGCTGGGCAATGTGGCTCACCGCCGCCGGTGTGAAGCGGTGATGCGGTCGTTTGAAGTGGAGTCGGTGTACCACGCCGCCGCGTATAAGCATGTGCCATTGGTGGAGCACAATGTGATTGAGGGGGTTCAGAACAATGTGTTTGGCACCCTGCACACGGCGGAAGCAGCGATTGCGGCAGGTGTTGAGCGGTTTGTTCTGATTTCTACCGACAAAGCTGTGCGCCCCACCAATGTGATGGGGGCCAGCAAGCGTATGGCCGAACTGGTGTTGCAGGGGCTGGCACGCCGGCAAACGGGTACGCTGTTTTCCATGGTGCGGTTTGGGAATGTGCTGGGTTCGTCTGGCTCTGTAGTGCCGTTGTTCCGGGACCAGATTCGCGATGGCGGGCCGGTTACGGTGACGCACCCGGATATCATCCGTTATTTCATGACCATTCCCGAAGCCAGTCAGTTGGTTTTGCAGGCAGGCAGTATGGGGCAGGGCGGTGAGGTGTTCGTTCTGGACATGGGCGAACCGGTGAAAATTGTTGATCTGGCCCGTAAGATGATTCATCTGATGGGGCTGCGTGAGAAAACCAAAGAGCACCCGACGGGAATCGAGATAACCTTTACCGGATTACGGCCCGGTGAAAAGCTGTTTGAGGAGTTGTTGATTGGTGATGACCCACAGGGTACGGCTCACCCACGGATTATGATGGCCCGGGAGGTGTGTATGCCCTGGGCCGGAGTGGAAGATGTGCTCAGCCAGTTGCAGCGGGCCAGTCATGGCTTTGATTGCGAATCGGTTGTCAATATTCTGAAGGAGGCCCCCACGGGGTTTTCTCCGAATGGTGCTGTGGAAGATCTGGTATGGAACATGGAGCCGCAACCGGTAGGCCGTATCAGTGTGGTTTAAGTGTTATCGGCCGGGGTTCTGACCGGTTTATTACAACAGGGACGTTGTTATGATTGAAATCTCCCATCACGGTGCCACGGCGGGTGTTACCGGGTCTTGCCACGAACTCACACTGGGCCATGGCGGCAATAAAGCCGGCATTCTGGTTGATTGTGGCTTGTTTCAGGGCGGGGAAAAGAAATCCGCTGTCTCTGATCTTGCTATTGATTTTCCCATCGGCCATATCCGGGCGCTGGTGGTTACCCACGTTCATATCGATCACGTTGGGCGTATTCCTTATTTGCTGGCGGCAGGGTTTTCCGGGCCCATCATTTGTTCAGAGCCCACGGCGATTATGTTGCCGGAAATTCTTGAAGACGCCCTGAAGATTGGCTTTACCCGCGACCGTGCATTGATTGAGCGGGTGCTGGGGTTAATCCGCACGCGTCTTGTGCCGGTTGCTTATGGTGAGTGGCATTCGGTGTTTGCAGAGGCGGATTATTCGCTTTCTGTGCGGTTACAACCCGCCGGGCACATTCTGGGCTCTGCGTATGTTGAGTGCCAGGCAAAGGCGAAGGATTCCCGGCCAGGGATTGCGGGCGACTGGCAGGACGAACGAATTGTATTCAGTGGCGACCTTGGTGCCCCACACTCGCCCCTTCTGCCAGAAGCCACTCCACCGGAACGGGCAGACCGGTTGGTGATTGAAAGCACCTATGGCGATAAAGATCACGAAGACCGGCAAACACGGCGGTACCGGTTAAAAACTATTCTGGAGCGGGCCCTGGCTGATGGGGGCACGGTGCTGGTGCCGGCTTTCAGCATAGGCCGTACTCAGGAGTTGCTTTACGAGATTGAAAGCCTGATTGATGAGTTTGGGGATCAGGCGCTGGAGGTTGGCTCTGATTCAGAGGCTGGCGCTAATAAGGGGTCTGACCCCACGGGGTCAGACCCCGTCTTCACCTCCCAGCCCAAGGCAGGCCCTTTCACCTGGAAAGACCTCCAGTTCATCGTCGATTCCCCTCTCGCCGCCAATTTCACCAGTATCTACCGAAGCCTGAAGCCTTTCTGGGACGCCGAAGCACTGGAGCGGGTAGCTCAGGGGCGGCACCCGTTGTCGTTTGAGCAGCTAACCGTTATCGATTCTCACGAAGATCACCTGAATGCGGTCGATTACCTGGCCAGTTCTCATCGGCCCTGTGTGGTATTGGCCGGCTCGGGAATGTGCGCCGGTGGCCGTATTGTGAATTATCTGAAGGCAATGCTGGGTGATGCCCGCAATGATATTTTATTCGTTGGCTATCAGGCCGCTGGCACACCGGGCCGGGATATTCTGGCGCATGGGCCTGGTGGTGGCTGGGTTGAGCTGGATGGGCGCCGGTACAATATTCGTGCACGCGTCCATCAGGTGGGCGGGTATTCAGCCCATGCCGGCCAGTCCGACCTGGTTCGCTTTGTAAAAGGCATTCCGGCAGCCCCCGGAGAAATCCGGATAGTACATGGTGATGCGGGCGCGAAGCAGGCGTTAAAAAGGTGTTTTCAATCGTTTCTGACAACAGACATAATAATTCCGGAAGGGTAGCGCACGCCGCGAAGCAGGGGTGCATTCATGGTTAAAGGATTCCAGATGAAAAAGTTAGCAGTGATTGGTCTTGGGTATGTGGGTTTGCCTCTGGCGGCAGCGTTTGGTGAGAAACGGGATATTGTCGGGTTTGATATCAACGCAAAGCGGATTGCAGAGCTGAAAGACGGTGTGGATTTTACCCGTGAGGTGTCTGCAGATGAGTTGGCCGCCGCTTCTGGCCTGTCGTTTGCCAGCACACTCGATGATATCCGTGATTGCCAGATTTACATCGTTACCGTGCCTACGCCGATTGACGAGTACAAAACACCGGACCTGACGCCACTGGTAAAGGCCAGCGAGAGTGTTGGCAAGGTGTTAAAGCAGGGCGATATTGTTATTTATGAATCCACCGTGTACCCGGGCGCGACCGAAGAGGTGTGTGTGCCGGTACTGGAGCGTGTCTCTGGCCTGGTGTTCAATAAAGACTTTTATGCCGGTTACAGCCCGGAACGCATAAATCCGGGCGATAAAGAGCACCGGGTAACAACCATTAAAAAAGTAACTTCTGGTTCAACACCGGCTATTGCAGACGAAGTGGATGCGCTTTACGCAGGGATTATTACGGCAGGTACTCATAAAGCCAGTTCCATTAAGGTGGCTGAAGCCGCGAAGGTGATCGAGAATACTCAGCGGGATCTGAATATTGCGCTGATGAATGAGCTTTCCATGATTTTTTCCCGGCTGCACATCGACACCCATGAAGTGCTGGCAGCCGCGGGCACAAAATGGAACTTCCTGCCATTCAAACCGGGGCTGGTGGGTGGCCACTGCATCGGGGTAGATCCGTATTATCTGACCTACAAAGCCCAGGCCATTGGTTATCATCCGGAGATTATTCTGTCGGGCCGCCGGGTTAACGACAGCATGGGCCCATACGCAGCCTCCGAGCTGGTGAAAGCGATGATTAAGGCGGGTAAGAAGGTTGCCAGCGCCAGAGTTCTGGTTATGGGGCTTACATTTAAAGAAAACTGCCCGGATTTGCGTAACACCCGGGTTATTGATGTTGTTAAGGAGTTGGAAGAGTTTGGCTGTTCTGTCGATGTAACCGACTGCTGGGCAGATAACGATGAAGCAAAGGAAGAATACGACATCTCGCTTGTTAATGAGCCCGAACAGGCTGGCTATGATGCGGTATTACTGGCGGTTCCTCATAATGAATATGTAGGGAAAACATCGGGTGAGTTGCGCTCATATCTAAGAGATAATGGCGTTCTTTTCGATTTGAAAGGCGTGTTGCCTCTGGGTGATGCAGATCTCAGGTTGTAACGTTTAACGTGTATATTGGTATGTGTCGAAAGCCGGTCAGCCTGACCGGCTTTTTTGTTTCAATGAATAATATGTAAATAAATTACTTTGCGATGGGTGAATGATTTTATTACTATTGCCGCCGGATGCTTATTAATTCCGTATGTTGTTTAAAGCCCTCTTGTTAAATAAGGTTTTAATGCTATGGCAAAGATTAACGACTATTATCAGAAAAAACAGCTTATGGAAAAGCTTGCGTCAGAACTGGAACAGCTTGAAAAAGATCAGTCCCTGAAAAGTGAACTGGAATTTGAGCGTAAGGTTCGCGCATTAATGGAAGAGTACGATAAAACACCGAAGCATGTACTTCAGATTCTTGCGACCATCGATCCGTCCCTGGCTGGCGCCAGTGCCGACACAGCCTCTGGCAGCCGCCCGAAGCGCCCGATGAAAACCTACAAAAACCCTCACACAGGCGAAGTGGTAAAAACCCGCGGCGGTAACCACAAAACCCTGAACGAGTGGCGCAAGCAGCACGGCAAAGAAGCCGTACAGAGTTGGCAGCAGGATTAAGATAACGATAATTCGGGTAGTTGACGATAATTTGGGGTCAGATGAAAAACTATTTTGCGCGGGGCGATAGCCCCTATGCAAAATAGTTTTTCATCTGACCCCGAATTATTCACCATAAGCACAGGTTCTATTCCTGCCGGTTTCTTTTGCCTTATACAGAGCTTCGTCTGCCTGTTGCAGCCACTCCATATAGTTCTGGGGTTTGTCAGACAGCTGTGTAACGCCCATGCTGATGGTGTACTGGATGGGCGAAGCGCTGGTTTCAACGGTGCTCTGGGCAATGTACTCCCGTATGCGCTCACAGATGGCAACGGCATCCTTTACTTCCGTTTCTGGCAGGATGATGCCAAATTCTTCGCCACCATAGCGGCCGGGGCTGTCGGATTGGCGCAGGTTGTCTCTGGTAACGGCGGCGGTATGTTTAATCACTTCATCACCGGCCAGATGGCCGTAGGTATCGTTTACTTTTTTGAAATGGTCAATATCAAACATGACCAGCGAGGTTGCGTGCCCGTAGCGCTGGAAGCGTTCGAACTCTGCATCCAGCAGGTTTTCCCAGGTGCCGCGGTTCAGCAGGCCGGTTAACCGGTCTGTCATACTCAGCTTTGCCAGTTGCTGATTGGCTTTTTCCAGTGCCCGCTTGCTACTGGCAATGTCGGTTACGTCGTACACCATCAGGCAGATTTTCTCTACCTCACCGGCAGTGCCGGAAAGAGGGCTGATGGTGAGGTTCTGGAACATGAATTCTTCCGTACCGGTAATGGGGCGGCTGTTCCGGAATTTAAACAGGTACGGGCGTTGCTCCCAGGATGTGAACCCCCGGGTATTCAGCAGAGCGACGGCATCTACCTTGCGGGTCAGCCAGGCTCTGGGGATATCCGGGAAGGCGTCGAACAGCACTTGGTTCCGGATTTTACTGGCGGTGATGCCGCTGTGGTTCTCCATAAAGGCATTCCAGGCCTGAATCCGGAAATCGAGATCCAGAACCACCAGCCCTACCTCCACCGACTCCAGCATGTCGACCAGCCAGTGAAAGGAATTGGCTTCTGATTCGCTAAAGGCCATAGTCAGTCCACCAGGTATTCAAGACGTTGTTCAAGAAAGGGGACGGAGTCTTCCGTCAGTAAAACCAGCATGTCACACTGGATATCACGGCCCTCAAGTGAGTAGCTTATTTCGATGCACAGCAGTTGTTCATCCTGTACGCTGTGGTGTTCAAGCAATTCGGCTATTTGCTGGTGTTGCCCGATAACCGTGGGGTGCCCAAGGCCGAATTTCAAATCCAGCTGATCGCCTATGCCTTTCAGGAAGGCCCCGAAGAGTATGCTGGACATGTCCATCAGCACTTCCACGCTGACGGAGTCTCCCTCTGCGCTCTCGTAATGGAGCATGTCGGCCATTTCGTGAAAGCTGGCATCCGCAAACAGTAACAGGGCTTCACCTGCAATGCCTGCGCCGGTGAACCCCTGGCACACAGCGGAATAGGTATCGCTGTTCTGGGCGGCGGATATCGCCATGTGCAGCTCGGAATTGGCAATAAAGGCCACTCTGGGTACGGGCTGCTGTACAAAAACCCGAAGCAGGCGGGCCAGAAGATCTGACGATCGGCCCATGGCAACGTTGGCAATCTCCTGCAGATAGTCACTCAGATTGACCGGAATGTTCGGCGCGGGCGCCAACCGGTTGTGCAGTTTGCTGTCCTCGCGGGCCAGGTGTTCAAGGTCGCCGGGGCGATAGAAACCGTATTCTTCGAGTAACTGGGAAACCAGGGCTGTTTCCGTGGGCTTGCGGATGAAAT
>CAYUTG010000136.1:0-7789 GCA_964447555.1 uncultured Marinobacter sp.
CTGAGAAACCGGAGGCATCAGCCAGAACAGCAGGCCGCCGGCTTTCAGCGTTCCGGAGAGCGCTGCCAGCGCATCCGGCGGGTTACCACTCCATCCATCCCAGACAACCACCGCCAACTCACGGCCAAGCCAGCGCCGGATGATGCCCGGAGTAATTGTGGTCAACCGGCTGTCCGGGCACTGCTCTGCCGGGCCAACCCAGGCTCCGGATTCCAGCGAGAGCGCAGGCAGCACAGCCCGCAGCCAGTGCAGAGCCTGCTCTCTTCCGCCCTCGCACTCGCTCTCAAGCAACACAAGGCGGCGCTCACCCTTCCGGGTCAAGGCTGCCTGAAGCGACCGCCAGCGTTCAGTATCCGGCCCGGCATTCTGGCTGTCAGTCATTGGTCAGGGTTCTGCATGCTGTGCAAACTGTGTCTCAAGGGCCAACCTCAGTTCAGGCGTTGATATTCACTCTGTAGCGGGTGTTCTTCACATAATGATTACTGATCCGATTATGCGGGACCGCTATCCGCACTGCCAGTTGGCCAGTACAATAGCCGCCATGCCAACCAATCTTCAAAAGCCCGCTGCTTCCGACCTGCCGGAATTTCTTACTGACGAACAACGGGCCATCATCACCGCTGGCTACGAGCATTCGGTGATTACCGCCGTGGCCGGCAGTGGCAAAACGTCCACACTGGCCTGGCGCATCCGCTACCTGCTTCAGCAGGGCCACGATCCGGACCGGATACTGGTGCTGATGTTCAACCGCAGCGCCCGGGTGGATTTCGAGCGAAAGCTACAGGACCTGAACCGCCACAGCGGGCTGGCCTTGCCCGAAGTCCGCACCTATCACGCCATGGGTTTTCGGCTGTATAAGCGGTTTGTGCGTGAAGGCTACCTGCCCGGATTCTCTGACAAAATTCTCACCGATCAGGAAATTAATTTTCAGGCCTGGCAACTCACTCGGCGGCTGGTACCCGAAGAGCTCGCCGATGAAGTCCGGCGCAACAAAAAGGATTTTGTAGAAACAGCCACCGGGTTTATTGACCGGGTAAAAACCACCCTGTCGCCCGCCGACATAGTGTTTGAAGAGCTGGGATACACCGATAAGCACCGGTATCTTATCGATCTCTTTCACAGTTTCGAGCAGTGGCGCAAGGGCCAGGCACGCATCAGCTACGCTGACATGCTGTACGAGCCGGTGATGGCGATTCACCAGAACGCGCCTCTGCAGCGTCTGGTCGGCAACAAGATGGATCTGATTCTGGTCGACGAATATCAGGATACCAATGAAATCCAGCACCTGCTGCTGCGCTATGTTGCCGGCGACAGAGCCAGGGTGACCGTCGTCGGCGATCCGGACCAGACCATCTACGAATTCCGGGGCGCAAAACCAGAGTTCATTCTGAAGCGATTCAGCGATGAATTCGAGACCCCGCTGGAACAGACACTCAGTTATACATTCCGGTATGGCCACAGAGTCGCACTGCTGGCCAACCACCTGATCTGCCACAATACCGGCCGCAAAGATGTCCTGTGCCATGCCCATGCCTCCACGCCAGCTACGGACATTCACCTGCACCGGGCAGACAACGACAGCGAGGCGATTGTCCGGATTCTTCAGGGGCTTCGTGCGGAAACACCGGCCGCCGCCCTCAGTGACACCGCCATTCTGTTCCGGGTCTGGAGCCAGAGCGTTCCCATTGAACTGAAATTGCTGGCCCGGCAGATTCCCTACCGCATTGATGCCGGCAAAGGTGCCCTGTTCAGCCGTGAAGTTCAGGCCATCACGTCCCTGCTGATGGTGGTCACCGGCCGTATTGCCCGGCTGCCGGAAGACGACCGGCAAACCGTGGCCAGGCACCTGCTTCGTTTTCCCCATGTTGGCCTTAAGGAACCGGAACTCGAACAACTGGTGCGCTTTCTTTCGGCATTTACCGATGCCTGGCACGAACGCCTGCTGGCTCTGGATTTTGATGCGCTCGCACCCATGGCCGCCCGCAAACTGCGAAAACTGGGCGAGGTACTGGCCCTGCTGCACCACTACCAGAAACCCGTTTCCGGGTTGATCCGGCTGTACGCAGACCATACCGACCTGTATGAGGGCATCCGGAGCCTGGCCCTGACTCACGAAATTGCCGACGAGCGCATTGATACCGTGCGCGGTTTTCAGGATTATCTGAAAAGCCTGAATGCCAGCCCGGACGAGGCTCTGGAGCACTTGAACACTCTGAAACAACAGGCCGGCGAGACGCAATCCGACGGTGTGCTGTTATCCACCATTCACCGGACCAAAGGCCTTGAGTGGCCAAGAGTGATCATTCCCGGGCTCCAGGAAAAATACCTGCCATACAACCCGAGACCTCAGGACAATGCCCGCACCTTCCTGGAAAGCGAGCGGCGGTTGCTGTACGTGGCCATCACCCGGGCCAAGCTGCACTTACACCTGATCAGCCGGCCACAAAGCAGCCAGCCCCATCTGGACAGTGATCAGGGCCCCAGCCGGTTTGTGGAGGAATGCTGTTTTCCCCTGTCCGACGAAATGGGCAGCTGGCTGGACGGTTACCAACCCGATTCCACGACTACTCTGCAGGTAAAAGCGCCGTTAACTACAGTCAGCCGGCGCTATGCAGAACGGGCAGGTGTCACACTGCAAGGCCCGGCCGCCGGGCCAGCAGCCAGCACAGATGGTCCGCTCTGGCATCAGACACGTCTCAGCCACGCCATTTTTGGCGAAGGCAGTGTTATGGCAGAGGACGAAAGCTCCTTTGAGGTTCACTTCGACGGCGGCGATACCCTGAGTTTCAGCAAAAAAAGTGCACACCTGTATTTCACAGCTTTGGCCCGATCCGACTAATTCGCCGGCAAATTGTCCTGAATGTTGCCACGGGAGTAACCGTTGGTATCTTTTTTTTGTTTTTTTTGGCTTACTGGCTTAAGTTCATAAAAAAGACACCCTTAGCAATTGCACAGCTATAAAAACAATCGTAAACCGAACAGGAGGTTCTGCATGAACATCATGCGCCCATTTGCGATGGCAGCTATCGCAACCACACTGGCCACTCCGGTGATTGCCGCCGATCGTCAGGAAACCGTTTACATCAACCCGTTCGCGGCCTTCCAGTTGTTTGACGACGATCGCGACCTGAGCGAAACCGGCACCTTTGGCGTTGGTCTGGAGTACCGGTTCAGACCACACTGGGCGGTGGAAGCTCTGTATTCGCGAGCAGATGCAGACCGCAAATACGTTGATGGCAGTTCCGAGTTTGATGAAATACGAGTAGATGGTACCTATTACTTTGCCGGCCCGGATGAGGCCTGGAACCCATACGTTTCCATGGGTGCCGGCCATGCTGATTTTGGCACAGATGCAACCGGCCCCACCTGGACATCTGGCAGCAACCACGACGAAACCCGTGTGAACGTGGGCACCGGCTTCCGCTATAACGTCAGCGACGGGATTTCCATTCGCGGTGATCTGCGGGAGTTTCATGGCATTGACGAGAGCACATTCGATACCCAGGTCTCTCTGGGCCTGAGCTTTGCCTTTACCCGCACTGTCGCCAGCGCAAAACCGGCACCTGCTGCCCCGATGCGCCCGGCCGATACCGACGGTGATGGCGTACCCGACAGCCGCGACCAGTGCTCCGGCACGCCGGCCGGCGCCCTGGTAGACAGCACCGGATGTGAGCCGGATGCCGATATGGATGGCGTCACCGATGCCCGCGATGCCTGCCCGAACACACCGCGGGGTGCCGATGTGGACAGCCGCGGCTGCGAACTCGACAGCGATAACGACGGGGTCGTAAACAGTGCAGACGCCTGCCCGAACACCACCGCCGGAGCAACCGTGGATGCCGATGGCTGTGAGGGGGTTACGGAGACCGTTCAAACCTTTGAAATCGAGGTTCAGTTCCCGAACAACAGCTCGGTGATTGGCAATGCCTACGACGACGAAATTCGCCGTGTTGCGGATTTCCTGAAAGAAAACCCGGGCACCAGTGTTGAGATTGCCGGCCACTCGGACAGCCGTGGCAAGGCCTCCTACAACCAGTTCCTCTCGCAGCGCCGCGCGGAAGCCGTTGCCGCACGCCTGACAGACGCACTGGGTGTAGACCCGGCACGGGTAAACGCAACCGGGTATGGGGAAGAGCAGCCCATCGCCTCAAACGATACTGCCGCTGGCCGTGCAGCCAACCGCCGGGTTGAAGCACGCATTCAGGTCAGGCGCTGATTTGCCGGGGCTTTTGCCCCGACCGGCTTGATCGCATCAATCATCAGGTTCCGTGGTGTCAGTGAACGTGCACAAAACTGGCCCAGGCGAACCTGATACCCCTGCTCCTCCAGAAAAATGGCGTAGTCCAGCACCAGCCAGAGCTCCAGGGGACGGCGGAACAGATGCCGTATCAGCTCATAGCGACGTACCTGTCTGAGCCGTGCGGCGCCCGCCGCTAACCACGCGTCGAAGACCAGGCCCCCGGGCAGTGCCAACCCTTTTTTCTGTGCAGCCCACTGGCAAAATGCTGCAAACCCGTCCCGGATTCTGCCAGGCGGGTAGGAGGGCACAGGCAGATACTCATCCACGTTTCTCAGGTGCCGCTGCAGGCAATCGAAACCCAGGCGCCACTGGCGGACAAGACGGGTTTGTTCCCGCACTCTTGCTGGCGCGGTTACGGTTTCCTGAACCGCCATCCGGATATCGTTCCGGCGAAGGGCCAGAACAGGGGCATGATGGGTTACAAAGCCGGACAGCGGGCGGTAAACCGACGAACCAGCGAGATCATTGCCCAGGTGATAACAACAGGGTGAAACGCTCAGCCTGGGCAGCTCCGCCTCGCACCCCCGCCGAATCAACTGCCGATGCAAGTCTCCGCAGGCATGCAAAGCCACACCATGAACACCCTCTGGCAGTGGCAGATCACCAGCCATCACATCCTGGTGTTGAATCGTAATCGGATCGTGGTAGTGGGTTGCCAGCCGGTTGCCTTCGTGCACCAGCGCCTTATCCCACTCCAGGCCCAATACGGCGGGCACACCTCCAGAGGCCAGTGTCCGGGCCAGATGGCCTTTGCCGCAGCACCAGTCGAGGGCTGGCTGCACCAGAGGAGCCATTGCCGCAACAAAGGCACCGGACTGCAACCGTTTGCGCCCGGGCATATCCCGGGCATTGCGTTCCGGCAACGTGGCCTGCGCCACGGACTTCGCTGAGGAAGCCAGCTCCGGCACATCAACCAGGCGGGACCAGTCGCCAAGTGACGGCAGGCAGGGGCCTGCCATTGCCGCCAGAGCCTCCGGGTTGTCAGTCAACTCGTCACACTGGCGATCACTCAGCCCGGCAATCACGCTGGCCAGTTCCGGGTACTGCCGGCTCCACGCCGGGTGGGGCTCCATAAACGGAACCGAGCGCCAGAGCGACTGGTGGTCGGCTAACCAGCCATTAATCTGCTGCCAGTGCCGGGACCAGTTCTGCGAAGAAAAGTGGGGGGAATCCTGCAAAACGTTACCTGCCCTCAGCTACCGCCATTACTCACTGAACCGGCCGGGCCGGAAAGCATCAAGAGGTACCGCCGGCTCTTCCCGGCCAATCACCTGCGCAATCACATCGGCACTGCCGGCAGACAGGGTCCAGCCAAAGGTGCCATGCCCGGTATTCAGGTACAGATTATCCCTGGGGCCACGACCAATAATAGCCGGGCCATCCGGTGTCATCGGGCGAAAGCCTGTCCAGCTTTCAGCAGCGTCCAGATCGGCACACCCGGGAAAGCGGGACTCCACGGATTTTCGGATGGTCTCAAGACGTGCGCCGGGAATGTCCCGGTGAAAATCTGCCAGTTCAACGAAACCGGTGGCACGCAGGCGGTTCCCCAGCCGTGTCGACACAACCTTGTAGTTGTCATCGTGTATGGTGGAGGTGGGGGCGTGGTCCGGATTCCTGAGTGGCACGGTAATGCTGTAGCCTTTGATCGGGTATATTGGCAGGGACATGCCCAGCGGACGGACCAGGTCATCAGACCAGCAACCGGCACACATAACAAACGCGTCGGCCTTCAGCACTTCCCGCTTGCCCTCGGCGGTTTTAAGGGCAACGGCTTCAACCTGATTCTGGTTTGCGATCAGGTTTTCCGCCTCGGTGTTGTAGCGGAATGTCACGCCATTTTTCTCACACACCGCCGCCAGTTCTCTGGTGAACAGGTGGCAATCGCCTGTTCCATCGTTATCGTAGCTGAGCGCACCATATAGCGGGCCATGGCCAACCATACCGGGCTCCTGTTCCCGAACCTGCTCTGGTGTCAGCAGGCGCGACGGGCTGCCCATTTCTTCCAGCACCTTGTGGACCTCACGGTACTCTTCCAAAGCCTTCGGTGTACTGGCAAGGTGAAGCAGCCCTTTATGCTCACCATCAAATGACAGTTCAAGCGCATTCTCCAGCGCCAGAAAACGCTTACGGCTGTGCATCCCCAGGCGCAACATAGCTCTGCGGTTGAACCCGAACAGGCCGGGGGACCAGGCATAGCGAAGCGTTGCAAACATGAACTTAATGGCCGCAGCGGAGGGCGGCACCCGCATTTTCAGGGGGCCATCCTGTTTGACCAGCCAAGGCAACGCCTTAAACACCATAGACGGGTCTGCCCAGGGGTAAACCACCCCATAGGAACGCTGAGCGGCATTCCCCTTACTGGTTTCATTCCCGGCAATTTCATGACGCTCCAGAACCGTCACCGTATGGCCCCGTTGATTCAGTTCATAGGCCGTGGTTACACCCACCACGCCGCCACCCACTACTACTATGTGCATACCAATCTCCGTCTGCTGGCCAGCTTCCCGCCATTGCCCCGGCTGTTGTCATCGGGCTTATCCGATCCAAAATAACAGGTATTTTCAACGGGTGAACCCCGTATGCGAGAAAGTGCGTACGCTCACTAAACAGGTCAACAACCCGGCAAACTGCTAAACTTCCTATGAAAAACACGCCATTGATTGTGTGACCTAATTCTCAGAATAGCAGCTACCACAGGGCTGCGATGGAGTTGAACCCAGGGTAATGAGTAAAAAACGACGCGACATTCCGGTATTTGATCACCCGTTAATTGAAACCCACTGCCACCTGGATTATCTCAAAGACCGCCCCTTGCAGGAGACGCTTGAACAGTGCCAGCAAGTCGGCATTGAGAAGCTGATTACCATAGCGGTAGCCCCCGATAACCTTGCCCGTGTGCGCGAACTCAGCCAGGCAGCACCCTGGGTATACGGCACTCAGGGCATTCACCCTCACGAAGCTGAGCACTATTCCGATGCCGTTGAACAGGACATCCGGAACCATGCCCGGGATGAAAAAATTGTCGCCATTGGTGAAATCGGGCTGGATTACTTCTACGATCACGCCGACCGTGGCGTGCAGCAGGAGGTGTTTCGCCGCCAGTTACAGATAGCCAGTGAGCACGACCAGCCGGTGGTTATTCACAGCCGGGAGGCCGATGAAGACACCATTGCCATCCTGCGTGAATTTGAAACATCGCTTAAGCGCCGTGGGGTTATTCACAGTTTCACTTCCGGGCCCGGGCTGGCTGAATACGCGCTGGGCCAGGGCTGGTGCCTCGGATTTAATGGCATCACCACCTTTAACAAGGCCGAGAACGTGCGTGATATTGTACGAATGTCGCCCATCACTCAGATTCTCCTTGAAACCGACTCTCCGTTCCTGACCCCGGTGCCTTATCGTGGCCGTGAGAATGCCCCTTTTTACCTGCCATTTGTTGCCGAAAAAATTGCAGAGGTGAAAGCGTTACCCCTGGCCGAGGTTTTAGGC
>CAYUTG010000137.1:0-7789 GCA_964447555.1 uncultured Marinobacter sp.
GCGCGTTATACGGGCCAGAGTATCGTATTGAGGATCTGTGTAGGGAATCTCATCGGTACCCTCAAGTTCAATGCCAATGGAAAAGTCATTGCACTCTTCTACACCACCAAAGCTGGACCGCCCCGCATGCCAGGCTCTTTCCAGCAGACTGACAAATTGAACACAGGCCCCATCCCGCCGGATGAGCAGGTGAGATGACACCTTCATGGTAGCAATGGTTTCGAAATAGGGGTGTGCGGCCGTATCCAGCCGGTTGCTGAAGAAGTCTTCAATCCATGGGCCACCAAACTGCCCAGGCGGCAAACTGATGTTATGAACGACCAGCAAGCTGATTGGAGTTGCCTCTGGCCGGGGGCCAAAGTTGGGGGATGGGCACCAGCGAGCACCAGGTACTCTGCCAGTGGCCCTGAGAAGGTTTATCTGGCTGGTCTTAGTGTCTGACAAGGCAAGTCCAAAATTATCAGGGTGTTAGCGCACCTCTGATTGAAGCACAATCTGGTCCGACTTGCTATGCATTCAGTCCTTGCGATTGCTGCGGAGATTGTCAATGATGGACTCCAGTGCCCGGTCGAAAATCAGCCCGTCATCCAGCATAGTCATTTCACCCCGCTCCATGGCCGCACCCAGATCGCTGCGATAATACTCGGCAACTTTGGCACCACTACGGTTAACGAAGATGTACTTGCCTGTGGCTTTTATAAACGCCGCCAGTTTGCACCGGATTTTGGTGTCATCTTTCGTCAATTCAATCCAGGAACCCACCCGCAATGCATCCGCACGGCTGAGCCATTCCTGCGCGACTTCCTGAATCGGCTCTGCTGCTGTTTCAGCTGCAGGCACGGCCATCTCAGAGGCCGACTCCGTTCTTTCCGCGCTCGCTTCGCTCACCTCCGCGACTATCTCTACTCCCCGCTCTTCCTCCCTGTCGCCATCGGGCTCTGCCTCTGGCTCGGAATTCGCTGAAAAAGCCTCTTCCGGCGCATCAGCCACTGGCTCAGGCCGCGTCGGGGATGTGACCAGGCGCTGAAACACATCAACGTGAGCGAGCTCCAGATCCCGTATAGCCGAGTCGGTCGCAAACGGATCCCAGGAAATCTCCTGCAATGCCTTGCGCAGCTCATCAACCACAGAAGGTATGGCTCTGAGCAGGTCGCTTCGGGTGGTTTCATTAACGGGCCGTGGGTCCACACTCCAGACCAGACGTTCAGTCAGAGTGCATGCCTTAGCCCAGCGCTCACTGTCTTCACCTTCCCGCAGTACAACCCACTGAAGATAACGGCTCCAGGCCTCATTAAGAATTCCGGCCACTGGCTCAGGAACATCCCGCCCCTGTAACTGCTCGCGCACCAGGCTATCGGCAGCTTCCAGTGCCCGCTCCTGCCGGGCGCGCCCTTCTTCGGCATCCCGAAGCCGCTGCTCTACCAGGTCTCTGCGGCGCTGGTCCAGATCCATAAAGTGGCGGAAATCTGTCAGCAGCTCTTCAAACAGACCCACGTTATCGGTGAATTCGTTCAGAATACGATCGACCACCGACTCAATTTTTTCCAGCAACGGGTCACGCTGGCCCGCCCGCTTTTCACTCCACCCGATAGCCGACAGCGCCAGTTCATTAAGCAGCTTACGCACCGGGTGCCCGCCCCGGTTAAAGAAGTTCTGATCACTCAGCGCGACTTTAAGTACAGGAATCTGCAGCCGGCCAATCAGGGTTTTCATCACCGGGTGCAGGTGACGATCTTCAAGAATAAAATCAAACAGCATAGCAACCAGATTGATAACATCGTTATCCACCTGTGCGACACTGAACGATTTACCGTTATTCTTTAACAGGGCCGACTGAAGCTGATCATGCAGACTTGTCATCTGCTCTGCATTCCACTGGGTGGCCATAGTCTGCATTTCACTCAACCGGGCCATAAGATGACCAGTGTCGATATAACCCTCACTGACATCCTCACTCACCAGACTGGTCTGGCTGGCACTGCCATCCTGATGCAACAACGCACTTAACTCCGAAAATGTTGGTTGCGGGCCGGTAGCCCTGCTCTCATCACCCGGTTCTGCCGCGTAGGCACTGCCGGAGGGCGACGGAGGAACTGGCCGGTTTACCGAACCATGACCGGAGCGCGCCTGCTTTACAGGCGGGCGCTTCATATCTGGCAGTACGCCTTCTGCAATGAGTGTTCGATTGGCTTCTTTGTAAAAGTCGCCCAGTGTATCGGCCAGTAGCCGGTCAAACAGCTTAAGCACAACCAGTTTTGCACGAATATCAATATCAAGGTCGGCGCAGGCCACCGCGACTCCGCCGCAAATAACTTCCGGGCTTAAAGGCATCTGGCTGTCGGTCAACTGCACATTGGGTACAAGATGGTTTACCCGAAGCGTAAGCAGGTGAATAGGCTCGGCGTATCGGGTGCGCAATTTGCTGATCAGGCTATCAATAGCCAGTTGCTGCTCTACCTGTGAATGATCCAGCAGGCTCAGCGAATCCTGATCCACCTCGTCCAGTGAGCCGGTCGATGCCCGGGGCTGAAACCGGCCGATATCATTAAATGCCTGGCTGACGTATTGCAGCACGGATACAACCGTCGCCTTCCGGCGCAGGCGCAGTTCCCGCATGGCGTCAAAATACGCGGTCTGATCAACATTTGAGCCCGCCCGGTCTGCCAGTTCGAACAATGCGTCGTCCGCGCGATCAAGAAAACTGGCCAGCACTGATTTAAGTGACTGACCGGATGCGTCACGTAAACGGATCATCGCCGGCGACAGAGAAAACCTCTGTGACGGTTTCTGGCCCGAAAAACTGACAACCTTGTTATCCTGCGCCATCAAACTGCTCCGGACTTGCTACGGGATTCATTAGGATCTTCCTCTATTCCCTATCATACGAGCTGTCTGCGTCAGCTTGTGTCAGATTTTGTCACCATTTGTGTAGATCGGACTTCAGTCACAGTTTAGCAGTGTGACGGATCGCCGTTTGGCGATTGTGGCTCCGGCCTATAGAATCGTCCCGGACATTGTGTTTCACCCTGAACTGACCGGACCTCTTACCATGATTTCTGAAGAACTTCTTCGCCAGTCCCGAATTGAAAACGTTGCCCAGAGCCTGCGCGAAGACATAGGCGATGGCGACATTACGGCCCGGCTGATCCCCGCCGGGAAGCATGCCACTGGCCAGGTAATTACCCGTGAGCGGGCAATCATTGCCGGGCGTGCCTGGGTTGACGAGGTGTTTCGGCAGGTTGACCCGTCCGTCATTCTGGACTGGCAGGTAAACGATGGGGACACAGTGTCAGAAAATCAGAGTCTGTTTCGTATGAGCGGGCCAGCGCGAAGCCTGTTAACCGCTGAGCGCTCAGCACTCAACTGGCTGCAGACTATGTCCGGGGTTGCCACCGCCTGCGGCTCATACGCCAGCAAAGTCGCCCACACCAGCGTACAGATTCTGGACACACGAAAAACCGTTCCCGGCCTGCGCCTTGCGCAGAAATATGCGGTTACCTGTGGTGGCTGCTATAACCACCGGATCGGTCTCTGGGATGCGTTTCTGATCAAGGAAAACCACATTGCCGCCTGTGGCTCCATCGCTGCAGCTATAGCGGAAGCGCACAAAGTAGCCCCCGGCAAGCCGGTAGAGATTGAGACAGAAAATCTGGATGAGCTGAACCAGGCGCTGAGCGCCGGGGCCGACATTATTATGCTGGATGAGTTTTCACTGGAGGGTTTGCGCACTGCCGTTGCCGTCAACAATGGCAAAGCAAAACTGGAAGCATCCGGGAATATTACGGCCGACACTCTGGTGCCCATCGCAGAGACCGGCGTTGATTATATTTCCGTCGGTGCGCTGACCAAGCATGTCAGAGCCACAGACCTGTCCATGCGCCTGGACTGATCAGCCACCGGACAACAGCTGATCAATACGCTCAAGCTCCCTGACCAGCCCCTGAGAAGGCAGTTGCTGACCACGAAAAAACTCTTCAGCCATCGGCGCAATACCGGACACTGTCGGCAGGGGCTGGTCGTTTTCAATAATGACCTTCATACGCTCTATAAACACGAACTGAATCCATTGCGGGAACGTCAGCGTATCGATGTGAAACGGCTCCGTACTCTGAAATGCCTCATCAGGCGGGGCCTGCGATGCCCAGAGGTCAAGTTGCCGTAGTTCAATTTCAGTCTGTAACAGGCCGTCGGCCAGTTGCCGGATCTGGTTCTGGCTGCCGGTGTTTGTCATGCCGGTTTCCTTTAGTCTGCAAGAGGTTCCAACGCTACTGTCTCGCCGTGAAGCACCCGGTACAAGTCTTCATACTGGCGGGTCAGCGCATGTTTCGGAGCCATGTAAATCAGTGGTTGCCGGCTCTGATGAGACTCTTTCATCTTTACCGAGCTTGAAAGCCGTACCGGCAATACCGGCAGACCTTCCTCTATCAGTTCCCTGACCAGACGCTTGGGCAGACTGGCTCTCGGCTGGAACTGGTTAGCAACAATGCCCTCTACCACAAGGTCTTCGTTGTGATCTTCCTGGAGTTCGCGGATCTCACCCAGAATGTTGTACAGGGCCTGCCGCGAGAAATCGTCACAGTCAAACGGAATCAGGCAGCGCTGTGCTGCGATAAGCGCCGAGCGGGTGTAAAAATTCAGTGCCGGAGCTGTATCAATGTAAATAGCATCAAACGACTCATCCAGTTTTTTCAACGCTTCACGCAGCTTATATATTTTATGCTTGGCCTCCAGTTTGCGTTCCAGAAAGTCCAGCTCCGGGCTTGAGGGCAAAACAAACAGGTTGTTAAAGGGCGACGCGTGCACGAACTCATCCGGCCGGCGATTGAACACGGTGAACGCCACGGTCTGCTCAAGCATATCGGCAGCCGTATCTTTGAGTTCACTCGCGGGCCGGCCAAGCAGATAATGGGTTGAGTTCCCCTGCGGGTCGAGATCAACCACCAGCGTCCGCTTGCCTCTGGCCGCACTGATGGCTGCAAGGTTGCAGGTAATACTGGACTTACCAACGCCGCCTTTCTGATTGAATACAACCCGTCTCATGTCGTCACTCCCTTACGCACTTTATAGTTTTATAATCAGGCACATGCCTACCAACCCATAACCGTTTTCACAAACGGGATCGTCAGCCTGCGCTGTGCCTGCAGCGAATTTTCATCCAGCGTATCAAGAATAGCCAGCAACTCCCCCAGCCGCCGGGGAGCACGGCGCATGATAAACCCGGCCACATCACCGGCCATGACCAGGCCACGCTGCTCTGCGCGCGCCATAAGAATTTTCAGCCGGTCGTCATCGCGATAAACGCCCAATTGTACAATTAAACCGTGAGACAGCCGTGAGATCAGGTCCGCAAGATGAAATGACAGAGCACCGGGCACGTCGGAAAGGCTGGCAATCAACAGGTTATTACGGTCATGAACGCGATTGTACAAATGAAACACCGCCTCTTCCCAGTCTGCCCGGCCAGCAATTCTGTCCAGATCATCCAGACAAATAATGGCCTGCTCTTCCAGCCCCCGAAGCGCCTCAGGGCCAAAAGGCTCCAGCTCTTCAATACTGATACAAACAGCAGATTTGCCCTGGCCTTCTGCCCGGTGGCACACAGCCTGAAGCAGATGGCTTTTGCCCGTATCAGAATCACTGCAAACCAGCACCACAGGAAGGTCATCTGGCTGATCACACAGAGCCTTCAGGCGCGTAGCAGCCACCGCATTGCGCTCACCATGAAAGTTATCAAAGCGGGCATCGTCGCGAAGCTTGATCCCCAGGGCCAGTTGCGATGCACTCATTGACGTCTGGCTCTCCACGCGCGTATTCCCCACACCATACAATAGTGGCTTCCACTGAAAACGGCCGATAACGCGACCAGTAAAATTCCGGAATCAAGCACCCAGCCCGGCATCGGCAAACCTGCAAGAAAAATTATAATGGCGAGAACCACAACAATCTGAATAAACGTGTTCAGCTTACCCGGAATACTTGGCTGTATATCAAAGCGGCCAACACCATAATGATAGGCCAGCGCACCGCACACAATGAGCAAGTCCCGGCCAAGCACCAGCAAAAACAGCCAGACAGGAAAAACGTCGGTGATGGTCAGTACAAGGTACGCCGTAATCAGCAGTGCCTTGTCGGCCAGTGGGTCAGCAACCGCACCAAACCGCGAGCGCCAGTTGAAGTGCCTGGCCAGAAAACCGTCAAAGGCATCGGTAACCGCTGCAAACACGAAGATAACAAGTGCAAGGCGGTAGTTCGCATTCATCAGGCCCGCTGCAAAAGGGGCTATCAGCAAGATGCGCACAAACGTCAATGCATTGGGAATCCAGCGCCAACGCTCCAGGCTCACAAAGCCTCCTCATGCCACCAGTATCTGGCGGCCCTACCGTCCCTCATCTGCACCGATGACGGGTGCCGGTTGCCAGCGGTAATAAAGCACCTGATACAGCGATTCAAAGGCCTCTTCTGCCTCCTGCTCATCAACGGCCAATGGCTGGTACGAAAACATGGTCTGACCTTTATTCTGAGGCTTGTCCTGGCCTTTGCCCTGCCCGCTTCCGGCATCTGCGCCAGCAGCATCACCCGGTGTTGCCGGCCCGGCACCTTCCGGTACTGGCTGGCGCTTTTCCTTCACAACCTGCATTCCGGATGCTGGCTCTGGCTGGCCGGACATATGTCCGGGCTCTGAGTCCAGAGCGACAAAGCGAGGGTCCAGTGCAATGTACTCACGGAGCTGGTCCAGCTCACCAGAGAAGGCTACCCGCAAAGTAAGCTGATTTTCCTTAACCCTGGATGCACCAACACTGACCACCGGCGTAAGACCTTCAATAACGCCGGTGATTTTCCCGTAGTCCGCCAGAGTGGACACGCCGCGAACAACGATGTCGACCTGGGGCGACTCACCCACCTCACCTGCTGCAACGGCGTAACGGCTTGCATAAAGCTCGGTCCAGCGGTTCACTACGGCCTGCGCAAGAGCTTCCGGAGAATCTGCCATCAGTGACTCTTCGCCGGCATCCATTGCTTTACCGCCAAACACCCAGCCGGCCCGCCACTGGCCGCCGCTGCGGCTTATCCGTACCAGTGCCAGCGCATCGTGATCTATATCTGCAGACGCGCTGCGTACCCGCCCGACAAACTGACCCCAGATATCAGACAACAACTCCCGCTTGCCCCCGAAGCTCTCTGGCGGAAAAGCCACCGGAAGCCCTCTGTCGCTGGCAGCCTGTTTAAACGCTGATTGCCAGACATCGGTTGACTGCGGGCCCCCGCTCTCAGTCACCAGAGAGCGCGAGCCCCTGTCTTCGACGGCTATCCAGGCCAGTGTCAGCGGGCGGTTAGCGCCCCAGACAGGAGCGTTGACAGAGGCCAGTGCCCGATTGACTCCAACCGCGCCGAAGGTCATACGCAAGCGGCTTTCACCAGCGTCATTACGCAGAACCTGGTAGGACAGCAACAGAGACTCGGCATCGGCCAGCAACGGTTTAACCCCGTCCATGCTCAAAACATCGCGGGTTCCCGAAATGCGCACAAACACTTTTGAGAGGCCGGCCGCATAGCCTTCTGCCAAGTCATCAGCCGAGGCACTGGCCACGGGCACATCGGCAGCATAAAGGCCCGAGACTGTCACCGCTGAGGCGGGTGCACATAAACCGGCCAGAAACAGACCCAGAATGCCAAGCCACATAACCTGCGCTGATCGCAACTTAAGTTGCGGTTTTCGCTCTGATACTGACATGAAAAACCCAGATGTTCGTATGAATGGCCGATAGGATACACCATGCCCTCAGGCGTG
>CAYUTG010000138.1:0-7779 GCA_964447555.1 uncultured Marinobacter sp.
CCTGGCCAACATCGACGAAATGATCGAGCTGATCAAAGCCTCGCCGAGCTCTGTTGAAGCTAAAGAGAAACTGATGGCCCGGGGCTGGGCGCCGGGAGATGTCCTGGCCATGCTGGAGCGGGCCGGGAAAGATGCCTGCCGGCCGGATGATCTGCCGGAAATCTATGGGTTGCGGGACGGCCTGTACTATCTCTCTCCCGAGCAAACCCAGGCCATTCTGGATATGCGTCTGCATCGCCTTACCGGCCTGGAGACAGAAAAGCTTCAGAACGAATACAAGGAAATTCTGGAGAAAATTGCGGGCCTGCTGGAAATTCTGGCTGATCCGGACCGCCTGATGGAAGTTATCCGCGAGGAGCTGGAAGCCGTTGTTGCCGAGTTCGGTGATGAGCGCCGTACAGAAATTACCAGCTCCAAGCGTGACCTGACGGTTGCTGATCTGATTGATGAAGAAGATCTGGTGGTCACCATTTCCCACAGTGGTTATGCCAAGACTCAGGCGGTAGAAGATTATCAGGCTCAGCGCCGTGGTGGCCGGGGTAAGGCCGCTACGTCCATGAAAGATGAGGATTTCATAGAGAAACTGCTGGTTGCCAACTCCCACGACACCATTCTGTGTTTCTCTAACCACGGTAAGGTGTACTGGTTGCGCGTGTTCGAAATCCCCAGAGCCAGCCGTGCTTCCCGTGGCCGCCCGATGGTCAATATTCTGCCGCTGGATGAAGGTGAGCGTATAACGACCTTCCTGCCAGTACGGGATTATCCGGAAGATCAGTTTGTATTGATGGCCACCTCCAATGGTGTGGTCAAGAAAACACCTTTGCCGAACTTCTCCCGCCCTCGCAGCAGCGGCCTGATTGCTTTGTCTCTGGATGAGGGCGATACGCTGATTGGTGCGGCCATTACTGAGGGCGATGCAGAAGTTATGCTGTTCTCCTCAGCCGGTAAAGCGGTTCGTTTCGCTGAAGAACAGGCGCGCCCGCTTAGCCGGACCGCCCGTGGTGTTCGTGGCATTAAAATGCCAGAGGGCCATCATGTTGTAGCACTGATCATTCCTCATGAAGACGGCATTATTCTGACCGCCAGTGAGCATGGTTACGGCAAGCGTACGGCCATCAGTGAATTCCCGGCATACAGCCGCGGTAGTCAGGGTGTTATTGCCATGCAGTGTTCAGAGCGTAATGGCAATCTTGTGACGGCACTGCAGTTGTTTGAAGGCGATGAGATGATGCTTATCTCTGATAAGGGCACGCTGGTACGTACGCGCACTGACGAGGTTTCTGTACTTAGCAGGAACACGCAGGGTGTGCGTCTGATCAAGCTTAGCCAGGAAGATGAGCGGCTGGTCGGCGTAGAGCGCATCGCAGAGACCGATGACGATGAAGAAACGGATGTCGCTGAGGGAACGACGGGCGCTGAAGGTGAAGATCGCGGCCCGGATAGTGACGAAAATGGCAGTGATGAGAATGGTGCCGGCGAGGAATAAGCCGGCATTGCCAAATGTTGATCAGGTAACACTTGAGAGAACGCAGACATATGAGCAGGGCGTATAATTTTTGTGCAGGCCCGGCAACCTTGCCGGAGCCCGTGCTGCAACAAGCGCGGGATGAAATGCTGAACTGGAACAACACCGGCATGTCTGTGATGGAAATGAGCCATCGCAGTAGCGAATTTGTACACATTGCCGAAACCGCTGAAAAGGACTTTCGGGAATTAGCCGGTATATCCGATAATTACGCCGTACTTTTCATGCAGGGTGGTGCGTCCAGTCAGTTTTCGTGCATACCTCTGAACCTGCTTGGTGACAAGACCTCTGCGGATTACATCAATACGGGCATCTGGTCTCAGAAGGCCATAGCCGAGGCCAGGCGCTACGCTGACGTTAATGTGGCAGCAAGCTCCGAAAGCTGTGGCTTTACGACCGTGCCAGCCCCTTCAACCTGGCAAACCAACGCACAGGCTGCATACCTGCATTACACGCCCAACGAAACCATTGGTGGCCTGGAGTACGACTTTATTCCAGAAAGCGGCGATGTGCCTTTGGTGGCTGATATGTCCTCAACCATTCTGTCCCGGCCTCTGGATACATCAAAGTTCGGAATGATTTACGCCGGCGCGCAGAAGAATATCGGGCCGTCTGGCCTGGTGGTTGTCGTCATTCGTAAAGATCTTCTGGGCAAGGCGCAGAAGGCTACGCCAACAATGATGAATTACCAGGTTTTTGCAGATAACGGCTCGATGTACAACACGCCGGCTACCTATTCCTGGTATCTGGCTGGGCTGGTGTTCAAGTGGCTGAAGGCACAGGGTGGTGTGAAGGCCATGGGCGAGATGAACAGTCGAAAAGCCAAAAAGCTGTATGACTTTATCGATACCAATGAGTTTTACGCGAATCCGATTGATCCGCGTTTCCGTTCCTGGATGAACATACCCTTTACCCTGGCTGAGGATGCGCTCAACGGTGAATTCCTGAAAGGTGCAGATGCCCGTGGCCTTCTCAACCTGAAAGGTCACCGGTCGGTGGGCGGCATGCGTGCCAGTATCTACAATGCCTTGCCGGAAGCAGGTGTGGATGCACTTATTCAGTATATGGCTGAGTTTTCGAAGGAGCACGGCTGAGCATGAGTGATGAGCAGGTTCGTCTGGGCGAGCTCCGGAAAGAGATAGACCGGATTGACCAGCAGATTATGAAACTGATCAGCGACCGTGCGCGCTGTGCGCAGGAAGTGGCGCACGTGAAAATCGGTGCCAATGCTGGTCAGGAGGTCGTGTTTTACCGGCCAGAGCGGGAAGTTCAGGTGTTGCAGCGGGTGAAAGAGCAGAACCCAGGCCCGCTGTCAGATGAAGAAATGGCGCGCCTGTTCCGCGAGATCATGTCTGCGTGTCTGGCGCTTGAGAAGCCCATGCATATTGCCTTTCTGGGGCCGGTTGGCACCTTCACCCAGGCTGCAGCCCTAAAGCATTTCGGCCACTCGGTTATCAGTGTGCCATTGCCCGCCATCGACGCCGTATTCCGGGAAGTGTCGTCCGGAGCAGCTCATTACGGTGTTGTACCGGTTGAGAATTCCACGGAAGGCATGATCAACCACACGCTCGATATGTTCATGACCTCGCCACTGAAAATCTGTGGTGAGGTGCAGTTGCGTATTCATCATCATTTGCTGATCTCCCCGCAGAATAAAGATCAGGAGATAACCCGCATCTATTCGCATCAGCAATCGTTTGCTCAGTGCAGGCAATGGCTGGATACACACCGTTATGGCGTTGAGCGGGTAACTGTGTCCAGTAACGCCGAGGCGGCCCGCCGCGCTTCGGAAGAGCCGGGTGCTGCGGCAATTGCCGGAGATATGGCTGCCGAGCTCTATGGGCTGGATATACATTCAAGCTGTATTGAAGACCGCCCTGATAACACCACACGCTTCCTGATTATTGGTCGTGAGTCCGTGCCCCCAAGCGGGCACGATAAATCGTCCATTCTGGTGTCCATGCGCAACAAGCCAGGTGCTCTGTATCAGTTGCTGGGGCCGTTCCACCGCCATGGTATCAGCCTGACCCGCATAGAAGCGCGGCCTTCACCGAGTAGCACCTGGGCGTATGTGTTTTATATCGATTTCGAAGGGCATATGGATGAAGAACGTATAAGCCGGGTGCTTGCCGAGGTGGGTGAGGAGTCAAACGAACTTAAACGACTGGGCTCTTACCCACATGGTGTTCTTTAATACAGATTCCCGGGGCGTAACTTATGGCAATTGACTATCAAGCGTTGGCAGTTAAGGGGGTTCAGGCGTTGTCTCCTTATCAGCCGGGAAAGCCTATCAGTGAACTGGCTCGTGAACTGGGCCTGAATGCGGCGGATATTGTTAAACTGGCCAGCAACGAGAACCCGTTGGGGCCAGGTGAAAAGGCACTTTCTGCGGCAAAGACAGCGCTGGCAGATCTTTGCCTGTATCCGGACGGCAATGGATTTGAGCTGAAACAGGCATTGTCTGACCGTTTTGGTGTCAGCACTAACCAGATAACCCTGGGTAACGGCTCTAACGATGTACTGGAAATAATTGCCCGGTGCTTTGCAGACACCAATTCCGGGGTTATCTATTCTCAGTACGCGTTTGCGGTATATCCTATAGTTACTCAGGCCATTGGTGCGAGGGGCATATCGGTGCCCGCAAAGAACTGGGGCCACGATCTGGATGCCATGGCAGCGGCCGTCTCAGACCGTACGCGTCTGATCTTTGTTGCTAACCCCAATAACCCGACGGGCACCGTGCACGAAGCCGGTTCGATCGAGGGTTTTCTGGAAAAGATCCCGGCAGACGTTCTGGTTGTTCTGGATGAAGCCTATTGCGAGTATTTGCAGGGAGATCAGTATGCAGATGGTGTCAGCCTGCTATCCCGTTTCCCCAATCTGATCGTGTGCCGCACCTTCTCCAAAGCCTGGGGTCTGGCCTCATTGCGTGTGGGCTACAGTGTCAGCTCACCGGAAGTGGCTGATATTCTTAACCGGGTGCGTCAGCCATTCAATGTGGACGCTGTTGCGTTGGCGGCAGCGACGGCCGCACTCAGCGATAATGATTACCTGGCGCGCTCTCGTGAAAACAACACCGCCGGCCTGCAGCAACTTGAGCAGGCATTCGGGCGCATGGGGCTGAGCTTTATACCATCCGCTGGCAACTTTGTGGCGGTTGAGGTGGGTGATCATGCCATGGCTATCTACCAGTTTCTGCTGAGTCGCGGGGTTATCGTTCGCCCGGTAGCTGGTTACGGTATGCCCCGGAATCTGCGGGTTTCTGTCGGCCTGCCGGAGCAGAATCAGCGGTTCATAGAGGCTTTGGGTCAGGCGCTGGTAACAGCGGGGCAGGGAGCCTGACGTGTTGGCGTCACAGCCTGTATTTCAACGTGTAGCCATTGTTGGTCTCGGCCTGATTGGCGGGTCGCTTGCCACGGCAATTCGTTCCCGTGGCCTGGCTGGAACGGTGGTCGGCACAGATAAGCGGCCTGATGAGCTTGCGCTTGCTCACCAGCTTGGCATTATTGATGTCGCGGCCTCGTCCGCTAAAGAGGCTGTCACCGGTTGTGATCTTGTTGTGCTTGCCGTGCCAGTGTGTGCTACCAGGCAGGTGCTGGCAGATATCCGGCCCTGGCTGGACAGCAAAGCGGTACTGACCGATGTCGGCAGTACCAAATCTGGCTTTGTTGCCGATGTGGAAGCCGTTTTCGGTGCTATGTCCCCCCTCGTTATTCCCGGGCACCCCATTGCCGGATCAGAGCGCAGCGGTATCCGGGCAGCAGATTCCGATCTTTTCCTGCATCACAAGGTTATTCTCACCCCGGTTGACAACGCCAGTGGGCAGGCTGTGGATCGCCTGACGGTGCTCTGGGAGGGGTGTGGCGCGAAAGTGCTGACCATGTCGGTTGCTTACCATGATGAAGTGCTGGCGGCTACCAGCCACCTGCCACACCTTATTGCGTTTTCTCTGGTTGATACACTAGCAGGGGAAGATGGCAATATGGATATTTTCCGGTATGAGGCTGGTGGTTTTCGGGATTTCACCCGGATTGCTGCCAGTGATCCGGTTATGTGGCGTGATATTTTTCTGTCTAACCGGAGCGCTGTTCTTCGGATGATTGACCATTTCAGCCATGATCTCAACCAACTGCGCACCGCTATAGACAGTCAGGATGGCGATGCCATGCTGAGGGTTTTCAGTCGTGCCAAAGCGGCACGGGAACACTTTTCAAAGATGCTTTCAGGACAGGCTTACGTGACCAATAACAGTGAAAATCAGCTTAGTTTCCACCTGCAGCCTGGTGGGGCTGTCTCCGGGGATATCCGGGTGCCGGGTGATAAATCCATCTCTCACCGCTCCATAATGCTGGGTGCTCTGGCCGATGGCATTACAGAAGTTCAGGGATTCCTTGAAGGTGAAGACAGCCTGGCCACCATTCAGGCCTTCCGTGATATGGGGGTGACTATAGAAGGGCCGGATAACGGCTTTGTCCGTATTCATGGGGTTGGCATTAAGGGACTTCAGGCGCCCCGCGGGTCCTTGTATCTGGGTAATTCCGGCACAGGTATGCGCCTGTTCGCCGGCTTGCTGGCCGCCCAGTCGTTTGATTCAGAAGTGAGCGGCGATGCCAGCCTGTCCAAGCGGCCGATGGGGCGCGTGGCCGATCCTCTTCGGGCGATGGGGGCGGTGATTGACACGGCGGAAGGTCAGCGCCCGCCGTTGAAGATCCGGGGCGGGAACCCGCTGACAGGTATTCACTACGAAATGCCGGTGGCCAGCGCCCAGGTAAAATCGTGTTTGCTGCTCGCCGGTTTGTATGCCGATGGCAGTACCTCGGTTACCGAGCCTGCCCCCACCCGTGACCATACCGAAAGAATGCTTGAAGGGTTTGGTTATCATGTGCACCGGAGTGGCTCAACCGCCAGTGTTGCCGGCGGTGGTAAGCTGACAGCCACCAATATTGACGTCCCGGCTGATATTTCCTCGGCTGCCTTCTTTATGGTTGCCGCCAGTATAGCGCCAGGCTCTGATCTCACCCTGCGTCATGTAGGTATAAATCCGACCCGTACCGGCGTGATTAATATTCTGCGCCAGATGGGAGGGAATATAGAGGTACTGAATGAGCGGGAAATAGGGGGAGAGCCAGTAGCCGATATCCGCATACGCGCCGCGAACCTGAAAGGTATTACTATCCCGGAAGATCAGGTGCCTCTCGCCATTGACGAATTCCCGGTACTGTTCATTGCGGCTGTCTGTGCCAGTGGCCGAACCGTGTTGCGGGGTGCAGAAGAACTCCGGGTGAAGGAGAGTGATCGTATACAGGTTATGGCGGATGGCCTGGCTACCTTGGGCGTAAAAACCGAGGTGACACCCGACGGCATTATTATTGACGGTGGCCAGACTATCGGTGGCGGGCGCGTGCACAGCCATGGCGACCACCGCATCGCTATGTCGTTTTCGGTTGCCTCGCTGAGGGCGTCGGCCGGTATAGAAGTGAGTGACTGCGCCAACGTAGCAACCTCCTTTCCCGGATTTGTTGAGCTGGCACAGGAGGTGGGAATTCGTATTACCACCGGGAGTGCCGGGTAATGACTGATATTCAGGTACCTGTGATCACCGTCGATGGTCCTGGTGGGTCGGGTAAAGGCACCATCACCCAGATGCTGGCAAAAAAACTCGGTTATCATCTGCTGGATAGCGGTGCTCTGTACCGGTTGACCGCGTTGGCCGCGGTGCAGCAGGGGGTTGCCCTTACGGATGAAGCTGGCCTGGTGGACGTCGCTTCCAGGCTTGATGTGAGCTTTAAGCCGACGCCGCCGGGCGAGCCGGTTAAGGTTATTCTGGCTGGTGCAGATGTAACGTCTGAAATCCGCACTGAATCCTGTGGCAATAACGCGTCGCAGGTTGCTGTGATACAGCCTGTCCGGGATGCACTGTTGCAGCGTCAGAGGGACTTTCTCCGGGCTCCGGGCCTGGTAGCAGATGGGCGCGACATGGGTACCGTTGTGTTTCCGGATGCCCCGGTAAAAATTTTCCTGACCGCCAGTGCAGAAGAACGAGCCAACAGGCGTTACAAGCAGTTGAAGGGCGCGGGTGTCGATGTTAATATTGACGCCCTTTTAGAGGAGATACGGGTTCGCGATGAGCGGGATATGAACCGTTCTGCAGCCCCTCTCAAGCCTGCGGATGATGCGCAAGTCATTGATTCTACAGGGTTGGGTATTGAAGAGGTGTTAGCCAGGTGTATGGCCGCAGCAGGTCAGGCCTGACT
>CAYUTG010000139.1:0-4006 GCA_964447555.1 uncultured Marinobacter sp.
CTCTTGGGGTAGCCGCCGGTGCCCAGTTGTTCCTTGGTCTGGTAATGCTGTTGGCCCCCGCCCTGCTTGTCTGGCGGGAACTCTGGGCTATGCTCGGCGGTGTTCTCGCTCTGGGGTTGGCCATGCTGATGGCTCGCAAGCGGGGATTTGACCCGCTTACACTAACCCTGTGCGGGTTAATCGTCAGCCTGTACCTGGGTGCAATCAATACCGTAATCATGCTGTTCTACCATGAGCAGCTGGCCAGTTTATTTATCTGGGGGGCTGGCGAATTAAGCCAGAATGACTGGCAGGGTGTTCTGTCACTTCTGCCTCACCTGGGCATTACCCTGCTGATCAGCCTGGCTTTCGTTCGGCCCTTACAGGCACTGGATCTGGGCACCGAAGGGGCTCGCTCTCTTGGCCTCTCGCCTACGGTGTTTCGAGGCCTTGCCCTGTTGCTGGCGGTCTATCTGACGGCTCTCACCGTTAGCCAGGTGGGTGTTCTTGGCTTTGTCGGGCTCGCCGCCCCTGCCCTGGCACGCATGATGGGCGCCAGAACACTCTGGCAGCGACTGTGCGTAGCCTCAGTGGCTGGCGCACTGCTTTGCCTGGTGGCAGACGGAGCCGCCCAGCAATTGTCTCTCGCTTACAGCCACCTGTTATTCCCTACTGGTGCGGCGACGGCGCTGATCGGCGGGCCACTGCTGCTCTGGGTGCTGAACAAACATCGCTTTCTGCCCGCTCAACCGCAGGCAACCTCACCTCTGGCACCGGAACTCCGGAACATTCGCTGGACAGGCGTAACCGCACTGATTGTGATTGTTCTGTTGAGTCTGGCGGTTACCAGCATGTTCGGGCCAACCTGGGATGGCTGGCGCTGGAACATGCCCGGCAGCGACATTCTTGCCATGCGCCTCCCCAGGCTGGCCACAGCTCTGCTGGCGGGTGGCCTGCTGGCTCTGGCGGGCGTTATTGTGCAACGGCTTACCCGCAACCCCATGGCCAGCCCGGAACTTCTGGGCATCAGCACCGGGGCTGCGTTGGGAATGGTTCTGATAGTGCTCACGATTGGCTCTGCCAGCCGCTCCCTGCAAATGCTGGCAGGCGCACTGGGGGGAACCCTGGTTCTGCTGTCACTGCTGGCATTAAGCCGGAAAGGTGGTTTCTCACCTCAGCGGTTGCTGCTTGGCGGCATTGCACTCTCTGCGTTACTGGATTCAGGCATTCGGATGGTGCTGGCGCTTGGCGACAATGAAGCGGTGACTCTGCTGAACTGGCTGGCAGGCTCTACCTGGCTGTCTGGCGAGCAGGATGCTCTGGCACTTATAGTGGCCACCCCCCTTATGTTACTGGCGTGTCTGGCGGTTGCGCGCTGGCTGGATGTTCTGCCCCTGGGAGACAGCCAGTCTATGGCGCTCGGATTACCTCTGGCTCCTGTGCGACTCACCCTGTTATTGCTGGCAGCACTGATGACCGCAGCGGCGACGCTGGTGGTTGGCCCCTTGTCGTTTGTGGGCCTGATGGCTCCGCACCTTGCCCGCTTGCTGGGCCTGCGCAAAGCCAGAGGTCAGCTTATGGGAGCTTTTGCCATTGGCAGCCTGTTGATGCTGTGGGCAGACTGGCTGGCACGCTCGGTAGTGTACCCCTATGAATTGCCAGCAGGTTTGGTGGCCACGCTGATTGGTGGTGGTTACTTTCTGGTGCGCCTGTACCGGGCACCTGCCACCGCAAGCAACTGACAGGGCGGGCTCAGGCCGATTTGGCAGCCGCCCGCTTTTGCCAGAGGTTGATCAACGGGGTTAGCACCATCACCAGAACCGCCCCCACAAGTACACCAAACAGGCCGTTCACCAGCGCAGACGTTACGCTTTCGGGCAGCCCGGGAATACTCGCGGAAAAGTGGTGAATAGCGCCGTACACAGGCGGCAAACCGTGGGTAATAATGCCGCCACCCACCAGAAACATGGCTATGGTGCCGACCACTGAGAGGGATTTCATAAAATAAGGGGCCAGCCAAAGTATCCCCCGGCCGATTTTCGGGGCCAGATCGCCATCTTTTTTGGTCAGATACAGGCCACCGTCATCCAGCTTTACAATGCCGGCCACCAGGCCATAAACACCCACGGTAATCATCACGGCAACAACCGTCAGCACGGTAAACTGCATACTGATACTTGCACTGGTTACGGTACCAAGGGTAATGGCTATAATTTCTGCAGAAAGCACGAAATCGGTACGCACGGCGCCCCGGATTTTTTTCTTTTCACGCACCCGGACATCATCTTTTGTAGCCTGCCCTTCCGACACATCCGGTTTGGGCTTATCTGGCTGGTGCTTGTGCAAAAACTTGTGCGCCAGCTTTTCAAAGCCCTCAAAACACAAGAATGCACCGCCAAACATCAGCAACGGGGTTACCAGCCAGGAGGCAAAAAAACTGATGGCCACGGCCACCGGAACCAGAATGGCTTTATTAACAAGAGAGCCTTTAGCAACCGCCCACACCACAGGTAGCTCCCTTGCCGGGCTCACGCCGGTTACCTGCTGGGCATTCAGTGCGAGATCATCACCCAATACACCGGCGGTTTTTTTGGTGGCGGTTTTCGTCATCAGGGAGACGTCATCCAGAATGGTGGCGATATCATCAATCAGCGCCAGCAGGCTACTTCCTGCCATAGGGAGGTGTCCTTTTCAGATGTTGGAGTTCAGGTTAAGAGTACACAGCCCTGCACAGGGCCTGCAGACAAGCGAACACTAATCGGCCAGGCCCATCGCTTCTGCTGCAATCCGGTTTTTTACCGGGCCAAGGTTATTCAGCCAGCGCATACCGGCATTTCGCAACCATCGAACCGGCAGTTCATCCCGGGCGAACAACTGTTTGAAACCTTCCATGGCCGCCATCATCGCCAGGTTTTCACCCTTACGACGGCGCTGATAACGGGCCAGTACAAGGTCGTGGCCGGGATTCAGCCCCAGCGCTTTTGCCCGGGCAAGCTCTTCCAGTAACACACGGACATCACCGTACCCCAGATTGGCACCCTGCCCGGCCAGTGGGTGGATGGTGTGGGCCGCATCGCCAATCAGCGCAAAACCAGTAGCGATATACGCTTTTGCGTGGCGCTGGCGCAATGGAAACGAAAAACGCCGGGACACCGTTTCAACCGCACCCAGCTCCCGCCCGATGGCCAGCTCCAGCTCCGCCATAAACGCATCGTCTTCCAGTTGCATCAGTCGCCGGGCTTCGCCGGTATCCTGAGACCAGACAATCGAACAGAAATGGTCATCACCGGTTTCTGTCATCAGCGGCAAAAACGCCAGAGGCCCCGTCGGGGAAAAGCTTTGCCAGGCCGTATACCGGTGGCTCTGAGCGGTGCGTACCGTACAGACAATCGCCTGCTGGTCATAATCCCACTCGCGGGTTGGCAGGCCGGCCCACTGCCGAAGGCGCGACTGCCCGCCATCAGCCGCCGCCACAAAATCTGCAGCCAGTATACGGCCATCATCCAGCCGGACACCCCGCTGGCCGTCATCCTGCCACCAGCCGGTGACTTTTACGCCATCAATCAACTCTACATTGCTGTTCACCAGTGCCCCGAACAGTGCGCTGACAACATGGCGGTTTTCAACAATGGTTCCGAGAGCAGGCGCCTGCAGTTCAGCCGCCTCAAAATGAATTCGCCCCGTGCCGTCACCATCCCAGACAATCATATCCTGATAGGGGCAGTGTCGACCGCGGACAATGGCCCGCCAGGCCCCCAGAGAGTCCAGAAGGCGCTGACTGGCCACCGAAAGGGCACTCACCCGGGGTTCAAAATCGGCCTCACTGCGAACCGGGGCCGGCTCCTGTAAGAACTGTTCCCGGCGGCCTCCCTCCACCAGCCCGACCCGCCAGCCCTGACGGGACAAGCCCAGTGCCAGTGCAGAGCCAATCATGCCCGCACCGACAACCAGAATATCGAACATCCGCGGTTCACTCATGCTTTGCAGGCTCCACGTTCCCGGCCCCCGGCCGGTTGATATTGGCTCT
>CAYUTG010000139.1:4016-7555 GCA_964447555.1 uncultured Marinobacter sp.
TGCTTGGCAGATGGCAGTATATCCAGCCACATCAGGCCGGCATCGCGGGCAGCGGCAAGGGGTTTCAGTGGCTGGCCAAACAGGCGTATCAGGGAGTCTGAAAACTGCACGGTTTGCTGAAGATCTTTCCGGTGCAACTGCTGGAAGCGGCCAAGAACCTGCAGGCTGCCAAGGGGCTGCCCCTGCTCAACCGCCAGCCGGAACTGCTCGACCAGCGTCATCAGCCCCCTGAGCGCCAGATTAAAACCCTGCCCTGCCACCGGGTGAAGTGAGTGGGCGGCATTCCCGACCAGCACCACCCCCGGCCGGACCGGCTCCTCAACTGTTGTCAGCGCAAGCGGGTAGTAATGGCACTCCCCGATGCGTGTAAACCGGCCAAGCCGCCAGCCAAACCGCTCCTGTAAGGCCGCGCATTTACGCTCCCCGGACAAGCCTCGCAGTTCGTCGGCCTGTTCGTCACTCAGTGTCCAGACCAGTGCGGACTGATGCCCTGCACACTCAGATGGCCCCTGGGGAAGCAGCGCCATGGGGCCATCGGCCGTGAACCGCTCATAGGCAGTAAACCCGTGGCTGTTGCTGGTGGTCACATTGGCGATCAGTGCGGTCTGGCCATAATGATGACTCCGGCTTTGAAAGCCCAGTGTTTCCCGCAGCCCGGAACGCCCGCCATCGGCAACCACCAGGCACTGTGCGGTCAGGGAACGGGTGCCGCTGTCGGTCTGCAACTCAACACGCACGCCGTCGTCCAGAGGCGTCATAGTCGTTACGCTTGCCGGAGCCTGCCATTGTACGCCGGTTTCCAGGAGCTCGCGCACCAGGCACAGTCCCATCCACCGGTTATCGGCAACATACCCCATGGCGTCCTGCCCGTGATCGTTCGCATTCAGACGCGTCGCGCCAAAGTGCCCACGATCAGACACATGAATATGCCGGATTGGCGTGGCGTGCTCGGCGAGCCGCGACCACAGGCCCAGCTCTTCAAAGGTCAGCCGGGACCCCCAGGCCAATGCCGTAGAGCGGGCATCGTAACTGGGCTGGTAGCTCTCTGGCAGGGCATCCGCAGACAGCGGAAAGGCCTCTACCACAGTTACCCGCACAGAGGGCGCCACGCGGGCCATGGCCAGCGCAAGGGTTGCGCCCGCCAGGCCACCGCCGGCAATCACCAGGTCAGTATCAAAACCAGTCACAGTGTCAGCCCGCCATAAGTGCTTCAATATCGGCTATGGTTTTGGGCACACCGTCGCTTAACACCCGGCAGCCCTCTCTGGTCACCACCACGTCGTCCTCAATCCGAATGCCAATGCCCCGCCACTTTTCATCAACACTGGTGTTATCCGGTGCCACGTAAATACCGGGCTCTACGGTCAGGGCCATGCCCGGCTCAAGCAACCGCCAGGCATCGCCCACTTTGTAATCCCCCACATCGTGAACGTCCAGCCCCAGCCAGTGGCCGGTACGGTGCATAAAGAACGGCCTGTACGCCTGGTTTTCCAGCGCATCTTCAAGCGTGCCAGACAGCAGGCCAAGGTCAATCAGCCCCTGGGTCAGTACGTTCAGTGCAGCTTCGTGAGCGTGGTTCCAGTGATTGCCGGGGCGCACCGCATCAATTGCCGCGTACTGGGCCGCCAGCACAACCTCGTACAAGGCCCGCTGCTCCGGGCTGAACCGGCCATTCACAGGAAACGTACGGGTGATATCCGAGGCGTAGCATTCATATTCACAGCCGGCATCGATCAGCACCAGGTCACCGTCGTTCAGGGGGGCGTTGTTGTCGATATAGTGCAGTACACAGCCATTGGTGCCTGCACCAACAATGGAGGGATAGGCCGTAGAGCGTGCGCCGTGATCCATAAACGTGTGGATCAGCTCCGCTTCCAGGTTGTACTCATAACCGCCCTGGCGGGCACGCTTCATGGCGTTACAGTGAGCCTGTGCACTGATCTCACCCGCTTTTGCCATCGCTTTGATTTCATGGGCACTTTTGTACAGGCGCAGCTCGTGCAGCATGTATTCCAGAGCCACGAACTCACCGGGTGGGTGGGCACCGGAGCGCACCTTGCTGCGGATCACCTTTACCCAGTCCATTACCCTGGTATCAAACGCATCATCTTTGCCCAGCGGGTAATACACCCGGCTTCGGCCTTCAATCATGCCGGGAAGAATGTCATCAATATCAGACACCGGGAAGGCGTCATCCAGCCCGAACCGCTCAATAGCTCCCTCCGGCCCTACCAGAAAGCCGTTCCACAGTTCCTTTTCCGGGTTGCGCTCTTTGCAGAACAATACCGATTCACCGTGCTCACGCCCCGGAATCAACGCCAGCACAGCTTCCGGTTCGCCAAACCCCGTCAGATACTGAAAATCGCTGTCCTGACGAAACGGGTGCAGAACATCCCGGTTCCGCACACGTTCGGGTGCTGCCGGAATAATGGCGATGCTTTCGGGTGCCATGCGCTCCATCAGCTTGCGGCGGCGCTCGGCAAATTCCTTAACCGGTATGATGTTCGACATAGTATCTCCTGCGGTATACGCCCCTTATCAATGCAGGGTCGGCGATTGAGCGGCCGGTTTCTCGGGGGCATTGAATTCAGTAAACACGGCCAGCGCACCCAGCCGGATATATTCTGTAATTTCGAGCAGCTGCCGCTCGCTTTCCTGATCAGCTTCCTCATCGTCCGAAAGCTGACTGATAGCGACCATATCTTCAATCAGCTCGCGAATCTCTTCCGGAGCCTGTCCCAGCGCCTCACCGGCAGACAGAGCCATGCCTTCCAGAAAGCCCCGAACCCAGGCCACCAGGGCTTCCAGACGCTGCTCAATGGCATACTCATCATCCGGCAGCAGCGGGTAAAAACTCATATCCGTTGCCTGCAGGCGCTGCAGGGTCTGATCGTAGGCCTGGCTCATGAAAGGGGCAAGGTCATCAGATTCGTCGCTTGCGCTCTCGGGCAGCCCCATGTGTTCGCACACTGTGGCGAGCCACTCTGACAGCTCAACCCGGGTACCGGCCGCCAGGCGCCCACACAGCGCGCCATGCAACTCAGATGGGTGGCTAAAGGCTTTATGGGCGGTAAAAATGTTGGCCCAGCGCTCAAATTCTGCAGCGCGGGCGGCCTCCGTGGAGTCGGTTTCTGACATGAACCAAGGCATTCCTGTGTTGATGAGTAAGGTGCCTATCCTAACATCCGCGCGGCGGCAAGACACTGACCGGTATTGTGCCACCTTCAGGGGGATCATTATTGTGCGCAGAGCCCAATGACAACCCTGTAAATTGACCGGCTTAGCGTCCACACTTATAGTTACTTGCATCCACAACAACCGATGTTGGGCACGTAATGGAACAGTCCGAAGTACAGGCATTAGCGGGTAAGCTGGACAGGCTGATAGAACACTGTCAGAAACTTGAGCGGGATAACGCCACTTTGCGGGAGTTACAGGACGACTGGAACCGTGAAAGGGCCCAGCTGATTCAAAAAAATGACCTTGCCAAGAACAAGGTTGAAGCCATGATTGGCCGCCTGCGGGCACTGGAGCAACAC
>CAYUTG010000140.1:0-7543 GCA_964447555.1 uncultured Marinobacter sp.
CATCATCAATATTGACGGAACCAAAATAGGAACCGAAGACAACACCATCGGTGGCCCTGAATTTAGCTTTGCCGGTTCAAACATTGATTGCCTGAAAGTAAAGATGAACTACGACACCCCATCCGTTGACGTCTATACCTCCCTGAACAAAGCACCAACATCTGATGATTATTGCTTTAAGCTAAGCACCCCTACGGAAAGCTACGCGGTTAAGTCTGCATCACGGAGGTGATTTTCATCATTTGCCGGCTAATAAAAACCGCGGCCTGTCATGTCCCAGCTCTGTAAAAAGCCCTTTTTCCGGCTGATCATTCGCTCGTAGGTGGAAATCATGATGGCTGCATGGGGGGCATTGGTCAGGCGCAGAAGCTCAATCCGGTGCTCCAGCTGTGCCACTTCGGAGCTGACCTGCTGGTGTACGTGGTTACGCACGCTGTCGTGATGATCCAGGTTGACGGATCGTCCGGAAAACTCTTGCCAATATAGGGGTTGGTTGTTCATCTGGTCTCTCATCCATTGAGTCGTTATATGCTTACTTCCTTTATTTCTTGATTTTGCACAACTGTCTGACAAAGTGCAATAAAAATGAATAGAGTTTCATTTCAGCATACTGAAGAGCCTGAACCGGGCTTTTACACACCCAATCCCCTGCTATAGTTCCTGTTGAGACCTGAGGAGCCCAAGCGCATGATCCAGACGTCCGTTGCAGACACCCTTCGAGAATACCTGTCACTGCTTGAATTGCTGGACGATGCCTACTGGGAGGCCAGCAGCATCCAGCACAAGGACATGCTCTACGACATCATCAGCATCTTCAGCCAGGAAGTATCAGAAATTAACAAACTGAGCATTCAGGACCACCATTACCCCTATGAAGTGATCACCGAGGGCATTCGGCGGGTCGTCCCAAAGCTGGAGCGGCTGGATGAAAACCGTGAGGATGTGATCCAGAGAACCCAGACCCTGACCGATTTCCGGGATATCCTGTCATCGGTGCTGGGCATTCTGGAGGCACAGTTGCGGACTATCTAGTGTCCCGGCGTTAAGCCGCCGTTAAGGGTCGTTCCGCTTCAGGAATAACCGGAAGCTGTTTGCACACGGTATAAACAAACCGGGCCAGCGCCGGCAAATGATGCCCGACGATCGGGAACCCTGTGTTCAGAAGGCTTACAGAAATGTCCCGGGCCGGGTCGGCCCAGCAGAGTTTGTTGATCAGCCCTACGTGGCCAAAGGCATAACGGCTTTTCTGCCCCCACAGGCCGACCGGATTACCACCGAGCATCAGCCCGGCACTGAAACGCATGGGCAACAACATGGTGCGGTCTATCTGTAGCGACCCGAACTGCTGAATGGCCCGCCGAACGGTAAGCTCACTGCAAATACGCTTCCCGTTCCAGAGACCACCGTTGAGCATCATCTGAAAAAACCGCCCCATTTCTTCAGCGGTGCCACACAGGTTGCCCGCAGGAATAACAGATTCCTGGAAGCGGGCATCGTTGGTCACTTGCTCCACCTGTTGAATACTGCCACCGAGGGCGCGGTTTACAATCCAGGACACCGGGAAGTGTGGTGTCGGGCCAGTCGCGTAGTTGGTTGTCAGTTCCCGCAGGTGCCCGGAGGCAATCCCATAGGTGAACCACTTCATACCCATAGGCTGGCGCAGGTGTTTGTCCAGATAGTGCTCAATGGTATCCCCGGTGACTTTCTCCAGTACCCGCTGCAGAACAAAACCACCGGTAATGGCATGGTAGGCCACTTTGGAGCCATCGACTTCAACCGGCTTTGCCTGGCAAAGCAGCCGCCATATTTCTTCGCGGTTCCACAACACATCAATCGGGGTATCGCTGGGAATCGCCGGTATGCCACCACGGTGGGACAGAATCTGGTGAACCGTAATAGTGCGCTTACCGTTCTGGGCAAACTCCGGGCAATAGTAGGAGACGGGGTCCATCAGGTTAACCAGACCCTGCTCCGATAACAGGTGAATCAACAGGGCGGTCACCGCCTTGGAGGCCGAGAAATAGCACACTGGCGTGTCTGTGGTCATAGGCACCCTGACGGCGTTGGGCGCGTCGTTGGGACCATTGCCATGCGCGTGGCCGATCGCCCGGTGCAGTATCTGTTCGCCCCGATGACGCACAGAGAGCTGAATACCCGGATGAACACCGGTTCGGTACAGAGCTTCAACACTGTGCCAGATGGCATCTGTTACGTCGGTGCTGACACCGGCCGCCGCAGGGTTCTCACCCGCCTGGTCGCGGAAGGTAACAGATTCCAGGTTGCCGGGAATATCACAGGCGTGCAGAGCACGACGGGCCAATCGATTCATCTGAGTACACCTTTTTCAGATTTTTGTTGTTGTATTCTCAATACCTGACAGCCTTTATGCATTGGCCGGGCGTCAGCCAGACAAGCGTCAGACACCCCACTGCCGGGCGCATCATCACTATCGTGCCCGCACCAAACGCCATTATGATAGATTGTTTTGGTTCAACACCAGTACAGGAGGCCAGATGACTCCGGGCATCAACGCGGCAAAGAAAGCCGGTGTGGCGCACACCATACATGAATACGACCATGATCCCGCCAACGAACACTATGGCAATGAGGCGGTAGAAAAAACCGGTGCAGACCCACGGCGGGTGTTTAAAACCCTGGTGGTATCGGTGGACGACAAACAGTTGGTGGTTGCCGTGATACCGGTAGCCGGCATGTTAAGCATGAAGCAGGTGGCCCGGGCTGCCGGCGGGAAGAAAGCCACAATGGCAGACCCGCAGGACGTACAGCGCAGTACGGGGTACGTCCTGGGTGGCGTGAGCCCGCTGGGGCAGAAGAAACGCCTGAAAACGTTTATTGACGATTCCGCTCAGACTTTTGAAACCATTTACGTGAGCGCGGGACGTCGTGGGCTGGAAATCGAACTTTCACCGGACGATCTTGCCGTGCTGACTAGCGCACGGTTTGCACCGTTGCAGCAGGTATAGGGAGGAAGCGTGGCCGGGCTGCTGGCCCGGCCACTGGCTGACAGGATCAGCTTACAGATGCACGGGCATCCGCCAGAATCCTGTTCAGGGTTTCACTTGGCTGCATAACCTTGCACACCATGTCTGCAGGCGGATGGTAGTAACCACCCAGATCAGCCGGGCTGCCCTGAATAACGCTCATTTCCTCAAGGATTTTGTCCTTGTTGTCTTCGAGCTGTTTGGACAACTTGGTAAAGAACTCCTTCAGTTCCTTATCGTCATCCTGGCCAGCCAGGAATTCAGCCCAGTAGCGCGCCAGATGGAAGTGGCTACCGCGATTATCCAGCTCTCCGGTTACCCGGGAAGGTGACTGGTTATTTTCGAGCAGGCGTTCAGTCGCTTTATCCAGCGTCTGGCCCAACAGGCGAGCACGGGCGTTATCTTTTTTCTCGCCCAGCTCGTCCAGAGAAACCGCAATGGCCAGAAACTCACCCAGGGAATCCCAGCGCAGGTGGTTTTCCTGCAATACCTGCTGAACATGCTTGGGTGCAGAGCCACCGGCACCGGTTTCATACAGCCCGCCACCATTGAGCAATGGCACAATGGAGAGCATTTTGGCACTGGTGCCCAGCTCAAGAATCGGGAACAGGTCGGTGAGGTAATCGCGCAGCACGTTACCGGTAACGGAAATCGTATCCAGACCGCTGATTAGGCGCTCCATTGTCCAGCGAATGGCACGCACCGGCGACATAATGCGAATATCCAGCCCGTCGGTATCATGATCTTTCAGGTAGGTTTCAACCTTGGTGATCATTTGCGCATCATGAGCACGCTCGTCATCCAGCCAGAACACCGCCGGCATACCCGTTGAACGGGCACGGTTAACCGCCAGCTTCACCCAGTCGCGAATCGGCAGGTCTTTGGTCTGGCAGGCACGCCAGATATCGCCCTGTTTTACGGCATGCTCGGTCAGTACGGTGCCGTCTTCAGCAATCACGCGGACAATGCCATCTTCTTTAATTTCAAAGGTTTTGTCGTGTGAGCCGTACTCCTCGGCTTTCTGTGCCATCAGGCCAACATTAGGCACGGTGCCCATGGTGGTCGGGTCAAACGCGCCGTGGGTTTTGCAGAAGTTGATCACTTCCTGATAAATCGTGGCGTAGGTAGACTCCGGCATAACCGCCTTGGTGTCTTTCAGCTTGCCATCACGAGCCCACATTTTGCCGGAATTACGGATCATGGCCGGCATGGACGCATCCACAATAATGTCGCTGGGCACGTGCAGGTTGGTAATGCCTTTCACAGAATCAACCATGGCAATTTCAGGGCGATGCGCGTAACAGGCGTGCAACTCTTCCTGAATTTCTTCCTGCTTGGATTCCGGCAGTTTTTTAATCTTTTCGATCACTGACGACAAACCGTTATTCGGGTTAACGCCAATTTCCTCAAACAGATCACCGTATTTGTCGAACAGCTGCTTGTAGAACACCTTCACCGCGTGACCGAACACAATCGGGTGCGAGATTTTCATCATGGTGGCTTTCACGTGCAGCGAGAACATCACGCCCGTCTTTTCGCAATCCGCGATCACATCTTCGAAGAATTTGATCAGCGAGTTCTTGCTCATGAACATGCCATCCAGAACCTCGCCCTCCAGCAGGGGCAGCTCTGGTTTCAGCACAGTCTGTTCGCCTTTCTGGTTCTCGAATACAATGCGGGCGTTCGTGGCCTTATCCAGAGTGATGGACTGTTCACTGGAGTAGAAATCGCCTTCACGCATGTGGGCAACGTGGGTTCTCGATGCCGGGCTCCACTCACCCATAGTATGTGGGTACTTGCGGGCAAAGGCCTTAACGGCAGCCGGTGCGCGACGGTCTGAATTGCCTTCCCGCAGAACCGGGTTTACCGCACTGCCAAGAATTTTGGCATAACGGGACTGAATCTCTTTTTCTTCGTCATTAGCCGGGCTTTCCTTGTACTTCGGAACCTTGTAGCCCTGATCGTTCAGCTCTTTGATGGCAGCTCTCAGCTGAGGAATAGACGCTGAGATATTCGGCAGCTTGATAATATTGGCTTCCGGGTCTTTGGTGTACTCACCCAGCTCTGCCAGGGCATCCGGAACCCGCTGATCTTCTTCAAGGTAGTCCGGAAAATTGGCCAGAATACGCGCCGCAAGAGAGATGTCACTGGTGTCAAATTCAATGCCTGCCGGCTTGGCGTAGGTTTCCAGAATAGGGAGCAGGGAGCGGGTGGCGAGTGCAGGAGCCTCGTCCGTCAGGGTATAGACGATTGTTGCTTTGGATGATGTCATTTTCGTCCTCAGGCTAATAGGTGGGTTCAGGACGGCCATGGCGAGGTTGTGTGTCTTGTGAACATTAAGCCTCAACCATGACTGATTTTAGAAAGCTTTGGTTGACCCGTTAAGATACCATTTTCCAGGGCGCTCTGGTTAAGATCTTAGTATAAGAACGGACTAAAAGTTCCCTAAAACCTTTGACTGGGAGCAAAAATCGCCCAAATTTATGAAACTTTCTAATATTTGGGCGATTTTGCAACCATCGCTATCCGGGCAGCAGCCCGGCGTCTTGCAGGCTGTTGCGGATGTGGTCCAGCGCTTCCGGGTTTGCCAGGGCGTCCCGGTTATCTGAACGGGCCGATCCGTTGATCAGCCGGGCAACCGCCAGCTCTACCTTTTTGCCGCTACGGGTGTAGGGAATATCGTTCACCTGCACAATATGCCTGGGCACATGCCTGGGGCTTGCGCCTTCACGAATACGGTTTTTGAGCTGTTTCAACAGGTCATCGGTAATGTCCCGCCCTTCCGCAGGCACCACCAGCAGAACGACCTCCACATCACCGTCAATCTGACGCCCCACGACCAGGCTGTCTTTTACTTCAGCAATAGTTTCTACCTGCCGATAGATTTCTGCCGTGCCAATGCGTACGCCACCGGGGTTGAGCGTGGCATCCGACCGGCCATAAATGATGGCCCCGCCATGCTCGGTAAATTCAATAAAATCACCGTGTGCCCAGACACCCGGAAAGGTGTCGAAGTAGGCGGAACGGTAACGCTCACCATCCGGGTCATCCCAGAAGCACACCGGCATCGACGGCATGGGTTGGCGACAAACCAGCTCGCCACGGCCATTGGTCACCGGGTTGCCGGCATCGTCATAGGCAACAGCATCCACTCCCAGGAAACGACACTGGATTTCACCACGGCGCACCGGCAGCAACGGTGTGGCCCCCACAAAGCAGCCGCAGATATCGGTGCCACCTGCAATGGAGCCAAGCAGGGCACCGGGCGCACCGTCTGTGTATACCCAGTCGTAATCTTCTGGCAGCAAGGGCGACCCGGTGGAAAACACGACCCGGAGACTACTCTGGTCCAGTTCCTTTGCCGGTTTCAGATCCGCCTTCCGGCAGCCGGCAATGTACCGTGCACTGGTGCCGAAGTGGGTTACCTGCTCTTTGGCAACTGTCTCCCACAGGTAGTTCAGGCTCGGGTAGCCAGGCGAACCATCAAGCGTGATCACCGCAGCGCCGGTTAACAGGGCAGACGCCTGCCAGTTCCACATCATCCAGCCGCAGGTGGTGAAGTACAGAAAGCGATCTTCATGGCCCACATCGCCGTGCAGCATCAGCTCCTTGGCGTGGTTCACCAGCAGGCCCGCAGCTCCGTGCACAATGCACTTTGGCTTGCCCGTGGTTCCGGAGGAATAAAGAATATAAACCGGGTGATCCGGCGGCAGCGGAGTGTAGGAGAGCGTTTGCCCTTCACCAAAGGCCAGGGCGTCGTCCCAGGTAGTAACCAGGTTGCCGGGGATCGGCGCTTCGTCTGGCAGTTGCTGTACGCTGACCACCGTTTTTACCGTTGGCAGGCCTTCAACCAGGCCGGCGAAATCGTTCTGGCGGGCAAATACTTTGCCGCCGTAGCCATAGCCATTGACGACAATCAACGCGGCCGGTTCAATCTGGCCAAACCGGTCCAGAATGGCGCCTACTCCAAAATCCGGAGACGCAGAGCTCCAGATAGCGCCCAGACTGGTGGTCGCCAGCATGCCTACCAGAGCTTCGTAGCCGTTGGTGACAACGCCGGCAACGCGATCACCCTGTTTAATACCTTTGCTGCGCAGGAACGCTTCCAGCGCGCCGGCATCTGACTTCAGCTCCGCGTAAGTACGGCGCAGCACCGGCCGGGTTTCGCAGTAGCTGACCACCGCTTCCCGTTCACCATGGTCATCTGCCAGCCGCAGCAGATTGGCAGCAAAAGTCATTTTCATACCCGGAAACCATTCAGCACCGGGCATATCACGTTTGCCCAGTACGCTGGTCGCCGGGGTATCCCACACCAGCCCGCAATAATTCCAGACGCTGTTCCAGAAGGTCTCAAGATTATTGATCGACCACTGGTGCAGGGCATGGTAGTCCGCAAATGGCCCGTAGTCCTGGTCTTCCAGCCAGGTTTTGAACCGCCCCATGTGAGAGTTGGTCAGGGTGTCATCTGAGGGAGACCAGACTACCGGTGATTGTTCTGCGTTACTCATCTGTCTCTCCTGTACGTTATTGCAAGTGCCAGC
>CAYUTG010000141.1:0-7507 GCA_964447555.1 uncultured Marinobacter sp.
CCGGCCTGTCACGCCGGGGGTCGCGGGTTCGAGTCCCGTCCGCTCCGCCATTTATTCTAAAAAGCCGTCCTGCAGCAATGCGAACGGCTTTTTTCATTTCAGATCCCTGTAAACCCTTTCGCGCTTGCTCCCATTTCCGGATTACATCTCCTGAAACTCGCCAAGCGACTGGCTCAGGTAATCCAGCAGTAACCTTACTTTGGGTGACAGGTGGCGGTTGTGTGGGTAGATGGCCCAGATGCCATCGTCGGCTTCCTGATAATAGTCCAGCAGGCTAACCAGCTTTCCGGAAGCGAACGATGGCTGCACATAGTAGTCGGGAAGCTGGACGATCCCTATTCCCTTGTGGGCAGCATCCAGCAACGCCCAGCCGCTGTCGCACATAATGCTGCCTTTGATCCGGACCGTCTGGGGTTTGCCCCGCTCCTGAAAGCGCCAGTAGTCCAGATTGCCCTGCAGGCAATTATGCTGGTCAAGTTCAGAGAGTGAATGTGGAACACCGTAGTTCGCCAGGTAGGCCGGCGATGCGCACACATAAAGCGTTCTTGAGGACAGCCTTCTGGCCATCATGCTTGAATCCTCAAGTTTGCCCAGCCGGATGGCCAGATCATAGCCGCCGGCAACCAGATCCAGCTTCTGGTTTGTCAGGTTCATATGCACCTGAAGTTCCGGATAGCGCAGTACGAAATCGTTCACCAGTGGTGCGATTGCCTGCTCTCCGTAGGTGACCGGGGCGGTCAGCCTCAGTTGGCCCCTCGGTGTCAGTTGCAGATTGGTGATGGTGCGTTCCGCTTCCTCCAGCCCATCAAGCACCTGCCTGCAGTGCTGGTAGTAAATCTGCCCGGCTTCGGTGGTTGAGACACGGCGGGTGGTGCGATAGAACAACTTGGTCGCCAGGCGGGATTCCAGCCCGCTGACCTGTCGACTGACCTGGGCGGTGGAGATGCCCAGGCTTTTAGCGGCTCCGGTAAAGGTTCCGCTCTCCACCACAGCGACAAACTCACTCACTCCTTCCCAAATGAACATACAGTGCCCTTTGCCTGTGCCTGATTATTGTTACTGTATGGTAAAAGTGATTTGATGGGCAAGGAGATTATCTATTTCTCAGAAACAACTATACTGATGCTATCAGTCAGGCAGAACCTTTTGCCCGCGAACTGCACAAACCGGAGAATAAACTATGACCGACGTAATCAAATCTAAAGCCGCAATTGCCTGGGGTCCCGGGCAGCCATTGTCTGTTGAAGAGGTGGACGTTATGCCGCCCCAGGCCGGCGAAGTCCGAATTCGTGTGGTCGCCAGTGGTGTCTGCCACACCGATGCCTTCACTCTGTCTGGTGATGATCCTGAAGGGAACTTTCCGGCCATTCTGGGGCACGAGGGCGGTGGCATCGTGGAATCCATAGGCGAGGGTGTTACGAGCGTTCAGGTTGGCGATCATGTTATTCCGCTGTATACCCCGGAATGTGGCGAGTGCAAGTTCTGCACCTCGGGTAAAACCAACCTGTGCGGGAAAATCCGGGAAACTCAGGGCAAAGGCCTGATGCCGGACGGCACTTCCCGCTTCTCCAAAGATGGTCAGCCCCTTTTTCACTATATGGGTTGCTCAACATTCTCGGAGTACACCGTACTGCCGGAAATCTCTCTTGCGAAGGTTAATAAAGAGGCGCCGTTGGAAGAGGTGTGCCTGCTGGGTTGTGGCGTTACCACCGGTATGGGTGCGGTAATGAACACCGCAAAAGTAGAAGAGGGCGCCACAGTGGCTATCTTCGGGCTCGGTGGTATTGGTCTGTCTGCCATTATCGGCGCCACCATGGCCAAAGCCAGCCGGATCATTGCCATTGATATCAATGAGAGCAAGTTTGATCTGGCCCGTAAGCTGGGTGCGACGGACTGCATTAACCCGAAGAGTTACGACAAGCCGATTCAGGAGGTCATCGTTGAGCTGACGGATGGTGGTGTGGATTACTCCTTCGAATGCATTGGCAACGTCAACGTGATGCGCTCAGCGCTTGAATGCTGCCACAAAGGCTGGGGTGAATCGGTAATCATTGGTGTGGCAGGTGCCGGCCAGGAGATTTCAACCCGGCCATTCCAGCTGGTTACCGGCCGGGTCTGGAAAGGCTCTGCGTTTGGTGGCGTGAAGGGGCGCTCCGAACTGCCCGGCATTGTAGAACGGTATATGCAGGGTGAATTCAGGCTCGACGACTTCATCACTCATACCATGGGCCTGGAAGATATTAACGAGGCCTTCGAGCTGATGCACGAAGGTAAGAGTATTCGCTCGGTTATTCACTTCGATAAATGACTGATAAGACCGCTCGCACCGCATGTGAGCGGTCGTTATTCCGAGGGGGTTTCATGAGCATTGAAAATCTGAGCAGTAATAAAAGTTTTGATGGCTGGCACAAGCAGTACAGCCATTATTCGGAAACGCTGAATTGCACCATGCGTTTTGCGATCTATTTGCCACCGCAGGCATCCGAAGGCGTGAAGGTGCCGGTTCTTTACTGGTTATCTGGCCTGACCTGTACCGATGAAAACTTCATGCAGAAAGCAGGGGGTCATCGTATTGCCGCGGAACTGGGTGTGGCGATTGTCGCCCCGGATACCAGCCCACGGGGGGAGGATGTGGCAGATGACGAGAGTTATGATCTCGGGCAGGGTGCGGGGTTCTATGTGAATGCCACACAGGCACCCTGGAGCCGGCATTACCGCATGTACGACTATGTGCTGAAAGAGCTTCCTGAACTGATCGAAACGGTGTTCCCGGTCACTGGGGAACGGTCGATTTCCGGCCATTCCATGGGTGGGCACGGTGCACTGGTGCTGGCGCTCCGGAATCCGGACCGCTACCGGTCTGTGTCGGCGTTCAGCCCGATTGCCAATCCGGTGAACTGCCCATGGGGCAAAAAAGCGTTCACAGCCTATCTGGGTGAGGACACTTCTACCTGGGCTGATTACGATGCCAGTAAGTTGATGCACCAGGCCCAACAGTTTGTGCCTGCGCTTGTTGATCAGGGCGAAGCTGACAACTTTCTGTCAGAGCAACTCCGGCCAGAGGCGCTGGAGAGTGCGGCAAAGCACAGTGGTTACCCGCTGCAACTGAACCGGCATGAAGGTTATGATCATAGCTATTACTTCATTGCCAGCTTCATTGAGCAGCACCTGCGGTTTCATGGGAAGCATTTGTCTTAACAGGCGTCTTCTTATGGCGTGGTGGCCTCCCCAGCGTGGCGGCCACCCCTACAGACGCGCATTGCGAAACCGTCGCCGGTGCTCCCCCGGGCTGAGCCCGAACCAGCGGCGGTAAGCTTTATGCAGTGCTGCCGGGTTAGAGAAGCCGAGTAGCCAGGCAACCTCGGACAGCGACGTGTCCGTTTCCCGGATGTAGTCTTTAGCCAGCTGTTTGCGCGTGTCATCCATCAGTTCCCGAAACCCTGTATTTTCAGCCGACAATTGCCGCTGTAACGTCCAGGGTGTCATTCCCAGTTTTGAGGCAATCGTCTCAAGGCTTGGTGTTTCCCCCCGGAACAGCGGGGTCAGCAGCCGCTGAACCCGGTCTCCCGTGGTCCAGCCCCTCTGAATTTCCTGCCGCTCTGCCTCACACATCTGAATCAGTTTTTCATGCATGGCTGGTTGGGCATTCACAGGGCATTGCTGCCAGATCCCCTGCTGCACGGTAACGCTGTTCTCCTGCGCTCCGAACTGAACCGGACAACGAAACCAGGCTTCAAAAATCTCATCAAGGCCCACAGAGGGATACTCTATCGTAAGGCTGTCCAGGACATCCCACTGGCCACTGGCGGTGCGCAGAAACTGTGTCCATGCACCCAGTACCGAGTCCACGACAAAATAGTTGAAAGCGTTGTAGGGGCGGATTGAATAAAACGCCAGCTTGCGTTGCTCTGGAATAACCTGAGGCTGCCCCCGGCTGTTCCGGCTGGTCAGCAATGAGTAGCGTATGAGCGTTTGCATGGCGGAACCAAGGGTGTGTGCCGTTTCCCCGGCAAGCCCGGCAATACCGGCATCAACCGGGCGGGACAGCGCCCCCATGCGCAGCCCGAGTGCCGGATTTCCGGAGGCTTCGATGGCTGCATGCCCAAGCCTCATAAAATGGGGGATGCTGATGCGCGCTTCCGGTGAGGTAAGCGTTTTGGGGCTTAGCTGAAAGCGTTGTGTGAGCTCCTCTGTATCTACCCCTTCGGCCTCAGCCGCGCGCAGCAAGACGCAGACATACAGAACGCTGATATCCCCGAGCGGGTTGGCGCTTGCAGTAAGGTTCTGGAGGGTAGGGGGCATGGCTGCTCTCGGATTGATGTTGTCTGAAGATAACAGAATGTTATTCAGGGATATTGTTGAAGGCAACCTGTGCAGGTAATTTAGGCAGAATGAACAGGAGCGGAGTAATAAGAGCTCTGCCAATAATGATGATGAGGAGATCTGCCAATGTCCACGACCGCCACGCCCGGTGTCAGCAAGTACCCTAACCTACTGGAGCCATTGGATCTTGGCTTTACCAGACTACGTAACCGCACACTTATGGGCTCTATGCATACCGGGCTTGAAGAGGTTAAGAATGGCTTTGAGCGCCTGGCGGCCTTTTACGCTGAGCGTGCCCGTGGTGGCGCTGGCTTGATCGTTACTGGTGGTATCGGGCCAAACAAAGAGGGCGGCGTGTTTCAGGGCGCGGCCAGGCTAACCAGTAACGACGAAGTTGAAAAGCATCGCATTATTACCGAAGCGGTGCACGAGGCGGAAGGTAAGATCTGCATGCAGATCCTTCATGCAGGCCGTTATGCCTACTCTCCGGAACTGGTTGCGCCCTCAGCTATCAAGGCACCGATCAACCCCTTCACCCCCAAAGAGCTGGATGAAGACGGCATCGAGAAACAGATTCAGGACTACGTGAACTGTTCTGCGCTGGCACAGGAAGCCGGTTATGACGGCGTGGAGATCATGGGCTCTGAAGGCTACTTCATCAATCAGTTTATTGTGGCTCATACCAACCACCGCACCGACAGCTGGGGTGGAAGTTACGAAAACCGCATTCGCCTGCCCATTGAAATTGTGCGCCGTGTTCGTGAGCGCGTGGGTGAGAAGTTTATCCTGATTTATCGTCTTTCCATGCTGGATCTGATCGAAGATGGCAGTACCTGGGAAGAAGTGGTTCATCTGGCTAAGGAAATCGAAAAAGCTGGCGCGACCATTATTAATACCGGCATCGGCTGGCATGAAGCGCGGGTTCCCACCATTGCAACCTCTGTACCCCGGGGGGCATTCAGCAAGGTAACGGCGCGCCTGAAAAGTGAGGTGAGCATTCCTCTGGTGACGACCAACCGGATCAACATGCCGGATGTCGCTGAGAAAATTCTCGCCGAGGGCGATGCCGATATGGTTTCCATGGCCCGCCCCTTCCTGGCAGACGCCGATCTGGTGCTGAAGGCGGCTGAGGACCGTGCAGAAGAAATCAATACCTGCATTGGCTGCAATCAGGCCTGTCTGGACCACACCTTCAGCGGCAAGCTGACGTCCTGCCTGGTGAACCCCCGCGCCTGCCATGAAACTGAGCTTAATTACGAAAAAACCGCTCAGCCAAAAACCATTGCGGTTGTTGGTGCCGGCCCCGCTGGCCTGGCGTTCGCCTCTGTTGCGGCTGAGCGTGGCCATAAGGTCACTCTGTTCGATGCCGGCAGTGAGATTGGTGGGCAATTTAACGTGGCCAAGCGTATTCCGGGTAAGGAAGAATTCTACGAAACTCTGCGTTATTACCGGGTCATGCTGGATAAACACAATGTGAATGTGCAGCTGAATACCCGTGTCAGCGTGGAAAGCCTGAAAGCCGATGGTTTCGACGAGGTGGTGCTGGCCACGGGTGTGGAACCACGGGAGCTGGATATTGAAGGGATTGATCACCCGAAAGTCATTGGCTATCTGGATGCCCTCCTGGAGCGTAAGCCGGTCGGCCAGAAAGTGGCGGTCATTGGTGCGGGCGGCATTGGCTTTGATGTGTCTGAGTTTATTGTTCACAAAGGAACCTCCGCTGCACTGGACCCGGCGTTGTTTATGCGGGAGTGGGGCGTTGATCTGAGCGTTGAGCACCGTGGTGGTATTAAGGGCGTGACCCCGGAAGTGCCTGAGCCGGCACGAGAGGTTTTCCTGCTGCAGCGCAAGACCTCCAAAGTGGGCAAGAACCTGGGTAAAACCACCGGCTGGATTCACCGCACCTCGCTCAAAAACCGAAAAGTGCAGATGGTGCCTGGTGTCAGCTACCGGAAAATTGATGATGAAGGCCTGCACATTACGGTGACGCCCAAGGGCGCTGAGCAGGGCGAAGATCAGATTTTACCGGTGGACACCGTTATTATCTGTGCCGGTCAGGAGCCATTGCGTGAGCTGCAGGCTGGTCTGGAAGCCGCCGGCTTGCCGGTGCACCTGATAGGTGGGGCCGATGTGGCCGCAGAACTGGACGCCAAACGGGCGATTGATCAGGGCTGTCGGTTAGCTGCGACTGTCTGAACAGGGAATCCGTAACCCGGTCACAAAACGTTGCAGTTTTTCCCTGTGCATCGGAGATTGACTGGCTAGACTGTTATTCTTGAGTCAGTCAGCAATCTTTGAGCCTTGGAGAGTCATACATGGTATCTGCCGGCCAGGCGACCGATGGTTACGCGGCGGTATTCTTCGTAGATGGTAGTCATGTTGCCCGTCAGATGCGTGCCAGTGAATTTGGCGCGTTTCTGGACGGGTACGTGGGCTTGTCTGATCTTGCCGAAACTGACGTGAGAGCTGTTCTGGTAGAGCTGACCGGTGAGCTTCTGGTGCAGTCGCTGGTGTTCTTCCGTATCTGGTTTGACGAAGAAGGCCGTGCAGATTCCAGCTGGAATCTGCCCATTGAGGAACTGGCGAAACGGGGCGCCAAAGGGCCGGATATGGGCGCTGGCCCTATTCGCCTGGTATGCCGTAGCCAGTGCCCTGAGCCCAGGTTCGCCGATGAACTCTGGGACCCGGATATGACGCCGGGCAAAAACCACTTTCAGGCCATTCGGAAAGCGGTTGAGGCGAACGCCCTAAAATTCCGGAAGATCGAACCGGTTCCGGAAAACATTCCTGTATTACAGGCAGAGCCCAGTGTTGCCGCCCCTGGTGATACGGCCAGCTCCGCTGGCCGGGCGCGTATTGCCCGCCTTATCCGTGAACAACGCCTTCGTATAAAAACCCTTCAGGGAATGCATCGGGCATCACTGGCTGAAATGCAGCGGGAGCACCGGTTAACGCTGCAGAGCGTGCGCAGTGAACTGGTGAATCTGGAGCAGAAATACGAGCGCCAGAGGCTAAGCAATGAGCAACTGAAACAGCGCCTGGCGGAACGCAATGAGCAGTACCTGACCATGCAGGAACAGATTGCGTTGAATCAGGACAAGGAAAAGCAGCGGGGCGATGCCAACGCAGATGCAAAGCTTGTGCTGCTTCGCGAACAACTGGAGCGCAAACAGCGGGAGTTGGA
>CAYUTG010000142.1:0-7498 GCA_964447555.1 uncultured Marinobacter sp.
CCCGCATGACCGCGCATCAGACCAAAAAGCTGGACATCGAGGCGCTGCGCGCGTTTCGCGACCGCTTCGGCCTGCCGTTGTCCGACGACGACCTGGCCAGCCTGCGTTTTTACAAACCCGCCGACGACAGCCCGGGTATAGGGCACGTTCATTACCAGACCAGGACGGCCAGACAGGTCAATAACCACTCTGGACAGGGCCTCATCCAGGGGAACATAGGCATGGCCGTAACGGCGAATGCCTTTTTTATCACCCACGGCCTGCCTGAACGCCTGCCCCAGAGTAATACCAATATCTTCCACTGTGTGGTGATCATCAATTTGCAGATCACCCTTGGCAACAATGTTCAGATCTACCAGCCCGTGACGGGCGATCTGATCCATCATGTGGTCCAGAAACGGTACACCGGTATCAAAGGTGGACCGTCCGGTACCATCGAGATCAATTTCAGCAGTAATCCGGGTTTCAAGGGTATTTCTTTCTACCCGAGCCTTACGTTCGGCCATGGGGACTCCATAGTCATATTAAGCGGCAGGATGCCGGGAAAATTCTACCGCCAGATTATACCTGTTCTGCCCACAGGAGTCCCACAACCGGCAGTTTGTCAGAACGCCTTTCTGAGATTTTCCATATAAGTGTCGACAAGGCTGTTGAACTCATGCTTGATAACGGGGCTGATCGCCAGCTTCAAAAGGCCTGGCAGAGGCAGCGTCAGCTCAGCTTTGGTACGGAATTTTACAGCGGTTGTTGTCTCGCCTTTGGCGGTCACATCCCAGGACCCGCTTACCACGCCGTTACCCTCGCCTTTAATCGGCTCCCAGGTAATTCTGCCGGCCTCTTTATCTGCAAAATACTTGCAGGCGTAAACTGACTGGATAGCGTGTTTGTCGACACCCACCTTTTCCATTTCCCAGCGATACGCGCCATCACCTAAATCTGTCAGCTTCTCAACTTTCGGAAAGTAACTGACAGAACGAGGCACATCCGCCAGCAAATCAAAGACTTCATCGTAGCCACCGGATATTTCAAAATCCCGGTTCAGCTCAATCGAAACGGTAATAGCCACAGCCAACTCCTTTTTATGTTTATTCGCTCAATTTATTCGGGAAAATAAAGACGTGCATTTTGGCTCAACACTACGGCTTTGTCATATTCATGCACTGTTAATTTGTTAACCCTGCGTTATCCTTTCACCTGTAAGCCCTCAGATTCATACTGAATCTGCGTAAGCTCCCCGGAAAAGGAAGCCTGAAACATGAAAGCTGTTCGTTATCTGCCGCTCGCCATTATTGCATTGATTGTTCTCGCTGTAGTTGCAATTGCTATTGCCATGGCCGTCATCAACCCCAACGACTACAAACCGCAGATAGAGCAGGCTGTTGAGAAACAGACCAATCTTGACCTGATTCTGGGGGGCGACATCGGGTGGTCTTTCATTCCTCTTGGCCTGGAGCTGAACGACGTAGAAGCGAAGCTGGATGGCAACCGGTTCGTAGCCCTGAAGCAATTGGTGGCGCAGATAGACTTCTGGTCACTGATCACCATGTCTCCACAGGTAGACACCTTCGTTTTGAGTGGCCTGGATGCCCGCCTGGAAGTAAACGAGAAAGGCGAAGGCAACTGGACCCGCATTATGCCAGAGCCGGAACAGAAGCCTGCAGAAACCGGGCAAACAGACACAGCAGCCTCTGATAGCAAAGACACCGAAGGCAAGCCGCTGAATTTCAACGTTGAAAATGTGCAAATCAGTAATGCCCAGGTGCACTACACCGATAAAACCACTGGCCAGTCTGTCACCCTCGAAAACTTCACCGTAGACGCCAGTGACATAACGCTTGGTTCTGAATTCCCTCTGAATATTGGCTTCCGCGTAGAAACAGCAAAACCGAAATTTGAAGTAGATGGCAGTATCAGTGCCCGCCTGAAAGCAAACCAGGCCCTCAACGAGTTTGCAGCCTCCGGGCTTAAAGCCGTTTTTGACATGAATGGCGAACCTTTTGGCGGCAAATCCGTAACCGCCGAACTGAGCGGGTCGGCCAAGGCCAATCTGGAAAACGAAACGGCTACCCTGAGCGATTTCACGGCAAGCCTTGCTAATCTGTCTCTCTCAACCAATCTTGACGTGAAAGGCTTTGGCGACAAGATGGCACTGAATGGTCAGGTCAATATAGATGAATTCTCACTGAAGAAACTGCTCAGCAATCTGGGGCAGCCTGCCATTAAAACCAGCGATGCCGATGTGCTGGGCGCTCTCGCCTTCCACACCAGCATCGGCGGCTCTGACGGACACATAAAATTATCCGACCTGACCATCAAACTGGATGACACCACCTTCAAGGGTTCCGGAAGCTACAACCTTGCCAATACCGGGCTCGTATTTAACCTGCAGGGCGACAAACTGAATGCAGACCGCTACCTGCCACCGAAACCGGAAGGTGCAGAAGCTGATGCGCCCCCGGCCGCCGAGACCAGTGACAACCAGACGGCCCAGGCCACAGCTGAAAGTGACCTGCTGCCCCTGGAGACCCTGCGCACCTTGTTGCTGGACATTGACTTCGGGCTTGACCAACTGATCGTCAGCAACCTGACCATTAACGACATCAAAGCCAGCACAACAGCTAAAAGCGGACTTATTAAAGTCGATGAGTTCAGCGGTAAACTGTACGAAGGCAGTTTTGGGGCAAATGTAACTCTGGATGCCCGTACCGATGACCCGAAGTGGGCGGTAGATTCAGACGTAAGCAACGTACAGACACTGCCACTGCTGGCAGACCTGGCCGAAGTCACCATGCTGGCCGGCGGTGCCAACCTGAAGGTTAATGTCACCACAACTGGCAACCGCATCTCTGCACTGCGCAACAATGCCGATGGGCAGATCCGCTTTAATCTGGCAAAAGGTGAGTTCCGGAAAATGAACCTGACCCACATGGCCTGTCAGGGCATTGCACTGGTTAATCAGGAAAGCCTGACTACCAGCGACTGGAGCGACACCACCCCCTTCAACGACCTGCACGGGGTGCTGGCCATTAACGGAAATACGTTGAAAAACACCGACCTTACTGCCTCGCTTGCAGGCATGAAGCTTGAAGGCAATGGCACTGTAAACCTTAAAAATACCACCATGGACTACGAAGCGGGCCTTCGCATTGTTGGCGAAGTTCATCGTGACAAAGCCTGCCGGGTAACCGAGTACGTGGACGACGTGGTGATTCCTGTTGAGTGCCGGGGCGACTTCTCTGCCGCGCCAGGAGACCTTTGCTCCTTCGACGGCTCCCGCTTCCGCGATACTCTGAAAACCATCGCAAAAAACGCCGCCAGAAAAAAAGCTGAAAAAGAAGTGGATAAAGCCAAAGATAAAGCTGAAGAAAAGGTTCGTGAAAAGCTTGAAGAGAAACTGGGAAAGGATACCGGCGACAAAGTAAAAGACGCACTTAAAGGCCTGTTCAAGTGAGCACAGACAGCTTCGCGGACCGACTGCTTCGCTGGTATGATCGCCATGGCAGGCATGACCTGCCCTGGCACCACGATCGCAACGCCTACCGCGTGTGGGTGTCTGAAATCATGCTTCAGCAAACGCAGGTAACCACGGTTATCCCGTATTTCCGGGCCTTCATGGCACGCTTCCCGAACGTTGCGTCACTGGCCAGCGCGCCGGTTGATGACGTACTCGGCCACTGGTCCGGCCTTGGCTACTATGCCCGTGCCCGAAACCTTCAGAAGGCAGCTCAAACCGTTATGAGCTCATTTAACGGAGCCTTCCCGCAAACCCACGAAGAGCTGGAATCACTGCCGGGCATTGGCCGCTCTACCGCCGCTGCCATCATGGCTCAGGCCTTTAACAAACGCGCCGCAATTCTGGATGGCAATGTTAAACGTGTGCTCGCACGCTATCACGCCATACCTGGCTGGCCAGGACAAACAGCCGTACTAAACCAGCTTTGGCTACACGCCGAGCAACACACGCCCAATGAGCGGGTGCGCGATTACACACAGGGTATTATGGATCTGGGTGCCCTTGTGTGCACCCGGAGCCGGCCGGATTGCAGTGCCTGCCCCTTACAGCAGGGCTGTGCAGCCTATGCACAAAACGAAGTGGCACAGTACCCTGGCTCAAAGCCCAAAAAAGCAAAGCCAGAGAAAACAACCTGGATGGCGATTCTTGAAGACAAAGAAGGCCGTATACTCCTTGAGCGCCGGCCTCCCAGCGGCATCTGGGGCGGGTTATGGAGCCTCCCGGAGCTGGACTCAGCCCTGGGCGCAGATGAACTCCAGCAGGCCTGCAGGCAGCAACTGGGCCTGAACTGCAACGAGCCAGACCTGATAGACAGCTTTCGGCATACCTTCAGCCATTACCATCTGCATATTCAGCCTGCAAAACTGACGGTAGCGTCGGCCACCCACTCAGTTTCTGAAGACCAGCAAATGCGCTGGCTTCACCGGGATGAAGCCCTGGCACTTGGCCTGCCCGCGCCTATCAGAACCCTGCTCACTCACCCCCACTGAACACACTTCTTTAATTAACCGGAGCAATCATGAGCCATACAGTATTCTGTCGGAAGTACCAGAAAGAACTCGAAGGGCTGGACTTTCCACCCATGCCGGGGAAAAAAGGACAGGAACTGTTCGAGACAGTTTCCAAGCAGGCATGGGCGGAATGGCAGCACCAGCAAACCATGCTGATCAACGAAAAGCACCTGAGCCTGATGGACCCGGACACCCGCAAATACCTGCAGGCACAAATGGAGCACTTTTTTGACAACGAGCCTTTCGACAAGGCCGAGGGCTACGTACCGCCTGAGCAGTAAGCCTGCCACTGCCTGTACGCCGGCCTGATTTCGATCACCCCTGAAAAGAAACGGAAATTTTTCAGAGGTGGCCTTGACTCAAAACACCGAAACCGGTTTAATAGCGCCCCGTTGCACAGCAGTAACGCAGCATGCCCGGATAGCTCAGTCGGTAGAGCAGAGGATTGAAAATCCTCGTGTCGGTGGTTCGATTCCGCCTCCGGGCACCATTAAGAATTCAGATGAAACCCGCCCTGTGCGGGTTTTGTTGTTTTCAGCTATCCGAATTCGCCGGACTTCACCCCAATCAGCGCCTTGCGGGATTCACCTCAAGAACATCAGTCCGAAGCACAGACTGATCAACCACCAGTTCACTGATCAAAGGCCGGCTCTTGAGATAGTGCTCCGTTTGCTTATGCACCTGCAACGCCTCCGGGCTGGTATAGATTTCATACAGATAAAAGGTGTTTGGCTCTTCTCTGGCTTCCAGCACATCAAACGCCAGACACCCCTCCTCATTTTCTGCCGAGGCTTTGGCATTGGGCAACATAGCGGCCAGATAGCTGTCCCTCGCCCCCTCTTTCACAACGTTCTTAACGATAATGCAGTACATGATGACTCCTTAGGTTGGCACTCTGTTTGCGGCAGGCACCATAGCAAAGCATTAAAATTGAATAAAGAAATAACGAGATTTCGTGTACACTATTTCAAGTTAATGAATACAATTTATGGCATATACAAAAGCAACAAGAGGAGTAGACCATGGCAAACCGCCCCGCCCCTTTTAACGGCCTGCGCCACCTGGCTCTGGTGGTGCCCAACCTTGAAGAGTGTGAGCGATTTTATGTCGATATCATTGGTATGAATGTGTTGCGCCGTGCCAGCGAGAACCTTGTGTATCTGACCCTCGGCAACGACAACCTGTCGCTGGGCCGCAACAGAAAAGGGGAGCGTACGGGTGTGCAGTACCTGGATCACTTTGGTTTTATTGTTGATACCAAAGAACAGCTACAAGAGTGGTTTGATTTCATGAAAGCGGAAGGCGTCAAACTGCTGGACCAACCCCACGATCACAGCGATGGCGCACGCAGCTTCCACTGCGAAGACCCCGCTGGCAATGTTGTGCAGCCCATTTACCATCCGGCGATTTCCGGGCAGCAGTTTTCAGGGCCCGGGGTATTGTAGAACCCGGATTATTTGCTATCTTGCAAAGCAGGGTTGCACTAATTGCAGGCCCGACATATTAGCGGGAGAGACTGGTTCACACCTTGTGCAACCGGCGCCGAAGGAGCAACTGCCCCGGAAACTCTCAGGCCAAAGGACCGCTAACATGACAACTTTCCGGAGAGTTGTCAGTCACTGGGATGGCTGGCACACCGAAGGAGCAAGTGTTCGCTGCTGTAATACCGGTTATTACAGTGGCACGCGAATCTCTCAGGTTCAGTGACGGAAGGGGTACTTTCTACCATTTTGCGTAGCAGGGAAACCCTTGACGCCTCTGGAGCCTGTCATGAAACGAATTGCAGTTATTGGCGGTGGTATTACCGGTATCACAAGTGCCTACACACTGGCCAAACGCGGCCTGGATGTCACCGTTTACGAAAAGCACCGTTATGCGGCCATGGAAACCTCCTTTGCCAACGGTGGTCAGCTATCGGCCTCCAATGCTGAGGTATGGAATAACTGGCAGACTGTTATCAAAGGCATGAAGTGGATGCTTCGCAGCGATGCCCCTTTACTGGTCAATCCAAAACCTTCCTGGCATAAACTGAGCTGGTTTGCGGAATTTATTGCCGCCATTCCCCAGTATGGTGCAAACACCACCGAAACCGCCCGTCTGGCCATCGCCGCCCGTGATTACCTGTTTGAATGGGCGCAGGAAGAAGGCATCGAGTTCGACCTCAAGAAACAGGGCATTCTGCACATCTACCGGAATAAAGCCGACTTTGATCACGCGGCAGAGGTCTCGAAACTTCTGGCCGCCGGGGGGCTCGAACGCAGAGCCGTTACACCCGATGAAATGCGCGCCATCGAACCCACACTGGCTGGCCGCTATTACGGGGGCTATTTCACTGAAAGCGACTCAACCGGTGATATTCATAAATTTACCAATGGTCTGGCAGAGGCTATTCAACGCCTTGGAGTAAAAACCTGTTACGGCCACAGCGTAACCGAGCTGAGCGCCAACCAGTCCAGTGCGGTTGTGACCTCTTTCGATGGTGAACAGCAATCCCGTGAAACCTACGATGCCGTCGTTATATCGGCCGGCGTTGGCAGCCGGGCACTGGCAGCCAGGCTGGGAGACCGCGTTAATATTTACCCGGTTAAGGGCTACTCCATAACGGTTGAGCTGGACGACGAAGCCTCTCAGCAATCCGCCCCCACTGTCAGCCTGCTGGATGATGCCACCAAGCTGGTCACCAGCCGGCTGGGCGATACCCGCTTGCGGGTGGCGGGTACGGCAGAATTTAATGGCTACAACCGAAACATTCGGGATGATCGCATCCAGCCACTCATTCACTGGGTAGAGCAATGCTTCCCGAATGTTTGCACCCGGCGGGTGATTCCCTGGGCAGGCCTGCGACCAATGATGCCTAACATGATGCCCAAGGTGGGGCCGGGGCGATTACCCACCGTATTCTATAACACCGGCCATGGTCATCTGGGGTGGACGTTATCAGCCATCACCGCAGAAATGCTGGCAGATACCGTTG
>CAYUTG010000143.1:0-7479 GCA_964447555.1 uncultured Marinobacter sp.
TGCTTGATCTGTCTACCAATGAGCCAGATCCCGCCCTGCGTATCCGGAAAATCCACTGGAACGCCGTGGCATCAGAGCCGTACCGGGATGCCATTGCCGCCGACCGGCTGACGGAGCTTTTGCCATCAACCATGCTGGCACTATCTGCCCGGCTGTACAGCGAACTGCAGATAGCCCAACGGTATCAGCCGGTGTTTAACCTGCCGATTACCAACGTCCCCGGCCCACAGGTTCCACAGTTCCTTCAGGGCGCGAAGCTTGTTCAGCAATACAATACAGCTCCGTTGTTCGATAGCATGGGGCTGGTTGTTGTAGCCGTGAGTTATGAAGGCCAGCTCACCGTCAACTTCACCGTCTGCCCGGATGTTGTTGCAGATGGCGAAACCCTGGCCGACCAGGTGCATGAAAGCCTGGAAGCCATTGAAGCTGCCGCCCAGAACCTTGGCCCAGGCCATGGATACGAGCAGGAAACAACCAATAACCATCGCACCCTGACAGAGGATGCGATGACTGCACTGGAAGGTGTTTTAAAGAAAGCCCTGCACCGCTTTCGGATGTAGCGCAGGGCCTGAGCAAACGGGCCGCCACTCAGTCAGCAGGCCACGATGGGTTTACTCAAACGCCCAGCGCAAAAACGCCTTTTTCTGTTCCTCAGAGGCGGTTGCCCAAACGGATTTCAGTGTTTGCAGTGCATCGCCCCCTCCATCTGTACCCGCGGGCGCATCCGCAGATGACGCAGGCGATGAAACCGGTGTGCGCTCAGCAACCTGACGCGGTGCCCAGGCATGAGATCTGGCCACGACACGACCGGAAGCGGTAACGACGGCAGCAGTAAACGCTGGCATTGCGGCCTCAGCCTTCTGTCGGGATTCCGGCTTCTTATACCGGAACTGATAGATGGCCCCTGGCTCTGCAGTAAACCGCACCACCTGTGGCTCGCTCTCCACCACGTGTACCTTCGATTCGCCATTTTCGACAACCCCGGATTTTGCCCAGATTGTTTTATAGGTAAACACAATCTCATTTTCGCCAGGCAACAGGGCATAATTCAGAGCCAGATCGTCCATCAGGAAGTTGGTCATGCTACGACCGTTTACTTCCTGCACTTCTATTTCGCCGGGAGCCTCAAGCGTTGCGGCGTTCGCTGCCGATGGCGAATCGCCCTCCCAGGTTTCGACTTTGGTGACTGCAGATGAGCACCCTGCCAATGCGGCAAGAAAAGCACTAACCACAAGCAGCTGGCAGCTGCGTTTCATTATCAGACTGATGGACGCTAAGTAATCCACGACAGGACGGTTGCTCATCTTATCTCCTCTGGGTTCGGACGAAAAAGGCAGGCGGCATAGCGCCTGTTTTTCTGCATTCTGACGAGTCGGCTTTATCAGGGCAAGCGACCATGCCCCGATCCGGTTGCGCCGGAAGGGGGCAGAAGACAGGGAATTGTGATGAGATCTGAGAAATAGCCCGTGAAATTGTAAAAAAATGTTGAATTCGCCGGGAATTGCATTAGCTTTAAATGAATCGGCGCAACAAATTACGAGGCCCGGCAAACCAGAATAATCACGAATAACGTACGGGTACCGGTGGAGGACAAACCATGAATCCCCATTTGAGATCTGGAGAGGAAGGGCCAGCTCCTTTTCGCAGCAGTCGCTTTTTCTGTGTTGGCAGCAAGTGGTATTTCACCACCCGGGAAGGCTTTGACAGCGGCCCGTTTGCGTCCCGCGAACGGGCAGAAACCGGCCTGAAGCGGTTTTTACATGTGGTCAGGCTGCTCCCCGAAGAGCAGTCCGTTCACTAACCAGGCCGCTTTAACCCAGACACACCGGGCCCGATGCGGTAATGGCCCGGCATTTTGCACTCAGAAAAAAACAGACACCAGCCAACGGTCAATCGCAAACAGACACACCAGAGCCATAACCCCTGCGACAACGTCGTCGATCATAATGCCCAGTCCACCAGGCATGCGTTCATCGAGCCAGCTAATTGGCCAGGGCTTCAGAATATCGAACAACCTGAAAAGCAAAAATGCCATCAGCACTCCATACACCTGATCCGGAAACAATCCCAACGCAATCCACATGCCCACGAACTCATCCCATACGATGCCACCGTGGTCATGCACTTTAAGATCTTCAGCCGTTTTACCGCACAACCATATGCCCACAAGAAAGGCAGCCAGCACGATCAGCCAGTAGATAGCTCCCGGCAACCAGGAAAAACCATACCAGAGAGGAATGGCAGCCAGGCTTCCCCAGGTACCCGGAGCCCGGGCGACGGCACCACTGCCAAGTCCAAATGCCAGAAAATGCACGGGGTGCCGCAAAAAGCCTGGCGGCAGTATCGGGCCGGTCAGTTCAGGTTCAGGAATCTGAGGTTTGTCCGTCATAAACATCGTCCGAAATGATCAAATCCCGCCGCACCCTGTTCATTGCTGGCCGGGCCTCCTGTTATCCGCAACCCCGGAGCCTCTTCTATGTGTCCGATGACCGAGAGTTGACGCCTCACAGCGTCTGGCACTGTTTGCCAGTTACCCGGCGAAATGGTCACGCACAACTCATAGTCGTCACCAGCACCAAGTGCATAATCAACAGCGCCTGCGCCTTTCAGTCTGCGAAGCGCCGGAGACAGCGGAAGTTTCGAAGAATCAATCGCGGCCCCGGCGCCGGACGCACTCAGAATATGGCCCAGATCGGCCTTCAGGCCATCTGAGATATCAATACAGGAAGAAGCAATGCCCACCAGTGACTGCCCCAGTTCCAGCCGTGGCCGTGGATGATGATAACGGCCGAGCACAAAGGCCATATCCGGTGCAGGTTGCGGCTCTGCCAGATAATCCAGAGCGGCACCTGCGTCGCCCAGCGTACCAGAGACACAAATCAGATCACCAGCCACGGCACCGGATCGCCTGAGTGCACGCCCCTGTGGGGTAAGGCCGTGCACCTGCAGGCTCAGCGTCAGTGGCCCGCGTGTGGTGTCACCGCCCGCCAGCGCCAGGCCAAAGGCCTGGCCAGCATCGGACAGGCCTTGTGCAAAGCCGGCAAGCCAGGGTTCCTCAACAGCCGGTAGCGTTAACGCCAGGGTATAGCACACAGGCGTGGCACCCATGGCAGCCAGATCACTCGCGGCTGCCGCCAGTGCCCGCCAGCCAAGGTAATTCGGAGAGTAGCCTTGCGGAAAGTGAACCCCCTCAACCATAGTGTCGACAGAGAACACTAGGTTCTGGCCTTCGGGGATATGCTGAATGGCGCAGTCATCACCTGGGCCCAGCACCATGGACGCGGAGTGATGGCGCTGTGCGAGTGGGCTGAAATAACGCTGAATCAGCTCGAACTCGCCCATTGTCTAGCGCGGACGAGTCTCAGCCAGCCGCAGGCGACGGCTGAGTTTGTCCAGAATACTGTTAACGAATTTATGGCCTTCCGTACCACCAAAGCGCTTGGCCATTTCAATGCCTTCATTAATGACCACCTTGTAAGGCACATCAAGCCGGCATTTCAGCTCATACGCTCCCAGCCTGACGATGGCCAGTTCAACCGGGTCAACCTCCTGAAGGGGGCGGTCGAGGTACGGCTCCAGCAACTTGTCCAGTTCACCCTGCTCCCGGTGCACGCCACGCAGCAAATCCCGGAAGTACAGTGTGTCGACCTTGCTCATGTCGTTATCAACCATGAACTCTGCCTCAATGTCCGAAACAGGGCCCTTGCTGAAGTGGCGCTGATACAGGCCCTGCATGGCCAGAACACGGGCCCGGCGACGGTCGCCGGCCTTGGGCTGACCAGCAGGTGACGGCTGGGCGGTGTTATCGTCTGTTGCGCTCATCACTCACCCAGTTTCGTAAACAGGCTGACCATTTCCAGTGCGGTAATGGCCGCCTCGGCGCCCTTGTTACCCGCTTTGGTGCCGGAACGCTCGATAGCCTGTTCGATGGAATCCACAGTGAGCACCCCGAAAGTAACCGGCACATCGCTGTCCAGGCTAACCGCGCCGAGACCACTCGCCGCTTCACCAGCCACATAATCAAAGTGCGGCGTGCCACCACGGATAACGGCGCCCAGAGCGATAACCGCATCGTAATCGCCAGTGTCTGCCACGCGCTTTACGGCCAGCGGCATCTCATAGGCACCCGGAACCCGGATGATCACGATGTCATCAGTGGCAATTCCGTGCCGGTGCAGGGTATCTACCGCTCCTTCGACAAGGCTTTCCACAACAAATCCGTTAAAACGGGCAACCACCAGTGCGTAGCGGCCTTTACACTCGGTAAAATCACCTTCAATTACTTTTATATCGGTCATGCTCAATTCCTTCACAGGCGACGGCAACAGGCCGCGGCCAGAGTTATCATTCGGGGGTATAAGATACGTATTCAACTACTTCCAGATTAAACCCGGAGATAGCGGAAAACTTGATAGGGGCACTCAGCAGGCGCATTTTGCCAACACCGATATCCCGCAGAATCTGAGAGCCGGTGCCTACGGTGAAATACACACCAGAGCCGCCTTTACCACCCGCAGGCGCATCGTCTTCATTAAAGAATTCATGAATACGGGTTTCAAGATTATGACTGTCTTCGGCGCCGTTAAGCAGCACAACAACCCCGCAGCCTTCAGATGCAATTTTTTCAAGCGCATCGGATAACGGCCAACTGCGCAAATCCTTACGCCGGGCTCCCAGAAGGTCTCGCAAGGTATCGGTAATGTGTACCCGGACAAACACCGGCTCATCCGCACGGATGTCGCCCATGGTCATTGCCAGGTGCGTGGTGCCCTGAATGTTGTCACGGTAGGTGCGCAGATTGAACACGCCATACTGGGTGTCCAGTTCATTCTCTTCAATGCACTCCACGGTGCGCTCATGCAGTGTCCGGTAGTGAATCAGGTCCGCAATCGTGCCAATTTTCAGCCCATGCTGCTCGGCAAACCGCTCAAGATCTTCACGGCGCGCCATGGAACCATCATCGTTCATCACTTCACAAATCACCCCGGCAGGCTCACAGCCGGCAAGGGACGCCAGATCACAGGAGGCTTCCGTATGGCCGGCCCGGCTCAGCACACCGCCCGGGTCTGCCATCAGGGGAAAGATATGGCCAGGCTGCACCAGATCTGAGGCCTTCGCATCACGCGCTACAGCAGCCTGTACAGTTCGGGCCCGGTCCGCCGCAGAGATGCCGGTTGTCACCCCCTCTTTGGCTTCAATGGACAGAGTAAACTTGGTGCCAAAACCAGACGCATTCTGCTGTACCATCAACGGCAGGCCAAGCTGCTTGCAGCGATCCCGGGTCATTGGCATACAAATCAGCCCACGCCCGAACCTGGCCATGAAATTAACGGCCTCCGGGGTGCAGTGCTCTGCAGCCATCACCAGGTCGCCTTCGTTTTCACGATCTTCATCGTCCATCAGGATAACCATTTTACCCTGGCGAATATCTTCAACTATGTCTTCTATACTGTTCAGTGCCATACGGTTTTGCACCTCTGCGGCATATCGGCAACCACTGCCATGGACATACCGTGAATTTGAAATTACTTGCGCGTGAGGATCAATCGCTGATCCTCACCAACCAGGCGCCGGTCCCGCACCGTCCATTGTACTTTATCGGCCATGGTTTCCAGTGGCAGATGCGCCGTGGGCCGCCCTGTGCTACCAAGAAATATGGGGGCCTGGTACAACCACAACTCATCCACCAGATTGTCACTGATAAACGTGCCGGCCAGCGTTGGCCCGGCCTCGACCAGCAGTTCGTTGATACCAAGCTCGCCCAGCGAATCCAGCAATTCAGCCAGATCAACGCCGTTATCTTTCCAGGCAACACCCGTCAGATTAATACCCAGTGCCGCAAGGTCCTGAGCAGGTGCCGTTGCCAGTGCCGAAGAGGCGCAATACACCAGCACATTCCCGCCCCGGAAGATCTTTGCCGAGGCCGGAGTACGGGTATCCCGGTCGGCAATAACCCGCAAGGGCTGGCGGGAAGGCTCTGTTGCATCACCAATATTACCAAGCTCTGCCCGGCGAACCGTCAACGACGGATTGTCGGCCAGTACCGTCCCGACACCGGTCAGTATCGCACTGCTCATCGCACGCAGGCGCTGCACATCCCGGCGCGACTCTTCACCGGTAATCCACTGGCTTTCGCCAGACGCCATCGCCGTGCGGCCATCAAGGCTGGCGGCCATCTTCAGGCGAACCCAGGGCCGCCCGGTGGTCATTCGCTTCATAAACCCCGGGTTCAGCCGGGCCGCTTCATCGGCCAACAGCCCCTCAGACACCTTGATGCCCGCCTCACGCAGAGCCTCAAAACCACGACCAGCGACGGACGGGTTGGGGTCTTTAACGGCAGCAATCACATGCGCGACACCCGCATCAATCAACGCCCGGGTGCAGGGCGGAGTACGCCCGAAATGACTGCAGGGTTCCAGTGTTACGTAGGCGGTTGCTCCCCGGGCAGCAGAACCTGCCTGGCTCAGTGCCCGTATTTCGGCATGGGCCTCACCGGCACGTTCATGCCAGCCTTCACCCACAATTTTGTCACCCCGGGCAATAACACAGCCCACTCTGGGATTCGGATGCGTTGAGTACAGGCCACGCCACGCCAGTTGTATGGCCCGCGCCATCATGGCCTGATGACGGGCTTCAATCATGTTTTACCTTCTGAAGGGTGGCTGTCTGCCAGCGCCTTCGCAACATCCACAGCACTGTCTCCATTGCTGGCAGACAAGCGCTCAATCTCTTCCTTGAACTCGTTAATATCCTGAAAACTGCGGTAAACAGAAGCAAAGCGCACATAAGCCACTTTATCCAACTGGCGCAATTCGGTCATAACCTCCTCACCCAGCTGCATGGACTTCACTTCCCGCTCGCCGGTTGCCCGCAACCGATACCGGATGCGGTTTAGTGCGGCATCTATCTGTTCAATGCTTACCGGGCGCTTTTCCAGCGCCTTCATCAGGCCTGAGCGCAACTTCTCCTCGTCAAACGGCTGACGGGTTCCGTCCTGCTTTACCACGCGGGGCATCACCAGCTCAGCCGTTTCAAAGGTTGTGAAGCGCTCGTGGCACGACACACACTCCCTGCGGCGGCGCACCTGATCACCCTCTGCTACCAGACGCGAGTCGATCACTTTGGTATCTGCTTCACCGCAGAAGGGACAATGCATAATCAGAAACTCCGCAGAGGGTGCCAGGCGGTCACACACAGGGCCTGCCTGGCAATTTTGGCTGAAGGTATCAGCTATACACCGGGAAGCGCTTGCACAGAGCTTCAACCTGCTCACGAACCCGGGTAATAACGGCTTCGTCTTCCAGATTATCCAGAATATCGCACATCCAGCCGGCCAGATCCCGGCATTCAGACTCACCAAAACCGCGGGTTGTCGCTGCAGGTGTTCCTACCCGAAGGCCAGAGGTTACAAACGGAGAACGGGGGTCGTTAGGAACCGCATTCTTGTTCACGGTGATATGGGCGCGCCCAAGAGCCGCA
>CAYUTG010000144.1:0-7467 GCA_964447555.1 uncultured Marinobacter sp.
GGAGCGGTTTGCTGAAGATGCCGGATTGCTGGGCGATTTGCGGAACTTTGTCTGGCAGGAAGGGGTGCTGACTGTCTCGGTGATTGAAGGTAAAGAGCAGGAGGGGGCGAAGTTCCGGGATTACTTTGATCATTCGGAACCACTGAAGAAAGTGCCGTCGCACCGAGCCCTGGCCATTCTTCGTGGCCGTAATGAGGGCGTTCTGGCCTATTCGATTGTGGTGGGTGACAGCGCGGATGATCGTCGTCAGCCGCACCCCGCCGAGCAGCGAATTGCCGCACACTGGCATATTCGTGATAACGGCCGGGCCGCCGATAAATGGTTGTCTGAGGTTGTCCGGTGGACCTGGCGGGTTAAATTATCGACGCAGATTGATACCGACCTGATGGCGCAGGTGCGTGAGGCCGCTGAAACCGAAGCCATCAATGTGTTTGCGGCAAACCTGAAAGACCTGCTGTTGCTGGCACCTGCCGGGCCACGAGCAACTCTTGGGCTGGACCCGGGGTTGCGTACCGGTGTGAAAGTCGCGGTGATTGATGGCACTGGCCAGGTGGTCGGCCATGGAGCCATTTACCCCCATGCGCCAAAAAATCAGTGGGATCAGTCTATCGAACAACTGGCAACCTGGTGCCGGAAGTACCAGATTGAGCTTGTAGCCATTGGTAATGGTACCGCCTCCAGGGAGACCGAGAAGCTGGTTGCAGACCTGAGCAAGCGTTATCCGGAACTGAAACTGGCGCGCATTGTGGTCAGTGAGTCGGGTGCTTCGGTCTACTCAGCCTCTGAATTTGCCTCCAAAGAATTGCCGGATCTGGATGTGACCATCCGGGGCGCTGTATCCATTGCCCGGCGTTTGCAGGACCCGCTGTCAGAACTGGTGAAAATTGAACCCAAGTCCATTGGCGTGGGTCAGTATCAGCACGATGTCTCCCAGGTTCAGCTTTCCCGCAGCCTGAGTGCCGTGGTTGAAGATTGTGTGAATGGTGTGGGAGTCGATCTGAACACGGCGTCCGTGCCATTGCTGGCAAGGGTGTCTGGCTTGAATCAGAGTATTGCCCAGAACATTGTCGATTACCGCAATCAGAACGGCCTGTTCCAGAACCGCAAACAGTTACTGAAAGTGACCAGGCTGGGCAATCGTACCTTTGAGCAGGCAGCGGGATTCCTGCGTATCGCCGGTGACAACCCGCTGGATCGTTCGTCCGTGCATCCTGAAGCATATGGCGTTGTCGAGGCGATTGCCGCGAAAAATAATCGCAAAGTTGAAAATATTATTGGTGATTCGTCGTTTTTACGTAGTCTGAATCCACAGGATTACGTATCAGACCAGTTCGGGTTGCCAACCATCAAAGACATTATCTCCGAACTGGAGAAACCTGGCCGGGATCCCCGTCCGGAATTCCGTTTTGCCAGTTTTGAGGAAGGTGTGGAAACCCTGAAAGACCTCACTCCGGGTATGATTCTCGAGGGGGCGGTTACCAACGTTGCCAATTTTGGCGCGTTTGTTGATATCGGGGTTCACCAGGATGGCCTGGTACACATTTCTGCGTTGTCTCACACCTTCGTAAAAGACCCCAGAGAGGTTGTGAAGGCGGGTGATATTGTTAAAGTTAAAGTGATGGATGTCGACATTCCCCGCAAACGGATTGCGCTGACCATGCGCATGGACGATCAACCGGGCGAAGCCGGCAATAAACCGGCGGGTGTCGGCCGGAATCGCTCACCGCAGAAAGCAACTGGCTCGGGGGAGTCTCGTGCCCGGCGCAGTTCCGGTCACGGGAATGCCGGCAAGCAACCACAAAAGGGTGCCATGGCGGGCGCACTGGCTCAGGCTCTGGCCTCGGCCCGCAAGGATGGACGTTAACCAGGTTTCTATCTTTTCATCCGCTGGCCCTGCTCATGAGGCGGGGCCGGCCGCAGCAGGAGTGCACCATGGCTGAGTCCCGCCACGCCGTTTTTCGTCAGTTCGCGGGCAGCGACTGGAGTGGTTTTCTGAAGGGGGTTGAAAAAGAAGGGTTGCGTGTTGATCGCAATGGTTTCATTGCACAGACGCCTCACCCTGAGGCGTTGGGTTCAGCGCTGACGCACCCGCAAATAACCACCGACTATTCCGAATCACTGCTGGAGTTGATTACGCCGGTGTGTGCCAGTACGGGCGAAATGATGGAATCGCTCCGGAATACGCACCGGTTTGTGCAGCAGAATCTGGGTGATGAAGTGTTCTGGTCTGCCAGTATGCCGTGTGAACTGAACGGTGACCCCAGTATTCCAATCGCCAGGTACGGCTTATCCAACAGCGGGCAGTTGAAGCATGTGTACCGGCAAGGGCTGGCGGTTCGTTATGGTCGCATGATGCAGAGTATTGCCGGAGCCCATTACAACCTGTCGCTGCCGGATGATTTCTGGCGTAAATGGCAGCAGGTGCTGGGCAACCAGCAAAGCCTGAAAGATTTTAAATCCGATCAGTACTTCTGGCTTATACGGAACTTCCGTCGGCGCAGTTGGCTGTTGATGCTGCTGTTTGGTGCTTCTCCGGCCCTGGATGCCAGCTTTGTGGCGAACGCGAACCACAGCCTGAGCCGCTTTGGTAACCAGACCTGGTACGGTGAGCAGGCGACCTCGTTGCGCATGGGCGATCTCGGTTACCACAACAATGCCCAGGCTTCTCTGAACATCTGTTTTAACGAACTGAGCACCTATACCCAGACCCTTGATCGGGCTATTCATACCAACTGGCCGGCCTATGAGGCCATAGGTACCCGCCGCGACGGGCAGTTTATTCAGATCAACACCAGCGTGCTGCAGATTGAGAACGAGTACTACAGTGCCGTGCGCCCAAAACGAACCACCAGACGCCAGGAGAAGCCTATTCAGGCGCTGGATTCCCGGGGGGTTGAGTACGTTGAAATCCGCTGTCTCGATCTGGACCCGTTCTCGCCGGTGGGGGTTAACGAGGCTCAGGTCGATTTTCTGGACCTGTTTTTACTGGACTGTCTGCTGGCGGACAGCCCCCGAGTTGACGACGATGAATGTACACGGCTGGATGACAACTACAAAGATGTTGTTGCTCAGGGCCGTAATCGCGACCTTACCCTGTGCCAGGGCGATCGCCGGGTTGCCATTGGCGATGCGGCAGCCCGGATTTTAGACACGCTGAGCCCTCTTGCGGAGTTACTGGATAGCTGGAACGGCGACGAGACCTATCGCAATGCACTGGCTGCGCAACGGGAAAAATTGCCAGAAACCGGTGCCTGGCAGGTGCCGTCAGCTCAGGTTTTGGAATCCATGCGCAGCGCCGGGCTTGGCCACAAGGAGTGGCTGATGGCCATGTCTCAGGAACACCAGGCCCTGCTTCGGGCTGAGGGGCTGAGTGAGGAGCAGAGCGCGGCGTTTCGGGCGATGACCCTGGAATCAAGAGCAGAGCAGGCACGTCTGGAGGCGGCGGATACCGAGCCTTTTGACCGGTTCCTGGAGCGCTACCTGAAATCCTGACAGGCGTGCATCACACCTCGCACGGACCTGACGCACAGAAACTGAACAAAAATTTGTCAGTTTCTGACGCGGCTGATAACTTTTGTATTCACAGGGACAAGGAGTAAATCGTCGTGGCAAGAGATATCAAACTTGGCTGGGATGTGGAAGCATTGAACAAAGCCTATCGTCAAGGGTACATGGCCGCTTCCGTCGGCATGGATAAAACTCGCTGTCCTTACCGTGGCGATGTGGTTATTGCCGCCTGGGAGGCCGGTTGGGACGACGCGGGGCAGGTCGCTCAGCAACGCCAGGCGCCTGGCGATGATCTGTTCTCCCAGATTGCCTGAGCCTGCCCACGGACGGCGTAACCGCTTAATAGTTACTTCTGCACAACAAACTCGGTGAACAGTACGCCGGCAATGGCTTCGCCGGTATGCTGTTCTTCCAGAACCTGATTAATGCGTTTTTTTGCCTCTTCTCTCAGTGCCTGCTGACCTTCTGTGGACGTCAGCAGGTCAATGTCTGTCTGCTCGCCAAACAGCATAACCAGCTCATGTCGTAATCTGGGCATGTGGGCATCAACCGCCGGCCGCACGCCTGCATCGGATGCACGCAAGCTGACAGAGGCCTTCAGATAGGTGATTTTGTTGCCCGGTTTTCCCACATGGGTTACAAACGGCGGGTCCATGGCAATATAGTCGGTGATACCAGATGTTTCGGCCGCGTCGTCGGTCTCCGTTGTTTCGTCTTCGCTGGCCAGTACTGGCCCGACCATCAGTGCCAGTAGTAATGGTGCCAGCGTCAGTGCGGATTTTAGCTTGAATGTCATAGGCTTGAAGTTGATCATGGTTTAAGGTTTAGTGATAAATCAGTAGCAGGGCCACCGGATGAACTGAGAATAGCAGGCCCGGTGCGAGTATGCAGTTTCAATTCATCATTTCGAGGTGCTCTTTTGACAAGCAGATGGGTATTTGGGCTTATTTTTATTGTGTGCGCCGGCTCGCTAGGTGTGGCTTTTTACATGGAGCACGTTATGGGGCTGGAGCCCTGCCCGCTCTGCTGGCTTCAGCGTTTCGGATTTATGGGTGCAGGGCTGGTCAGCTTGCTGGCTGCGCTGCATGGGCCAAGGGGCTTTGGTACCCGGATATACGGTTTTTTTCTGGTGCTGACCGCGGGTGCGGGCCTGGGTGTTGCCGGGCGCCAGCTATGGCTACAGAGCCTGCCAACTGATCAGGTACCGGCCTGCGGGCCTTCTGTTGAGTATATGCTGGAAGTGCTGCCCTTTTTTGATGTGCTGTCAACGGCACTGAAAGGTACCGGTGATTGCGCGGAAGTTGTCTGGCGTTTCCTCGGGCTGAGCATCCCCGGCTGGTCGGCTATCCTCTTTGCCGTGCTGGTTGTGACCGGGCTGGTACTGTTGTTCCGCCGGCCTCGCTCGAATAGCTGGGCCGCCCACTGAAAGGCTTGCGGGGAATGGCAGGCATAGGGTAACTTGGAACCAGACTGGCCGGAATCAGAGCGTGAGTTAACGTTCCGTACATCGAGTGGGAGAAGGCATTATGTTGGAAAACTGCCGGAATGCCAGGGAACGCTGGGGTGGCGTCAGTGAGCTGATTGACCGCTGGTTGAAAGACCGCCAGGAACTGCTGGTTCAGTATTGCGACCTGTCTCAGGAAAACAGCCTTTCCGAGACAGAGCTTCTGCAGGAGAAGTTTGTGCGTCTGTGCGAGGTTCTGGTGGATTACGTCTCTACCGGACACTTTGAAATTTATGAGCAGCTGATCCGGGAAGCCCATGAAAGTAACGATGGCGGGCTGGAGCTGGCGGCCAGGGTTTACCCCCGGATTGAAGAAACCACAGAAGCCGCCCTCAGCTTTAATGACCGCCTTGATGGCCGGGAACTGTCTCCGGACGACATAAAGGTACTGTTCAAGGAGTTGTCTGCACTGGGTGAAATGCTGGAAACCCGCTTTGAGATGGAAGATGCTCTCATCGGGCACCTGTATAAAAGCCGCGGTGGTAAGCGAGCGGTTGCCGGTTAATTCCGGTGGGCACAAAAAAGCCCCGGTTCCGGTTTTATCCGGGCCGGGGCTTTTTTGACAGCGATTGTTTATTCGCTGTCTGTATCCGCGTTATCTGCCGTGTCTGCGCTTTCCTCGTCCTGCGGGTTGATCGCCAGCAGCTCAACATCAAACACCAGCGTTTCATTTGGTCCGATGGCGCGGTTGCCTCCGGGGCCATAGGCCAGATCAGACGGAATATACAGCTTGTAGCGAGACCCTTCAGGCATCAGTTGCAGCCCTTCGGTCCAGCCGGGAATAACCTGGTTCAGGGCAAAGGTGACTGGTTCGCCACGCTCACGAGAGCTGTCAAACACCTCTCCGGACAGCAGTTCACCTGTATAGTGAACCTTGACGGTATCGGTTTCGGACGGCTTTTCACCGGTGCCTTCTTCCAGCACTTCGTACTGTAAGCCAGATTCTGTGGTTTTAACCTCATCACGCTTGGCGTTTTCAGCCAGAAACTCCTTGCCGGCTTCTGCGTTCTTTTTGGCCAGCTCTTCCATCTGTTTGCCTTGCTCTTCCTGCAGCTGCTGCTGGTAGGTCATCAACGCCTGCTGAATTTCTTCACGGGTCATACGCTTGGCTTTGTCGTCGCCGGCATGGCCGTGCTTGATGCCCTGAAGGAACTGGTCCATTTGCAGGTCTGGCAGGTCATTGCTCATCCGCTCACCAAGTACCAGGCCCATGCCGTAACTGACTTTCTGGTCGGTGGAATCCAGTTTGGGCTGATCGGCGGAATCGGGTGGGGTTGAGCAGCCGGCAATAACGCCAGTCATTGCCAGTGCAAGCAGTGCTTTCTTCATTGCTTCATCCTTTAACAGAGTGACAGGGGCTGGCCCCCGAATAGTGTATGTCAGAGTGCAGAAGGTAACGGGTTCTGGCGGCAGATGCCACTGAACATGCGTTAAGAAAACCGACAGGGTGCTCAGCTACCACTATTCCGGGTATCCGGGCCAAGCGAGAAGGGCGCACTGTAGGGCGACTGCCAGTCTGTCTCGGGGACTGACGGCCGACCACCGAACGGGCCTTTGTCAGGCCGCTCAATGGCCAGCGTGTTCCAGGGGCCATGTGCCGGTGGCTGGTCAGCGTAATGCCAGCTGCCGTCAGTATCCTGCCATTTGAAAACAACATCAGGGCCGGTTGTGGGAATGGGTGATGGTACCAGGCCTTCAAATGCCGGAATGGTGTCGGTTGCCTCGGTGTCTGTTGTTGATGTCGAAACCTGCTCAGGATCGCTGATACCAAAAAAAATCAGCAATAACAGTAATCCGAGTGCCGGAAATGAAATCCGGATGAGCCATTTTATCACCATGGCTGGGGTTCTCCCTTTGGGAAATTGGCCAGTACATCGGCCAGTGTATTCAGTTGGGGTGCTGCACTCCCGGCAGAACCGGAAAACGGGGCAGCAGCCTCAAGATTGTGTTGAATGAGCGTTTTGCATCCTTGCATAGTGCTGTTTCCCGGGTTGTTGATAGATAATGCGTGCCAGGCCAATGCCAGTTCGATTTGCTCGGCGTTCAGCTCCAGAGCGGCCAGGCTGTCGCGCAAATGGCGGCAGTCGGGTTGCGTTTTGGGCAACCATTGTCGCACAGCGCGCAGGCTGCTCGTTACACGGTCGCGCCACTCTGTTACCGTAACGTCCTCAGTGCCGGTATAGCGCCTGTTGTTCAGGGCGAGCCACCCGGCAGACAGTAATGTTGTTACGCTCCAGCCCTGCTGTTGTAATGCCAGGCAGTTTTCCTGAACGCCCGGCTGCTGCCAGAACGCCAGGGCGAAGCGCCACAGGGGGTTGTCTGGCTCCAGTGAGCCAGGAATACCGGCTGACAGCTCTGAATTGTGTCCTGGCGAGACTGGCATAACCCGGGAACCTTCCCTGAAAATTTTACACTGATAAAATGAAAACATGTTAACGATAAATGATCTCAGTTTA
>CAYUTG010000145.1:0-7466 GCA_964447555.1 uncultured Marinobacter sp.
CGCATGATAATGACGGCCTGGCCAGACATTACCCCGGAGCGCCTGACGGGCCATTGTGATATTGCCCCCGGAAGAAAAACGGACCCAGGGAGGGCGTTCAACTGGACGCACTTCCGGGCGCTGTTAACTGACACACTGCCGAGGCCCGGAGGCAACTGAATGGTTCTGATTGTTTTTCTGTTGGCCTACCTGGTGCGCCGGCGCCTTGATGTTCTTGACGTTACCCCCTACACACTTTCCGGCGATAAAGTCTGGCAGTATTGGTTTCACCGGGCGGCGAAGGTAAAAGCTGGTCACGAAACCCGTGTACTGGCCGGATTTGCATTGATTTTACTGCCAGCGGTTCTTGCCGGACTGGGCGTTTATCTGCTTAATACCATGGGGTGGCGGGTTGCCGGTTATCCGCTGGAATGCCTGATACTGGTTCTTCTGATGGGCACACCAGGCTGGCGGCAGTCACTGCAGGCGTATACGGAAGCCTGGCTGCGTGGTGATATGCAGGCTGCCTGGCACCATATCCGGAACCGATTGCCGGCGGATGAGCGGGGGGCTGCCCTGTCTCCGGAGTCGATGCATCTGTCGTTGCTGAGAGCCATGATGCTGGCCGTGTTTCAGCGCTTTTTTCTGATCGGCTTCTGGTATGTGGCCGGCGGTATCGGCTTTGCCATTTTTGCGCGAGGTTTGCTGGCGTTGTCGGCTCAGTGGCCCCCGGCAGGCGCAAGGCCAAAGTTTTTACAGGTACTGGAATGGCTGGCCTGGATTCCGGCCCGGCTGTTGTCTCTGACCTTTGGTATTGCCGGCGATCTTGCGGGCTGGCTTCAGGAAATGCGGGTAACCAGAGGGAAGCTAACAAAAAAAACAGGCGATCTTCTCATGATTTCTGCTTACGGGTCGTTAACCGGGTATGCACTGGATCCCAGACGGTTCTCACAGGTTCATCCGGATGAGTGGGCGGACTTTGGTGGCCGAAGCCTGAGAGCCGTGCGGGATCTGCTGAACCGGAGCATGCTGGTGTGGATATGCCTGCTTGCACTTCTGGTGATCGCAGGGGTGGTTTAATAAAACCTGTATAAAGTAGTTACATTAATACAACAAATACCGCTCGAGTTTTCGGCGTATCGGGCGACAATAGAATAAGAGAACGAATATTCAGTTCTTTATGGTGCAGCAAGAGAGGCACAGGTGAAGCAACTTATTAATCCCGCCATAATACTGATGAACAGGCTGCCCATGGTGTATAAGTTCAGCCTCATCAGCATATTATTTCTGCTCCCGATCGGCGGGCTTTCCTGGCTGGTGATGTCAGAACTCAACCGCTCGGTTGACACCATGACCCGTGGTGTTGAAGGGCTTGAGCAACTGAGCAATGTGGAACAGTTGCTGACCACCTCTATGGACTACCGGGATTACCGGGCCATTGCTTCCCTGAAGAACGAAGACGGATTGCAGGCTGCCTCTGAAAAGGCGGCCGAGCGGATTGACAGCCTGTTCAAAGTGCTGACAGAAGCAGAAAGCTCCTTCGATACCTCTGGTTCGTGGTCGGAGCAGGTGGCGGGCCTGCAGCAGGAATGGGAAACCCTGAGGTCTGATGACACCTATCAGGGCAGTATCGATCCGCAGTACAAGTATTATCAGGAATTTGTGCAGAAAGTGCTGGCACTGGTACCGGCAACCATCGAAATTTCCGGGCTTGGGCAGGAAGCATCCAGAGAAAACAAGTTGTTACTTGGATTACTTCGTGAGGTGTTGCCTGGTGCGCGGAGCACCATCGGCCGGGCACGTGCCTTTGGGGCCTACGCCCTGATTGAAGGACAGGTGGGGTACGCTCTGAGCGATTCCCTGAATGAGATTTACGACCAGCTGACCAACAATGGGTCATTCTTGACGCCGGCACTGTCTGTCGCACAGGAGGCTTCCCCCCGGTTATCTGATATTGCCGAAGGCACGATCCGGCAGGTGGACGGTAGCCTGATGAAAGTGCGTGATGCGCTGGATGTGAATATCATCACGCCGATGCGGCTGGAAATGCCTTGGACCGCCTATGACAAGATTATTAAAACCCAGCTGGGTTATTACGACGACCTGACCGAAGACCTGTTCAGCGTGATTGAGGGCAACCTGACCACACGCCTTGACCATGAGGTTGGTCAGCGCCGGCTGATCGTTGCCTCCCTTGTGGCTGTGCTTCTGGTGGTTGTTTACCTTTATGTCGGGTTTTTTATGTCTGTCCGCACGGCTATTAACAGCTTTACCAGCGCGGCGCGTAACGTGGCAGCGGGTGATATGACCACACATATTCAGTTAAGCAACCGGGATGAGCTGGGCGAACTGACCTCTGAATTTAACAATATGACAGTCCGGATTGCCGAGCTGATCCGCTCTGTCAGTCGCACGACCATGGATGTTGACCAGCAGGCTACCCGGGTCAATGACACCGCCGCAGCCAACAGTGAAGCCGTTGCCCACCAGATGGATGAGAGCGGCCAGATCAATGAAGCCATGAACCAGATGGTTGAGGCTGTGCAGGAAGTAACCGAAAGTGCCCACAGAGTTGCGGACAGCGCTGGCACGGCTGAAAGTGACACGGAAACCGGCCGGGGTGTGGTGGCAGACACCGTTGCAACGATTAACAAGCTGGCGGAAGAAATTTCCGGTGCTATGGATGTGATCAACCGGGTGAGCGAAGACAGTAACAACATCAGCCAGGTTCTGGTGGAAATCAAAGCCATTGCCGAGCAGACAAACCTGCTGGCGCTGAACGCAGCAATAGAAGCGGCCCGTGCCGGGGAACAGGGGCGTGGTTTTGCAGTTGTGGCAGATGAAGTGCGTTCACTGTCGCAGCGCACCCATAAATCCACAGAAGAGATTGAAGGCATGATCTCCCGGTTGCAACAGGGTGTCGGTGATGCGGTAACCGCTATGACCAACAGCCACGATGTGACCGAAAAAACCGTTGTGCAGTCTGGTCAGGTTACGGAAGCGCTTGATCGCATCGCCCGCGGTATTTCCATCATTGTGGACATGAGCCATCAGATAGCTCAGGCCGCCGAAGAGCAGTCTTCGGTTGCCAGAAATGTAAATGCTAACGTGGAGAGAATAGGCGAGTTGGGCCAGACCACTGCTGCTAACGCGGAAGAGACACTGGAATCGTCTCGGGAGATGTCTGAACTGACCGCGTCACTGCAGCGCCTGGTAGAAGCGTTCAAGGTGTAAGCTCAGTGCTGCCTGCCGGAAAATCCAGCCTTTAAAGGCTGGATTTTTTCTGGTCCCAAAGAATTTCCTCACTGCCTTCGCGGCGTGCCAGCACCCTGGCAACAACAAACAACAAGTCCGATAGCCGGTTCAGATAGTGCCGTGAAGCCGTATTGATGGAATCCTCCTGTCCCAAAGCGACCACCACACGCTCTGCCCTTCGGCACACGGAACGGGCCAGATGGCACTGGGCGGCGGCCAATGTTCCCCCCGGCAGGATAAAGTTCTTCAAATAGGGAAGGTCTTCATTGTATTGATCCAGAACGCTTTCCAGCCAGTTAATATGGTCTTTACAGATAATGGTGGTGCCCGGAATGGCAAATTCGCCACCCAGATCAAACAGGTGGTGCTGAATACGGCGCAAAATGCTGACCAACTCATCACCACTGTCCAGAATCTCAATCAGCATGCCAACGTGACAGTTCAGCTCATCTGCCGCGCCCATCACTTCAACACGCAGGGCATTTTTGGCAATACGATTGCCATCTCCCAGCCCGGTTGAGCCATCGTCGCCTGTGCGCGTATAAACTTTTGAAACCCGGTTACCCATAACCTGCTCCTGATTTTCTGCTCGTAAAGAAACGTCTGAAAACACGCAATGCTTACACCCGTTTACGGTGCACTGAGTGCTTTTACCCGATCCGTCAGCATCTGGTTTACCGGCGTTGCAATGCCATGGTGTTTTCCGCATTGCACCAGGTAGCCATTGATGAAATCAATCTCTGTTTCGCGCCCGGCCGCGACATCCGCCCGCATAGACGACGTATTACGCGCCGTGCTTTTCGCAACCGCCTCAATTCTTTCCCGAAGAACAGCCGGAGAAACAACCTCCGACGCCTCAGCCTGCAACAAACACGCAATCTCTGCGCAAAGCCCATCCACAGATTGCTGGTAGAGGGGTGAGCCAAGTATGTCACCATTCGGGCAATCCAGCAGCGCGGTAAACGGATTGATGCCCGCATTGATCACCAGCTTCTGCCAAAGCCGCTGAAGAATATGGCGCTCACTATGAACTCTCAAGCCAGTTGCAGAGAGCTGTTGAACAACACCAGCCACATAGTGAACCGCAGAACCCGTTAGCCCACCAACCCAGGTATCCCCGGCACCGGCATGAACAACCACATCCGGAGAAGACCGGTTCGCCCCCTCCGTGGTGCTGGCTGCCAGCACCGGCCGCTCTGGCCAGCGCTCCGCAACCGCCTGCTGACTGCCGAGACCATTCTGAAATAAAACAATGGGCGTTGTTTCCGGAATGTAGGGTAGCCAATCGTTCAAAGCCGAGAGCGTATCGCCGGCTTTGGTTGTGACTAACAACAGTTCTACGTTTGCAGCCGATTGTAGCCACGGAAGATCGATATGAATGCGGGCTTCTCCAAGGTCTGGCGAAGCCATGGATGGAGAAGCAGAGCGTACAAGGACGTATTCACAGCGTGTTTCGGGAAGGGCTTCCGGATGGCTGAAGCTCCACCGAGGCTGATCCTGTTCAGTTTTATCGCAAGACAGGCGAGGCAAAAAACCACAACGCCCAGATGGCAAAAGGGCGGCCCAAAGCCGCCCCAAAGAACCAGCTCCAAGAATAGCGATTTTCCCGCTACCCCCGGAACGTTCATCCGCAGATGCCATAACTACATGGCCTCAATATCGGCGCGTTGCTGCTCCAGGCGCTTCAGATTGTTCTGAGCCTCGGCCAGCTTCTGCTGCTCCTTCTCAACAACCTCCGCCGGAGCCTTGGCCGTAAATTTCTCATTGCCCAGCTTCCACCCGGGCAATGTCCTTGTGCAGACGGTCCAGTTCCTTGTCCAGACGCTTCAGCTCGGCATCCTTGTCGATCAGGCCCGCCATAGGCACCAGCACTTCCATATCGCCTACCAGTTGCGTGGCGCTCATGGGAGCCTTGTCGCCTTCAAACCACTCAAGGCTCTCCAGCTTGGCCAGCGAACTCAGAAACTGGCTGTTTTCCCTCATGCGGCGCTGACCCTCAGCGCTGTTGCCACGGAAAAGCACCGGAATCTTCTTCGCCGGAGAAATGTTCATTTCTCCGCGAATATTACGCACAGCAACAATGACACCTTTCAGCCACTCAATGTCTGCGCCTGCCGAATCATCTTGCTTGCTGGTGTCTGCCTGCGGAAACGGCTGCAGCATAATACTGTCGCCGGATTTTCCGGCAAGCGGTGCAACGCGCTGCCAGATTTCCTCGGTAATGAACGGCATAATCGGGTGAGCCAGGCGCAACACAGTCTCCAGCACACGCACAAGCGTACGGCGTGTGCCCCGCTTGGCTTCTGCACTGGCATCGTCGTCGTTCAGAGAGGGCTTGGACAATTCCAGATACCAGTCGCAGTATTCGTTCCAGATGAACTCGTACAACGCATGGGCGGCAAGATCAAACCGGTACTGGTCAAGATGTCTAGCCACATCCTTTTCGCAGTTCTGCAGTTCACTGATGATCCACCGGTCAGCCAGAGACAAATCCACCGGTTCATCGTTTATACCGCAGTCTTCGCCTTCGGTATTCATCAAGACATACCGGGCCGCGTTCCACAGTTTGTTGCAGAAGTTGCGGTAGCCTTCCAGACGTTTCATGTCCCAGTTGATGTCGCGGCCGGTGGTGGCCATGGCTGCGAGGGTGAAGCGCAGGGCGTCTGTGCCGTGTGCTGAGATACCCTCGGGGAATTCCTTCTCGGTGCGTTTGGCAATCTTTTGGGCCAGCTTGGGCTGCATCAGGTTCCCGGTCCGCTTCTCCAGCAGCGGAGCCAGATCAATGCCATCGATCATATCCAGCGGGTCGATCACGTTACCCTTGGATTTGGACATCTTATCGCCGTTTTCGTCGCGGATCAGGCCGGTCACATACACTGTTTTGAACGGAACCTGAGGCGTGCCGTCTTCATTTTTCATGAAGTGCATGGTCATCATAATCATCCGGGCCACCCAGAAGAAGATGATGTCGAAACCCGTCACCAGTACATCGGTCGGGTGGAAGGTTTTCAGGCTTTCGGTGATTTCTGGCCAGCCGAGTGTGCCGAAGGTCCACAGCGCGGAACTGAACCAGGTGTCCAGCACATCATCGTCCTGCTTCAGCGGCACATCTGCACCAAGGCTGTGTTTCTGACGTACTTCGTCTTCACTGCGGCCGACATAAATATTGCCTTGGGCGTCGTACCAAGCGGGAATGCGGTGGCCCCACCAGAGTTGCCGGGAAATGCACCAGTCCTGAATGTCGCGCATCCAGGAGAAGTACATGTTTTCGTACTGTTTGGGCACAAACTGAATGCGGCCGTCTTCAACCGCTTCAATCGCTGGTTTTGCGAGGGTTTTGGCATCTGCGAACCATTGGTCGGTCAGCATAGGCTCAATGATCAGCCCGGAGCGATCGCCACGGGGAACGCTCAGTACGTGGTCTTCCACCTGCTGAACCAGGCCGGCCGCTTCCATATCGGCCACAATCTGCTTGCGCGCGTCTTCCCGGGAAAGGCCGGTATAGGCCGGGGGCAGGGTACCGTCCAGTTCTGTGTTTTCACTGCCATCGCTGTTGAATACCTCAGCCTGCTGGCGAATATTGGCATCCTGGGTCAGCACGTTCATCATCGGCAGATTGTTGCGCTTGCCCACGGCGTAGTCATTGAAATCGTGAGCAGGCGTAATTTTCACACAGCCCGAGCCTTTTTCCGGGTCTGCGTGGTGGTCCGCGATGACTGGAATCAGGCGGTTGACCAGAGGCAGTATCACAAACTTGCCAATCAGGTGCTGGTAACGCTCATCGTCCGGGTGAACGGCTACGGCAGTATCGCCCAGCATAGTCTCGGGGCGGGTGGTGGCAACCACAACGTAATTCTTTCCGTCCTGAGTGGTTGCTCCGTCGGCCAGCGGGTATCGCAGGTGCCAGAAGTAACCCTTTTCTTCCTTATTCTCTACTTCGAGATCGGAAATGGCGGTGTGCAGTTTCGGGTCCCAGTTCACCAGGCGCTTGCCCCGGTACACCAGGCCTTCGTTGTACAGGCGGATAAACACTTCCTGAACGGCTTTGTAAAAGCCGTCATCCATGGTGAAGCGCTCGGAATCCCAGTCTACGGAGTTCCCCAGCCGACGCATCTGGCGGGTGATAGTACCGCCGGACTGCTCTTTCCAGTTCCAGATGCGTTTAATAAATTCGTCACGGCCCAGGTCGTGGCGGGTTTTGTCTTCTTCTGCAGCCAGTTTGCGCTCAACCA
>CAYUTG010000146.1:0-7387 GCA_964447555.1 uncultured Marinobacter sp.
TCACTCCCAGGCACTGCTGGTGGATGGCGTTCACTCGTTCAGCGATGTTGCGTCTGATCTTGTTGTTCTCGGGGTTATGCGGGTATCCAGGCAGGCACCGGATCAGGACCACCCTTACGGCCACCAGCGCATAGAAACCTTCGGCACCTTGCTACTGGGCAGCATTCTTATTGCCGTGGGTGCGGCGCTGGCCTGGGAGAACACACTGCGCCTGTTCGTTGACAGCATTACGACAGCACCTGGCTGGCCGGTACTGGTGGCTGCAGCACTTTCTGTGGCCGGCAAGGAGTGGATTTACCATTATACCCGCCGGGTGGGAATTGCTATCCGATCAGACCTGATCATTGCCAATGCCTGGCACAGCCGCACCGATGCGCTGTCTTCCGTTGTGGTGTTGCTGTCAACGGTGGGAGCCATGGTCGGTTTTTACTGGCTGGACATACTCGCAGCGGTCATCGTTGCCGGTATCATTATTCACATCGGTTGGAAGTTTACCTGGGACAGCGTAAAAGAATTGGTAGACACAGGTTTGTCACCTGAGGATATCAACATCCTCAAAGAAGCTGCACGGAATACCGAGGGAGTTCTGAACGTTCACGACCTGCGCAGCCGGCGCATGGGGCAGGACATTCTGCTCGACATTCATCTGGTAGTCCGGCCGGAAATCAGCGTATCTGAAGGGCATCAGATTGGCATGCATGTCGTCAGCAGCATGAGAAATGCCCTGGAAAATATTCGCTACATTACGTTCCATATCGATGCCGAACTGGATGAAGTGTTCCTGCCGTCCTCTGAGCGCCTTCCTTCCCGGAAGGAGATCCGGGCGCTGATGTCCCGGCACATTGATAAATTACCTCCCAATACCCGGCTTCGCCTGCATTATCTGCAAAACAAAGTGCATCTTGAGTTGTTTTTCAGCACCCAGAAAGAAAACGAGGACATCACCGCAGAACATATCACCAGGGAGCTGGCTCAATACCCCTGGTTTGGCAGCGTAAAGGTGTGGGTAGCCGGCGAGTAATAGCCGGCCTCTGCCCTACCGCCGCCGGTTTGCCTCCATACGCGACAGAAACTCCTGCATAATCAGCGTATAGAGCTCACCACCCAGAAAGCGGTCTTCCACACCGGCATCAATACTTGGATTGTCGTTGACCTCGATAACGGCCACCCGGGTGCCGGATTGCTTGATATCCACACCATACAACCCGTTCCCAATCAGCTTTGTGGCTTTCAACGCTGCCTGAATAACCTTTTTGGGCACTTCATAGGTTGGCATGGTTTCAAAGCCTCCGCTTTCGCTGGTCGATTCGCCATGCTGGTAAATCTGCCAGTGCCCCTTAACCATCATATATTTGCAGGCATAGATGGCCCTTCCGCCAAGCACGCCGATGCGCCAGTCGTAATCCGTGTATAAATACTCCTGAGCCAGCACCAGTGCCGATTGCCTGAACAGATCCTTAAGGCCTGCCCGCAGTGCTTTCTCATCTTCCGCCCTGGTCACGCCCCGTGAAAAGGCACCGTCAGGAATTTTAATCACCACAGGGAAGCCAAGTTCATCCATGACCCGCCGCGCGGCGTTTTTTTCATCCTTCGACAAAATCAGAGTTTTGGGTGTTGGCACCTTGTTGTTTTGCAGCAGGTCCGCCAGAAACACCTTATTCGTGCAACGAAGAATGGATACCGGGTCATCAATAACCACCATCCCTTCCGCTTCAGCCCGACGGGCAAAACGGTAGGTATGGTGATCTATTGCCGTTGTTTCCCGAATGAAAAGCCCATCGTATTCCGGAAGCCGCATGTAATCGCGGCGGGTAATCTGCTCAACATTAATACCCAGCTTCCGCCCCGCTTTTTCAAACCGACTCAAAGCCAGTTTGTCACTGGGTGGCATTTCTTCATCGGGGTTAACCAGCACTGCCAGATCATAACGATAATGGCGGCGTGTGCGTGGCTTGCGCCAGACCATGGTGCTGAACCGGTCAAACGCGGTAGCAAAGATGTCCTGCTCGCCCTCATCCAGATCAGCAGGTGCTGCTGGCTTCATAGATTCAATCTGCCATTTTTTACGGCGCCTGAACACTATTTCCAGAATAGGACACGGGAACCGGTCAAACAGCGCACGGGCAACCGGCTTCAGCTCCGGGTGTCTGGCCTGGCCAAAGTAGGTTCGTATACGGACCTCATGGGTTGCCTGTCGCTCATCGGTTGCCGGGTCGATTTCGGACCCGGACGCTTCCAGCCATTGCAGAACACTGTCGTCCAGCTCTTCCAGTTCCAGAGAAAACAGCCCTTTCCTGCTCAGGTCGTTCAGGGTCATTACCGATGGCACAACATGGTGCCCACGGGCTTCGGCCAGCAAAGAACAGTAATAGCCCTGGCTCAGGTACTTTGCACTCTGGCAAAGATTAATTACACGAACACGGCCTGAAGCTGGCGCTGAAAGCTGCAGGTACTGATCAAACGTCAGTACATCTTCACTGGGGTAATACGGAGCCCAGTCTCTGGCACGATCCACTACGATGAGCAAACGGGACATACAAGGCATTCCTCCCTGAAGGTTCAGCCTGTGTTATTTTTCGCAACAATACGCTGAGCCATCACGCGGCACAATCACCCTGTGATGCGTGCTTTTACGCATGCATTGCGTCTATCCCAATACCTCACACTCTTTCATAATAGAGCCTCAGAAATACACTCGGGCACCCCCTTCCAGTTACCTGCCTCAAGGCCTCGGTACCATGCCGGACATTCAGCTCAGACAAGCAGTCAATAAAGACCTGGACGCTATTGTCCGGCTGGAGGAACTCTGCTTTCCGGCAGACCGTATTTCACGGAGAAGCTTCCGGCGCTTTCTCGACATGCCGGGGGACAGACTGATTCTCGCAACGCTGGATAACGAGATTGCAGGTTACTGTCTGGTGCTTATGAACGCCGCCACCCGCCTTGCGCGCATTTACTCAATTGCTGTATCGCCAACAACGCGTGGGCTCGGGATCGGTGAGTTACTGGTTAAAGAGGCGGAGCGGGAAGCTTCAGAAGCCGGCCGGATTGTGATGCGCCTGGAAGTAAGAGAAGACAACACGGCGGCAATCAACCTGTACCGGCGTTTGGGTTACCGCCAGTTCGGAACCTACCGGGATTACTACCAAGACCATGGCACGGCGCTACGCTTTGAGCGGCGCATTCTCTACTATGAGCCCACCCATGATTTCACACCCGTGCCCTATTACCCTCAAACTACGGACTTCTCTTGTGGGCCAGCGGCACTGATGATGGCTATGGCGGCACTGGATGAGCACCAGCCGCTGACCTATCTGGAAGAACTGAAACTCTGGCGGGAGGCAACCACCATTTTCATGCTTGCCGGGCACGGCGGTTGCGGGCCACACGGCCTTGCACTTGCTGCCTGGCAGCGGGGTTTCCATGCCAGCGCCTGGATCAATATGGAAGGCGCACTGTTCAAAGACACGGTCAGAAGTGACCGGAAAAAGCGTGTGCTTGAACAGGTTCACCAGGGGTTCCTGCACGATATCAGCCAGACAGGTATCGAACTAAACCACCAACCCCTTACCCTTGAAGGCATTGAAGAGGCATTGCACCAGGGCTATATTCCTATCATTCTGATCAGCACCTGGCAGTTAAACCGAAGCCGTGTGCCACACTGGGTAACCGTGTGTGCCATTGATGACCAGTTTGTTTACCTGCATGACCCTGAGATCGACACTCCGGCCGGTGAAACCGTAGCCGACAAACATTACCTGCCGATCGACCGTCGGGTTTTTGATAAAATATCCCGGTACGGCAGCCAGCGCCCATTGCAGGCTGCCGTGATAATCGGGCCAAAACGGGTGAACTGATCAGCCGGTACGAAGTGCGGCTTCTTTCAATTCGGAAATCTGGTCCCGTAACCGCGCCGCAGTCTCAAAATCCAGCTCGGAGGCCGCTTTGTACATATCATCCTCCAACTGAGCTACCTCTTTGAGTATCTGTTCGGGGGATCGGTTTCCAACCCTGGCACGGTAACGCTCAGCTTCTTCAGCAGCCACCTGGCCCGGCCGGTCGCCTTTATTATACTGGCCGCGGTTAACACCACCGGCACCCTCCATAATATCCGAGATCTTCTTATTCAGCCCTTGCGGCGTAATACCGTGCTCTTCGTTGTGAGCCATCTGCTTCGCGCGGCGGCGCCGGGTTTCATCAATGGCCCGCTGCATGGAACCGGTTATCCGATCACCATACAGAATGGCTTTGCCGTTAATGTTACGTGCCGCACGCCCCATGGTCTGGATTAACGCCCGCTCTGAGCGCAGGAAGCCTTCTTTGTCGGCATCCAGAATGGTTACCAGCGAAACCTCTGGCATATCGAGGCCTTCCCGTAGCAGGTTGATCCCAACCAGTACATCAAATTCGCCCCGGCGCAGGTCGCGGATAATTTCCACCCGCTCAACCGTGCCGATATCAGAATGCAGGTAACGCACCTTGATACCATGCTCCATCAGGAAGTCAGTAAGATCCTCAGCCATACGTTTGGTCAGGGTGGTTACCAGAACGCGCTCCTGTACCGCTACCCGGGAATGAATCTCAGACAGCAAATCGTCGACCTGAGTAGAGGCAGGGCGCACTTCAATTTCCGGGTCCAGAAGGCCGGTAGGCCTGACAACCTGCTCCACCACCTGCCCTGCATGCTCAGCCTCGTACGTGGATGGCGTGGCGGAGACAAAAATCATCTGCGGGGCTATCCGCTCCCATTCCTCAAACCGCATGGGCCGGTTATCCAGAGCCGAAGGCAGGCGAAAACCATATTCCACCAGCGTTTCCTTGCGCGAGCGGTCACCCTTGTACATGGCTCCGATCTGCGGAATGGTCACGTGAGACTCATCGACAACCAGAAGCGCATTGTCTGGCAGGTAATCAAACAGTGTTGGCGGTGCCTCACCCGGCTGCCGGCCGGAAAGGTAGCGTGAGTAGTTTTCAACGCCGTTGCAGTAGCCCAGTTCCATCATCATTTCAATGTCGTACCGGGTACGCTCTTCCAGACGCTGAGCCTCCACCAGCCGGTTGTTATCCCGCAGTTGTTTGAGGCGCGCATCCAGTTCCACACGAATGTGCTCAACGGCATCCAGAACGGTCTGCCGTGGGGTCACATAGTGAGATTTCGGGTAAATAGTCACACGGGGCACACGCCGAAGGATTTCCCCGGTCAGCGGGTCAAAATAACTGAGGTTTTCAACCTCATCATCAAACAGTTCTATCCGAACGGCTTCTTTCTCGGATTCCGCCGGGAACACATCAATCACATCGCCCCGCACACGGTAATTGGCCCGGTGGAACTCAATATCATTGCGAGTGTACTGAAGCTCGGCCAGGCGCTTGAGAATAAAACGCTGATCAATCTGATCCCCACGGTCCAGGTGCAGCATCATTTTCAGATAAGACTTCGGATCGCCCAGGCCGTAAATAGATGACACTGTGGCCACAATGATGGCATCCGGGCGCTCAAGGAGCGCCTTGGTGGCAGACAGCCGCATCTGCTCTATGTGTTCGTTGATCGATGCGTCTTTTTCAATGAACGTGTCCGAGGAGGGCACGTAGGCCTCCGGTTGATAGTAATCGTAATAGGACACGAAGTATTCAACGGCATTATCCGGAAAAAACTCACGAAATTCGCCATACAGCTGGGCCGCCAGTGTTTTGTTGTGGGCCATGACAATGGTCGGCCGTTGTATTTGCTCAACCACATTGGCAATGGTAAACGTCTTCCCTGAGCCGGTTACCCCCAGAAGCGTCTGGTGTGCCAGCCCGGAATGAATACCGTCAACCAACCCCTCAATGGCCTTCGGCTGATCGCCGGCTGGCTGGTAGGGTGAATTGACCCGAAATGCCCCTTCTTTGCTAACACTGGATTCTTTCCTGGCCATAATTGGCGTAAAACCTCGGTTTTTTACAGGCAGAGTTTTGCTGGCTCATGCTATCAATAAATTTAGTGATATTCCGGCTTCATGATACCATCGTCCCCATCAACGACTGGCTGAAATCAATCGGTAAATCCCCACATAGGTTTCCGGATTTCTTCCAGCCAGAGCCCTAATAGATGCAGCTTTAAGGAGCGCAGGTTTGGACCTTCAATTATCCGGCAGAGTACAGGCAATCAAGCCCTCCCCCACCCTGGCAGTCACCAACAAGGCTGCAGAACTTCGTGCAGCTGGTCAGGACATCATTGGCCTGGGTGCGGGCGAACCAGATTTCGATACGCCAGACCACATCAAGCAGGCCGCTATTGAAGCCATCAACAATGGCCAGACAAAATACACTGCCGTGGATGGTACGCCGGCACTTAAGAAAGCGATTATCGCAAAGTTCAAACGAGATAACGGCCTGAACTACGAAGCCAACCAGATACTGGTATCCAGTGGTGGCAAACAGAGTTTTTTCAACCTCGCACTTGCCACACTGAATGCCGGCGACGAAGCCATCATTCCGGCACCGTACTGGGTATCTTACCCCGATATGGTGCTGGTGGCCGAAGGCAAGCCGGTTATCATTAAAACCAGCCCTGACACCCGTTTTAAAATCACACCGGAGCAGCTTGAAGAGGCCATTACCGACCGCACCCGTTTGTTCGTTATCAACAGCCCGTCAAACCCAAGCGGCATGGCTTACACACTGGATGAGCTGAAGGCGATTGGTGAGGTGTTGAAAAAGCACCCTCAGATTATGGTTGCAACCGATGACATGTACGAGCCGATACTGTGGACCGGGAAGCCATTTTGCAACATCCTGAATGCCGTTCCTGAATTGTACGACCGTACTTTTGTGCTGAACGGTGTGTCCAAGGCTTACTCGATGACAGGGTGGCGCATCGGCTACGCGGCCGGTCCGGCGAAGATCATCGGTGCTATGAAGAAAATTCAGTCTCAAAGCACCTCTAACCCCTGCTCTGTTTCACAAGCTGCTGCAACGGCTGCTCTGGATGGCGATCAGGCGTGCGTTGGGGAGATGGTCAAGGCATTTAAAGAGCGCCACGACTGGCTGGTAGAGGCTTTGAACAGCCTGCCAGGCGTTGAGTGCTTGTCCGGTGACGGTACGTTCTATGTGTTCCCAAGCTTCCAGAAGGCCATTGACGCAGATTCCAGTGCCAGCACGGACGTGGAATTCACAGAGAAACTGCTGACCGATGCTGGTGTTGCACTGGTGCCTGGCTCGGCATTTGGCTGCCCCGGCCACATGCGGCTGAGTTTTGCGACCAGCATGGATAACCTTAAAAATGCCATTGAACGCCTGCGTAAGGCGCTTGGTTAAAAAGTTAGAAGTGGGGGTTGACGGGGCGCTACTGCCAACTTAATATACGCGCCTCGTCACATGACGACGTTCCCCGATAGCTCAGTTG
>CAYUTG010000147.1:0-2629 GCA_964447555.1 uncultured Marinobacter sp.
TGGCAACCAGATTCAGGCCGGTAAAGTCTGCAATAAGCTGCAGAACTGAGCGAACCTCAATATCCTGGAAGTTAAGAGACAATTTATCTCCAGAGTATGGGAATTTCTCTTCCCGCCGTGCTTCGGCTTCCTGCTGGGAAAGCTTCTCTACACTAACGGTAAACTCCCGGCCAGACTGGTAGGCAATGTAGTCATAATTGCCTTCCGGGCGGATCTCGACGATGGCATTGCCATCTTCCACATACGTGTCAATCCGGTTCACTGGCGTTGCGAAATCGGTAACATCGAGACGGCGACGCAAGTTGTCGGGCACCGTCAGATCGGGCATGGTCAGGCGAATTTTGCCGCCCAGCTCTGAAAGATCTACTGGTGTGCTGGCACTTCCGAGATCTACAACAACCCGACCCTCACCGTCTTTACCCCGGCGGAAATCTACACCGGCCAGTGTATTGGCAGATGTTGAGGCCGATGCTGATGATGCTGCCGAGGAAGCCGGACTGGTGGAAGCAACAGCATTACCTTCACCACCAATTGTCAGCACCAGTGAATTACCTTTCCGGGCAGTATCGTAAGGCACCAGTTGAGCCAGATTGAAAATCAGCCGTGTCCGATCTTTGGTTTCAACAACAGTCATGCTCTGGGCGTTTCCGGAACCCAGCGGAACACTTCGGCTGTCGAGCCCGCTTTTGGTGCCTGCCAGATCCACAGCAATACGAGCCGGGCGCTCAATCGTGTAGCCCGTTGGCTCAGGTGGCTGTCCATCAAACGCCAGAGTTACCTCCAGGCGCTCACCAGGCAGCGATGAGAATGACACGTCCTCCAGAGTGACCGCCTGGGCCAGTCCGGACAACAGCCCAAAAGCAATCACGCCGATGTATACATTGAGTTTTCTGAACATCGCTAGCCTCGACCCTAAACTTTTTTGTACGTGCATGTTTCTTTCAGTTTTCATAGTGTCGCCCCTTAGCCTTCGTTTTCGTTGAGTGTCAGGGAACGAGGACGTTCAACCCATCCACCCCGGCCATCAGGAACGATTTCAATTAGCTCTATTCGCGTTTCACTGACCCCGATAATGCGGCCATAATTCTGCCCCATATAGTTACCGGCACGAACCCGGTGAATACCGCCGGTATTGTCTTTGATTAACGCAAACAGGTTGCCAGACGCACCCTGTAATGTACCCACCATGCTCAGGTCCTTAAGGTCAAAGTTCTCAAGAACTTCCCTTGGACGGTCCAGATCAGGCTCCACATTACTGATTGGCTGCTGATCGACCATCGTTAACTGAACATCTACCGGTGGCTCAAACGGTGAGCGCCGGTCGGCGGCTGAATAACTGAATGCTTCATACGCCTTGAACTCGGGCAATGGCTCTACATGCCCACGCGGCTTGGCGCGGGTGTCCGCCATAAACTTGTCCAGATCTGAAAAACCGCTGTTCTGGGAACAGGCAGTAAGAAGGGACACCAGGCACACTCCCAGCCAGGCCTTTCCCGCATGCTTCATTCTCATGCTCATTCTCCAGCCCGGTAGCGGTAAGTACGGGCCACAACTTGCATATCAAGCTGATCTCCGTCTCCGCCAGTTGGTTTAATCGTCAGATCGTGCAGTGTGACGATCCGGGGAAGACTTGCAACGCTGCTCACAAATGAAGCCAGCTCATGATACGAACCGGTAACGTGAATATTTATGGGCAATTCAGCATAAAAATCGCGCCGTTGCTCGGGTTGCAACTTCACCTCTTTCAGTACCAGACCGCTGCCCAGGGCTGTATTGGTTATATCCTCAAGCAAGCCGGGAACCTCGGTTTCACTGGGCAGTTGCCGGACCAGAGCTCCAAAGGTCTCTTCCATTTCCTTCATCTGCGCTTTAAAAACTGCAAGGTTCGCCACCTGATAGGCCTTGGCCTCATACTTGGTACGCAAATCCTGTTCTGCTTTTGTTACCGCTTCCAGCCGCGAGTACTGATCTTTGATAAAGAACCAGTAGCCACCGCCAATAATCAGGCCGACAATAATCAGAACAACAATCGCCTTTATCGGTGCAGGCCAGATACCTGCGTTATTGACATCAAGATCGTTGATATCGAATTCATTCAGGCTTTTAAGTGAGTCCGCGAGGCTCATTACTTATCCTCCGCTTCGGGCTCGGGCGTCTTCTGCTGCACCGAAAGATTGAACTTACTGTACCCGGCGCGGCTGTTATCAGCGGCTGATACATTCGAAAGATCCGGGTTGGCAAACCAGTCTGACTCCTCGAACTGACGCATCAGCGTCGAAATCCGGCTGTTAGACTCGGCCATTCCCACAATATTGATCCGGTCACCGGTTTTCTTCAGCTCGGTATAGTACAGGCCGTCAGGCAAGGTTTTCACCAGTTCATCAAACACCCGGACAATCACCGGACGCTTACCCTGCAGGTCCTGAATGACCTTCATGCGGGCCAGCAGTTCGTCTCGCTTACGCTTGAGACTGTCTATTTCCTTGATCTGCTGATCCAGCTTTTTCGCTGCTGTTTCAATGTAGGCGTTTCTGGACTGCTGGTACGCAATGCGGCTGTCCATATCAGATTGCCACAGGAACACCAGCCCGCCGGCAATGATGACAGCACCCAGAATCATCACAACAAA
>CAYUTG010000147.1:2639-7368 GCA_964447555.1 uncultured Marinobacter sp.
CTGCTTTTCAGCCCTGAGTTCTTCACGCCAGGGTCTGAGGTTAATTTTCGCCATCAGTCAAAGCTCCTCATCGCCAGGCCACAAGCAATCATCAGCGAGGGCGCATCATTGCTGAGGGCTGATGCATTAACCCGGGACCCAACCGCCATATCTGCAAAGGGGTTCGCCACCAGGGTTTGTGTGCCGGTCTTTTCCTCAACCATGTCGGTCAACCCCTGAATCGAGGCCGTACCACCCGCCAAAACAACGTAATCCACCGCGTTGTACTGGCTGGCTCCGAAGAAAAACTGAAGCGCCCGGGCTACCTGCTGAACCACCGCTTCCCGGAACGGCATAAGCACCTCTGTTTCGTAGTCGTCCGGTAGCCCGCCCTGCTTCTTGGCCAGACCGGCTTCCTCGAGGGACAGCCCGTACCGGCGCTGAATTTCCTCAGTAAGCTGTTTCCCGCCAAAAATCTGTTCCCGGGTGTACACTGTCTTGCCTTCGGCGAGGACACTGAGCGTCGTCATGGTTGCGCCAACATCAACAATGGCCACAACCAGCTCTTCACCCTGGGAATCAAGCTGAGGTTCAATCAGGCTGTAGGCCCGCTCCAGCGCATAGGCTTCCACGTCGACAATTTTTGCCGCCAGGGATGCTATTTCCAATGCGTCTTCACGGATGTCTACGTTCTCTTTCCGGCACGCTGCCAGAAGAACATCGACCTGATCGGGGTTGGTCTCTGAGGGCCCCTGAACTTCAAAGTCGATAGCGACTTCATCCAGGGGGTATGGAATATACTGATCTGCCTCAAGGGCAATCTGATCTTCCATCTCAAATTCGTTAAGGCCCCCATCCATCTGGATGACCTTGGTTATAACGGCCGACCCGGAGACTGCCACCGCCGCCTGCTTTACACCGGTGCGGGATTTGGAGGCTACACGTTTAAGCACCTCCCCCACGGCTTCAACATCCGTGACGTTTTTCTCAACAACGGCATTAGCTGGCAATGGCTCAACTGCGTAGCTTTCGACCTTAAAACGGTCTCCCTGCTTCGACAGCTCCAGAAGTTTGACCGAGCTGGAGCTTATATCTACCCCCAGCACTGCACTGGATTTCTTTCCGAACAATCCGAACACGCGCTCACCCTTTACCTGGTTAGATGCACCCGGTTAAGTTACTTATGTGTTTTTTATTTAAGAGAAATTCTTCAATTTTCCGTCTACAATGCTTCCTCTTTATTTGCCGAGAAATATTGTAGCGGTGAAGCGACTCTTCGTTCCTAAAGCAATTTCTCAAATGATAGACCTATATCCAACAGTTGTCAGAAAAAAATGTCTCATTTGTTACGTACATCCCGCCTTTTTGCCTGGCTATTTGTTACCGGACTGAGTGTCGCGGTAATCATCACTTCGGGCTTTTACCTTTATCTTCGTCCCGGACTGCCCCCTGTCGATCAGCTACTCGACATTAAATTGCAGACACCCCTGAGGATATATAGCAAAGACAGCGAATTAATAGCAGAATTCGGGGAAAAGAGAAGGGCCCCGATCACAATCGAACAGATCCCAACAATTCAGTTACATGCCTTTATGGCGGCTGAAGACTCACGGTTTTATGAGCACTTCGGGGTCGACATCAAAGGCCTGGCGCGGGCTGCCATCGAACTGGTCTCCACCGGTTCCATCCAGTCAGGGGGCAGTACCATCACAATGCAGGTTGCAAAAAATTACTTTTTGTCACGCGACAGGACCTTCATCCGGAAGTTCAACGAGATACTTCTGGCTCTTCAGATTGAACGTGAACTGAGCAAAAACCGCATTTTTGAGCTCTATCTGAACAAGATTTATCTGGGCAACCGCGCGTACGGAATTGCCGCTGCTGCGCAAGTCTATTACAACAAGCCAGTGGCTGAATTATCCCTGGCCCAGATGGCAATGCTCGCTGGTTTGCCAAAGGCCCCCTCGGCCTACAACCCGCTGGCAGACCCGGAGCGCGCGAAAATCCGGAGGAACTGGATTCTGGGCCGCATGGCAGAGCTTGGCTACATCACCACTGACGCCCGCGACCTGGCAAGATCTGCCCCACTGACCGCCAGTTACAACATAATCAACACCGAAGTTGATGCAGACTACGTAGCCGAAATGGCCCGTTCAGAAATGGTGCGCAGATACGGTGAAGATGCCTACACGGACGGTTACACCGTGACACTGACAGTTGATGGCACCAAACAGCAGACCGCAACAGAGGCGCTCAGAAACGGGCTGGAAGCCTATGACCGCAGGCATGGTTTCCGGGCCCCCATCGGCCAGATTGACACTGACACCCTCGCGAATGCAAAGCTCCCGGACCTGATCCGCAACTACCCGAAAGTGGCCGCGCTGATCCCCGCCATCGTCACCCGCGTTAATGACGACAAGGCACAGGCCACCGTGTTCGCCCGGGATATCGGCGAGGCAAACATGAGCTTTGACACCATGCAATGGGCTAAGCGGTACAAAACCGAGAACCTGACTGGCCCTAAACCCAAAAAGCCGTCCGATGTTGTTGCGCCGGGAGACGTTATTTATGTACACGCCCAACAACCGGCCGCTGATGACAGCGAAGCGGAAACCGAAGCCACCCCATCGGTTGCACTGGCCCAAATTCCCCGTGTAGAGGGCGCGCTGGTATCCCTGAATGCCCAGACCGGGGCCATTGAGGCGCTGGCTGGCGGCTACAGCTTCCGGCAAAGCAAATACAACCGTACACTGCAGGCAAAGCGCCAGGTCGGCTCAACATTCAAGCCATTTCTCTACCTGACCGCCCTGGAAAATGGCATGACCCCCGCCACGATCTACAACGATGCACCCATCGTATTTGACGACTCGGAGCTGGAAACCGCCTGGCGCCCACAAAACTCTTCCGGCCAGTTTTACGGCCCTACCCGTCTGCGCGAGGCTCTGTATCGCTCACGCAACATAGTCTCTATCAGACTGCTGAGGGATGTGGGCATTCAGACTACGCTTGATAACCTGAAGCAACTTGGCATTCCTACAGACACCATGCCAGACAACCTTTCCCTTGCCCTTGGCAGCGGGCAGTTGTCGCCCATGGAGCTGGCCAGAGGTTTGGCCGTCATTGCCAACGGCGGCTATGACGTGCAGCCTTACCTCATTGAGCGCATTCAGGATGTTGCCGGGAACACCCTGTACCAGGCAGCAGAGACCATACAGTGCGACAGTGACAGCGAATGTGACGAACTTCAGGCCAAATACGCCAGCGAACAGCAGATAGGCACCGCACCTTCCGCAGAAAAACCTTCAGCGACCACCGATAATGCCGTGCAACAAACCCGCATTATGAGGCGGCTGGCCGATAAGCGTTCCATATACATCCTTCATTCAATGATGCGCGATGTGATCCGCCTGGGTACGGGGCGCCGGGCAAGAGTACTGAATCGCACCGACCTTTCCGGGAAAACCGGCACCACCAACGAGCAGAAAGACACCTGGTTTGCAGGCTTTAACCACAAAATTGCCACCACCACCTGGGTGGGTTTCGATCAACCCGCACCTCTTGGAAGGCGCGAATTTGGGGCCAGCACAGCATTGCCGATATGGATAGACTACATGCGTGTCGCGCTGGAGGGCACGCCGCCCGCCCTGATGCCCCGCCCTAACGGCATAGTGAACATCCGCATTAACCCGAAAACCGGAAAGCGCGCAAGACCAGGAGAAGACGGAGTATTCGAGATATTCAAGGAAGAAGACGCCCCGCCACCTCTGGCACCAGAAGATGATGCCAGCAACAACGGTGGCACCGGCGAGGATGACTTGTCACGCCAGATTTTCTGACCTGACATACGAGCATAAAAAAACCGGCGGGATCACCGCCGGTTTTTTATTACCATGAATAAAGATCAGATAATGTCATCCACGGATTTTAGCGGGTAGTGCTCCGGATAGGCTTTGCGGGCCACACCAGAATCAACCGCTGCCTGAGCAACGGCGGCAGGCACAACCGATAGCAGGCGAGCATCCATTGGCTTGGGAATAATATAGTCCTTGCCAAACTCAAAGCTGTCGACACCGTAAGCCTCACAAATCTCCTGAGGCACCGGCTCTTTAGCCAGCTCACGAATTGCAGTAACCGCAGCCACCTTCATCTCTTCATTAATAACAGTCGCACGAACGTCCAGCGCCCCGCGGAAAATGAACGGAAAACCCAGCACGTTGTTGACCTGGTTTGGATAATCAGAGCGCCCCGTGGCCATAATCAGATCATCGCGGGTAGCATTGGCCACTTCAGGGCTGATTTCGGGGTCCGGATTAGAACAGGCAAACACAACCGGATTTGCCGCCATTTTCTTCAACTGGTCTGCCGACAAAAGGTCCGGGCCGGACAGCCCTACAAATACATCAGCACCGTCAATCGCATCATCCAGCGTGCGCTTGTCGGTATCATTGGCAAACATGGCCTTGTACTGATTCAGGTCATCACGGCCAGAGTGGATCACACCCTTACGATCCAGCATGAAAATATGCTCGGAGCGAACACCGCAACTGATCAAGAGCTTCATACAGGCGACAGCGGCTGCACCGGCGCCAAGACAAACCACCCGGGCTTCTTCAATTTTTTTGCCCTGCAGTTCGAGCGCATTGATCATACCTGCAGCGGTTACAATCGCAGTCCCGTGCTGGTCATCGTGAAACACTGGCACTTTGCAGCGCTCAATAAGCTCGCGCTCAATCTCGAAGCACTCAGGTGC
>CAYUTG010000148.1:0-7294 GCA_964447555.1 uncultured Marinobacter sp.
GAATCCGCCGGGCTTTCCGAAATCAGGTCAGGCTAAGCTGTGCCTGTCCATGATCAGGCTCAATGATCTTATAAAACTATGGACGCACCTCCAAATAGCAACTAAAATTAGTTGCACGAAAGGAGAAGCGTGATGTCAAAGCAAGGAAAGCTGCTGACCAAGCTATTGAATAGAGACTCCACTTTTACCTGGCAGGAACTAACCGCACTTTTGCGAAGTCTTGGGTATCGCCAGATTGAGGGGCAAGGTAGTCGAGTCAAGTTCGACAATGGAAATCCACAAGCACTAATCAACTTACACCGGCCACACCCGGGTAATGAACTGAAAGCTTATGCAAGACGTCAGATAATTGAAAACCTTAAATCTGGAGGGCTGATCTGATGGGCACCATGCTCAAATACCGGGGCTACCACGGCTCCATAGAGGTTAGCATTGAAGACAACTGCCTGTTCGGAAAACTGCAGTTTATTCGTTCACTGGTCAACTACGAAGGAGAAACAGTAGCAGAGCTAGAAAAAGCGTTTCAGGAAGCGGTGGACGACTACCTGAAAACCTGCTCAGAGCTGAACACCGCGCCGGAAACACCTTGCAAGGGCTCCTTTAATGTAAGGATTGGGCATGACTTGCACCTTGCGGCAAGCATTGAGGCACGCCGCCAAAGCATCTCATTAAATGACCTCACACGAGAGGCGCTCAGCGAGTATCTAACGCAGCACGCATGAGCTAGTGATTGTTCGTGTCTGTCCACGATCACCGGCATTATCATTTAGGCCGCGCGTGGTCGTACCTCACGGGCCACTTGTGCAGCTTTGGTGATTTGTGCCCGGCGCAATTCATATTCTGTCTGCAGATTCAACCAGAAACGCTCACTGGTGCCGAAGTAGCGAGCCAGCCGGAGTGCGGTGTCTGCCGTAACACCCCGGTTCTCGCGAACAATTTCATTCATCCGTGTAGCGGGAACATGCAGAGCCCTGGATAGTGCGTTGACACTCATTCCCAGTGGCTCCAGATACTCCTCACGAAGGATCTCTCCGGGGTGGATAGGGCGCATACCGTTACGAGTCATTACGCAACCTCCTCAATGGTAATCAACAATTTCAACATCTTCCGCGCCATCCTCAGTCCACCGAAAACACACCCGCCACTGGCGATTGATGCGAAGGCTGTGCTGCCCCTCTCGGTCACCAGATAAAGCCTCCAGGCGATTGCCTGGTGGAGACCGCAAATCCTCCAGAGCCTCCGCAGCCTGAAGCAACACTAATTTGCGCTCAGCTGCCGCCTTGAAGGCCGAAAACCGGCGAGTCTTGCCTGTTTCAAACAGCGCTTGAGTGTTGTTGCACCGGAAGGTCTTGATCATGCCGAACAACATATAACGCTTAACGGTAAACGTCAAATTCAGAAACAAATCAGTAATGCAAAAGATGCCTGAGAGTCAAAACCACCAAAGTTTTGGGCATCAAGTCAGGCTAAGCTGTGCCTGTCAAAGGCTAAGCTGTGCCTGTCCATGATGATGGCATTGCCCTGGAACTGGCCGGACGCATCGCGGAGGACGAAGCGCTGCTCGCCCGCCAGCGTCAGCAGCACGATGCCCTGCACCGGCAGGAAACCCGGTTACGCCGGGAGCTGCGGGATTCGGCCCGGGCGCTGCAGCGGTTTCACGGCGAACTGCGCCTGGCCCGGGCCAACCAGAGCGCCGAGCGCGCCGCCGGGCTGCTCCGGGGCCAGGCCCGCGGGCTGCGCAGCCACCTGAGCGCGCTGGACGAATCGGTGGCGACACTGCAACGCCAGCACGCCCACGCGGGCGATCTGGAAGACGCCCTGCACGCGCTCGATCAGGAACCCGGCGACCACAACCTGGACGACCGGCTGGAAGCCGCCGGCATCGACACTGGGTAGCTCAACGCCCGGAAGGTGCTGGACCGGCTGAAGGCGTCCCAGGCCGCCGCAAGCTGAGGCTAACCCGCGCCGCCGCCGGCGCCCTCGCTCTGAACGCCGGCGGCCAAACCGGGCGCCGCCAGCCCCGTGCTGGTGACGCACCGGGCGCCGCAGTAGGCGGCCATCCGCAAACAGGCCGCAAGCGACGCGCCCCGGCGAACCCCGTGCACAAACCCGCTGAAAAACGCGTCGCCGGCGCCGTTGGTGTCCACCACCTCGGCCACCGGCAACGCCGGCTGTTCCAGCCACGTTCCTTCCGCCGTCAGCGCCGTCGCCCCGTTCCGGCCATGGGTGCACACCACCAGCGCCTTGCCCTGCGCCATCAACTCTTCCATGGTCTGCCGGTAGTCGCGCAGGTTATCGCTGGAGAGAAAGATCACGTCCGCCGCATCGATAAACGGCTGGTGGTACGGGTTGGCGCCATCGTAATCGTGCAGATCGGTCCACACCGGCACCCCCGCCTCCACCAGCCAGGGAAGCGCCGGTTTCACATAGGCCAGGATGTTGGCGACCACCAGCGAGGCGGTCGAAAGCGCGGCCTGTACCGGCGCCCAGTCGATGGCGTCCGGATCGGCCGGCGGCTGCACAAACAGGGAAATCCGCTCGCCCTTGGGCGTCATCAGGTTCACATGCTGCTCGGTGGCCTCCGCCGTGACCTCCGTGAGCAGCGTGACGTTCGGATGGGCCAGCTGCGCGCGAACGGCCTCGCCCTCCGGATCGCTCCCCAGCAGGGTGTGGAACACCACCCTGTGGCCCAGCTCCACCAGGTTCAGGGCCTTGCCGGCACCGGTGCTGCCAAGGGTCCGGTAACTGCGCCGGGGCCAGAGGGTCTGCGGCACCGGCTCGGGCAGCGTGTCCAGGTGAACAATGGTGTCCAGGGACGCGCCGCCCAGCACCAACACGGGGCCATTGTTGACGGGCGCGGCACGAAGGACAGATTCAGGCAGAGGCATGGGCGGGCTCCGGTGTGTGGCGGCAGGGACGTTCGGATCGAAGGGCCAGTGTAGGCGCCCTCGCCGTCGCGCACCTCAGCCGAGGGCGATGCCGTGATGGCTGAGGCGGGGGAAGGAGGCGGCATCAGCATGCGGGCCGCCGCGGCAAGACAACCGATCGCGCATTCTCTAGAATTCCGCCATGACCTCAACAGCCCCCGACGCGCCCTCCACCACCACCGCCGCCCGCCCCCGCGGCTACGTGCTCGGCTGCCCCCAGTGGCAGGACCCGAAATGGGCGCCCCTGCTGCCCCCGGGCGCCTCGCCCCTGGCCCGCTACAGCCAGGTGTTCAACGGCGTCGAGGGCAACACCACCTTCTACGCCACCCCCAGCGCGGCCCAGTGCGCCCAGTGGCGCGCCCAGGTGCCGGACGATTTCCGGTTCCTGTTCAAGTTTCCCCGCCGGGTCACCCACGACCGGCTGCTGGCGGGGGACGATGGCGAAGCGGGGGCTTTTGTCGCGCTGCTGGAACCGCTGCGGGACGTGCTTGGGCCCTTCCTGGTGCAGTTGCCGGCGGCCTTCGGCCCGGAGCATCTGGACCGGCTCTGGCGCTTCACCGATGCGCTGCCCGAACCGCTGACCTGCGCGGTAGAAGTGCGGCACCCGGCGTTTTTCCAGAAAGGCGAAGCCGAACGGGCGCTCAACCGGGGCCTGCGGGACCGAAACCTGGCCCGGGTCTGCCTGGACTCCCGGGCCCTGTTTTCCGCCACTCCGGATTCCGACACCACCCGGGACGCCCAGCGCAAGAAGCCCCGGGTGCCCGTGCACCTGCTGCCCGGCGACGCCCCGCCGGTGGTGCGCTACATCGGCCACCCGGACCTTGCGGAAAACCGGCGCTTCCTGGCGCCCTGGGTGGAACGGGTCGCCGAGTGGATTGAGGCCGGCCAGCGCCCCTACGTGTTCATGCACATGCCGGACAACGGCGATGCGGTATCCCTGGCGGCACTCTGGACAGAACAGTTGAACGCCCGCCTGCCCGCCGAGCCGCCCCTGGCCCTGAACGAAAAACAGCCCCAAATGGGGCTGTTCTGACGTCGTCCTGACAACATCGACGATTCAGGGCGTGGTCTGCCGGGTGGGCATGATCAGCATTTCCTGAACGTTCACATTGCGGGGCTGGGCAAAGGCGTACACCAGCGCCCGGCCAATGTCCTCCGCCTCCAGCGCCTCAAGATCATCCCGCCGCGCCTTCATCTTCTCTTCCGGCACGTTGTAGCCCCACTGGGTGTAGACCGCGCCCGGCTCGATCAGCGACACCCGGATGCCCTCCGGCCCCAGTTCCTTGCGCAGGGCATCGTGGAAGCCCACCACCGCAAACTTGGTGGCGTTGTACACGGACCAGCCCGCCAGCCCATAGCGGCCGCCCACGCTGGACACACTGCTGATCATCGCGCCCTCACGGCCCCGCATCAGCGGAATGGCCAGCTGGGTGCAGTGCAGAACGCCGTACAGATTGGCATCGATGGTCTGCTTCCATTCGTCCGGGGTGCTCTTCTCGAACGGGTTGCTATACCCCACGCCCGCGTTGTTGAACAGCAGATCCAGACCACCAAACCGGGCCTTCACGGACTCAAACAGATCCTGCACCGCAATGCGATCGCCCACATCCGTCGCGTGCACCGTCGCCCGGTCGCCCAGCTCCTCGGCCAGCGCCGCCAGCTTATCGGCACTGCGGGCCACCAGCACCACGTGTACGCCCTCGGCCGCCAACTGCCGTGCCGCCGCCCGGCCAATGCCGCTGGACGCACCGGTAATCACAGCTACTTTGTCCTTAAGGGGGGTCAGTTCCATGGTCGTTCTCCTCTGTCGCGGAGTGATAGGAAGCTTGCTACCTTAGCATAGGTGATTGGGGTGGTGTTGGTACCAGGCTTTGGGCGGATTGGGCAGGTTTTGGTGGCAGACTCCATAACCGACTGTACTCCTTCCATCTTTAGTCCAAGCTGTGTCTGTCCATGATCTGTTGTTGGGACGAATCCGCCGGGCTTTCCGAAATCAGGTCAGGCTAAGCTGTGCCTGTCCATGATCAGGCTCAATGATCTTATAAAACTATGGACGCACCTCCAAATAGCAACTAAAATTAGTTGCACGAAAGGAGAAGCGTGATGTCAAAGCAAGGAAAGCTGCTGACCAAGCTATTGAATAGAGACTCCACTTTTACCTGGCAGGAACTAACCGCACTTTTGCGAAGTCTTGGGTATCGCCAGATTGAGGGGCAAGGTAGTCGAGTCAAGTTCGACAATGGAAATCCACAAGCACTAATCAACTTACACCGGCCACACCCGGGTAATGAACTGAAAGCTTATGCAAGACGTCAGATAATTGAAAACCTTAAATCTGGAGGGCTGATCTGATGGGCACCATGCTCAAATACCGGGGCTACCACGGCTCCATAGAGGTTAGCATTGAAGACAACTGCCTGTTCGGAAAACTGCAGTTTATTCGTTCACTGGTCAACTACGAAGGAGAAACAGTAGCAGAGCTAGAAAAAGCGTTTCAGGAAGCGGTGGACGACTACCTGAAAACCTGCTCAGAGCTGAACACCGCGCCGGAAACACCTTGCAAGGGCTCCTTTAATGTAAGGATTGGGCATGACTTGCACCTTGCGGCAAGCATTGAGGCACGCCGCCAAAGCATCTCATTAAATGACCTCACACGAGAGGCGCTCAGCGAGTATCTAACGCAGCACGCATGAGCTAGTGATTGTTCGTGTCTGTCCACGATCACCGGCATTATCATTTAGGCCGCGCGTGGTCGTACCTCACGGGCCACTTGTGCAGCTTTGGTGATTTGTGCCCGGCGCAATTCATATTCTGTCTGCAGATTCAACCAGAAACGCTCACTGGTGCCGAAGTAGCGAGCCAGCCGGAGTGCGGTGTCTGCCGTAACACCCCGGTTCTCGCGAACAATTTCATTCATCCGTGTAGCGGGAACATGCAGAGCCCTGGATAGTGCGTTGACACTCATTCCCAGTGGCTCCAGATACTCCTCACGAAGGATCTCTCCGGGGTGGATAGGGCGCATACCGTTACGAGTCATTACGCAACCTCCTCAATGGTAATCAACAATTTCAACATCTTCCGCGCCATCCTCAGTCCACCGAAAACACACCCGCCACTGGCGATTGATGCGAAGGCTGTGCTGCCCCTCTCGGTCACCAGATAAAGCCTCCAGGCGATTGCCTGGTGGAGACCGCAAATCCTCCAGAGCCTCCGCAGCCTGAAGCAACACTAATTTGCGCTCAGCTGCCGCCTTGAAGGCCGAAAACCGGCGAGTCTTGCCTGTTTCAAACAGCGCTTGAGTGTTGTTGCACCGGAAGGTCTTGATCATGCCGAACAACATATAACGCTTAACGGTAAACGTCAAATTCAGAAACAAATCAGTAATGCAAAAGATGCCTGAGAGTCAAAACCACCAAAGTTTTGGGCATCAAGTCAGGCTAAGCTGTGCCTGTCCATGATCAGGCTTACACTTCTGCAGGCTAGTGCCTGTCCATGGTTATACGCTGTGTCCATGGTTACGCTGGGACATGTTCAGCAAGATGGGGGCCATGTTTGACGAGGTTGAGCCTATCCACGATTGCATGGTTGATAGGAGTTATAAATACAAAATCTCGATACCCTTTCTTCTCACAAGGTTCAACAATTTCAGCGATGCTCCGGCAGGCTTTTTCTCACCCGTCTCCCACTTCTGAACGGTTGAAACACTCACGTTAAGAATGGCAGCAAACACAGCCTGACTCATACGGGTCTGGCTGCGAATATTCCGGATTGCTTCCGGCGGGAGCTCTCTACTGTCAGTGCGACACAGCTCTTCGTATTCGCCGAGTCGCCGTTTACCTATTAGCCCAACGGCATGGAGGTCCAATGCTGTTTCTCGAATTTCATTCAACAGCCGGTTGTCTCTGTCAGTGGTTGCCATAAGTAATCTCTTTCAACACTTTGCTTATGTGAGCTTTCTGCAGCTCCTGGTCTGAATACTGCAACAAATCTGCTGCCAACGCCTTTAGCGCTCTCGAGCAACCTCTCTTGCCATGACTGTGCGATGCAATCCTTTTCTTAAAAACTCCACCACCAAGATCCGCATCTATCAGACCTTCATTCATTTCCATAACTGCCTGGCGGAGATCATCATCGCTCACTCCGTTTTTCCGCATCCATCGATAAAACGTTTTCGTTCTGAAGATCCTTATCATACGCAAACCATACCACTGAGTGGAACACCCGAACCAATAACATTTATAAGCTAGTTATATCTGGCAACAAGATACTGTATATATATACAGCTTAAAATTATTGATGCATAATATGACCATGTCAACAGTCACGGAAGACAAGGCCCCCACCATGCCGAAAGCCAGAGCAGAACT
>CAYUTG010000149.1:0-7287 GCA_964447555.1 uncultured Marinobacter sp.
GGAGTAGCGGCATCAATCAGGCGATTGGCCTCCAGCCCACGCAACTGAAACTGCTCATTGGCAAATTCGTTACCGGCACTGGCCGGCGATTCGCCCTGGCTGGCGAACATCAGGTCGCTGAATGAACGGTCGTCTGTGTCCCTGTCTTGTTGCGGTAAATCCTTTACCGGTGCATTGGCCATGATTTAGTTCCTGATTGCCCAGAATTGCATTTCCATACCCGGGAAGCTGCCAGCTACATGGAAGGCAAAGCCACTGGCGTTATCGAGCATCTGCCAGGCCTGGCTCTGATCATCCAGCCGGAAGTACACAAAGCCGGCGTGGTACGGCAACTGCCGTGGTGCCACCGGCAACGCAGACAGCGGAATACCCGGTAGCTGAAGGCTGATGAGGTCGCGGATTTTCTCCACCGAGGCCACTTTGCACTGCTGGGTGAACTGTTTGCGCAGATCATCCAGTGGCATATCGGCCTTCACAGCCAGAATAAACTCGGCATCCCGGATAAGCTGGCCGTCCTGAACCGGTGCTACGGTCAGGCCGTACTGACGTTCCTGCAGCTGAATAGCCAGGGCCCTCGGCTCCAGAACGGTACTCAGGGATTGCCGCAACACCTGCATCAGCGGCGTAAAGCTGGCTTCCGGCAAATCGTGATCGTAGGGGGTATATTCCCGGGGCAGCCGGTTTTCATCGGTGAAGGTCACCAGTTCGCCGCACAAACCCAGCATGGCTTCGTACAGGCGCTCCGGGTGCAACTGGCGCAGACGGGCCAGGTGCATAAACCGCGGGTGAGCCCGGTTCAGCATCTGCAGCAGCATGAAGTCTGCAACATCGGCGACGCCACCCTGGCCGGGTGCGCCCACACGCTCGGCAATATTTTTTGCCCGCTCGCGCATCAGCCCGGCCATTTCACCCACAAATCGCTGCAGCCGGGGTGCCGCCCGTACACTGAGCATGGTGGGGATGAAATTCGGCTCCATCACCAGGCTGCCATCCGGTCGCTTTTCCAGAATCCGGCCAATGGCCAGGGCGGCGTAGGCGCTGCGGTCTTCCCGCTCCAGCATCAACCGCGGGGCCACCCTGGCAATGTCGATGTTATGGGCATCACCATCAATGGAGTGCAGATCCCGCACCTCGGCTGTTTGTGCCCGGAACCGACCGGCCACCGGGGCCTCCGGCCATTCCACTTCCGCCAGCGTGTCACTGCCCAGCGGCAATGCGAGATACACCACCTGGTTGGCGACCGAGGCATCGGTAATTTCCAGTGGCTCTGGCATCACGTCATCCTGAGGGAGGTTGAAGCGGGTGCCATCCGGGAACAGCCCTGCTGCCCGAACCAGCCCTACCCGGCCGAAGCTCAGGTATTCCGCATTCAGCTCCAGCTCACTGAAACCATACAGAAAGTCGGAAACGGCGAGCGCCCGCTCGTTAATCTGGTGTTCCAGATACCGTTGCTGCTGCTGGAAGTGCTGGGGTTTAATAAACAGCCCGTCACTCCAGACGACTCGATTCGTAGCACTCATCAGGATTCATCCGAACGTTTGAGTTGCACTTCACGGTCACGCAGGTTCACCAGCAGGTGATAACGACCGCCAATCGGGTCCACCTTCACGACCTTTTTCCACTGAGACAGGTTGGGATAAGCGTAGAAAGCAATCACGCCCACAAACCGGGTGTCCTTGCCGATTTCAAATGGCTCAACAAACTTGAACTGCCCGGGCACCAGCGAGTAATCGCTGTGGTCTACGTAATTCTGGCCCAGTGAATCTTTCAGGTTATTCAGCAGTGAATCGAAATCTCCGGCCATTAGCAGGGAGCTGTCCCGCAACTGTATGATCTGAAAGGCGATCGGCGTCGGAGCCAGAGACTCGTTCGGATTAACACCCGGCTCGGCAACCATGGTCAGATCCACCCGGCTGGGCAGGTCTTCGGGATACCCAACAGGAATATCCGGGTTCCACAGAACCTTTGCGGTTTTGGTCACCGCATTGTATGGCGTGCTGCATCCTGCAAGCACAAGGGCCATCATCAGCAAGCTCCATTTGCAGTACTTCACAAGTCATTCTCCCTCTGTAACTGGCGCAGGTTTTGGTCGTAAGCCTGGTCGAACACTTCCTGAAACAGGCGTTCAAAGCCCTGCTGACGACTGGATTTCAATTCACGGTAATAGTGCTGGTACATGTCCCAGGCCCAGCGGCTCTCGTCTTCATCAGTTTGCAGCCCACGGCGATAACCATGAAAACGCCGCAACAGCGCTTCCGGTGAAAAAGCATGAAGAATGGCATCCAGAGCTTCACTGATGGCTTCGCGGGTGGCGAGTTGGTGATGGTTCAGGCTCTCCAGGCTTTCCCGCACGGCTGCAGGTGCCGAGAGATGAACCGGGCTGCGCTGGCTGGCAAACAGGGTTTGCACAGTGGCTTCATAATCGTCACCCAGACGCAGCGGGTTGTCTTCAATGGGCTGCAGGCGGGTGCGCAGCGCCTGATGCCGGCTGTCTTCGCCCTGATGCAGGGCCAGCAGACCTTCTACGGTAGCTTTCAGGGTTTGCCCGGCTTCCTCCAGGAAGAGTTGCATGCTTTCGCTGTCTGCGAAACTGAGCCCGGTTTCCATACCCCGGATCAGCGGGGCACCGCTGATGTGTTTGCGGCTTTGGTCCACCGCCTGCTCGCGCTCCGCTACTGTGTGTGTATCAGACATCCTGTCATTCTCTCCTCGCTTTCCTCTGTCTTCTTCCTTGTCCCGGCCCGGATTTCTGATCGGCAGCCCAAGCGCCACATCCCGGTTCTCCCGGTACTCATCGGTGACACTGCGTTCTGCCGCAAACCAGGCTGGCTCACTGGCCAGCAGCTCAGATTCTGTTTCGCCCTGCGGCCGACTGTCCTGTTGCCACGGTGACATAGGGTCATTGTTTGTTACTGCGTCTTCCGGGGATGCCAGGCCTTCCAGTGGCTCTCTGGCTTCCGGCAGATGGTCATCGCCGGCGGATTTTGTCAGCGCCATTGCGGCACCGTTAATCAACCGGTCGTCGTCAGGCATCAGATCGTCCAGCGCTTCCCCGCCCCCGGCAGTCACAAGCTCGGCACGAATCTGATAACGGCCAATACTGACCGTATCGCCATGATTCAGCCGCGCACGCCGGCCACGACCCACCGGCTGGCTGGCGCTGTTGATATAAGTACGGCCACTGCGGTCAATCAGGCAGAAAACCCCATCAACGAAACGTACTTCGGCATGGCCGGCCACGGCGCCGGTGCGATACGGTGATAGCTGCCAGGTATCATTTGCCGCGGTGCCAATCGAGCCACCATTAACGGTAAAGCTGTGCGCAATAGTAGCTCCACCACCCAGGGCGGTTGGGTTGGTAACCGTCAGTTTCAGGACCTGTGATGTGCGCTTGTTCATACATGCCTTCCTGTGCAACCGGCCTTACCGGCGTATCTGAATGCGTACCGCTGGCCGGTTACGGGATTTATCCGGTGTGACAAACGAATTCCAGCCCAGACGTACGTCCTCACCCAGTTGTATGGGCCGGACATCCTGTGGCCGCATCTGCAGCTCCAGGTCGTACGCCAGTTGCTCGCGGGTGCTGAATTCCACCAGTTTGGTCAATCGCTTGTGCTCACGGCCATTGGGCAGAAAGTCGGCAAACCGCTGGCGGCTCAGATTGCGAATGCGCAAAATAAACTTCCCGCTCCGGTCCCTGACCTGAGAGCCCACCAGTGTGTTGTCACCCAGCCTTGCATTGGCGCCGCCCAGCCGGGTTTGCTGGTCTTCCGCGATAGCCACCTTGCGTAACACCCACTGCTCGATACTGACGTCATCCAGGTCAAAACAGTGTGCAACCATGCCACTGACCACTTCGGGAGACCGGCTGCGGCCTGCCATCAGTCCGGCATAGGCCAGCATTTTGGACCAGTTAACCGGAGTTGCTTCCCGAAGCCGGCTGTCGCCCAGACCAATCAAAGCAAAGATCAGCTCGGAAAACCCATCCGATGCGCCCGGCTGGAACCGCACGTAATACCGGTATTTGCGCCAGCTACGATGAAACAGCGTTACCAGCCGGTGATTGAAAAAATCCAGAAAGTGCCGGCGAATGCCCAGATTCTGGCCCGCTTCCCAGGCCAGATCTTCAAGGTAATATCCGGGCAGTGGCGACTGAGCGCCGTGCAGGCCCAGAAAGCTCACTTCCATCTGATAGGGTGCGTGCGCGTGCTCCGGTGACAGCGCAGAAATCACATCGCTACCCGGGAAACCCAGCCCCGCAGACGAGGAGAAGCGTATACGCTCCTGGCAGGACTCATCTGCTCTGCCACGCTCCAGATCATCGCCATGATGCCGGTGAATCAGATCCACAAGCTGAAAAAAACTGTATCGCCTTGCATTGCCCAGTACGGGTTGCAGGCCGGCTACATCAGCGGTTGCTGACCTTGCTGTAACGTCCATGTATACCGTTCCTGGTTTTCGGTGTTCACCACTTCCAGCTGGTGAAATGCATTAATACTGGCGTAGAGCGCAAAGAACTGGCTCAGCACCGTGCCAAACAGGTACAAATCGCCTTCCGAGGCGAACCCGCTCTGATCAAGCTTGAGCACAGAGCGAATACCACGCACCGGCAAGCCCCGGACCATCCGGTCTACAGGGCTGGTATCTATGTTGCGGATACCAGCCAGCCGCTTCTTGGATACCCGCTCAGCCTGCCTGTCGACCAGCGCCCGGAAGTCATACACGCGCAAGACGGTGCGCAGGGCGTCCACATCGAGCATAGACAGGTAATTCAGTGACAGATTGGAGATCAGCGTCCACAGCAGGCTACCATCCAGCGTTGGCCGCAGGGTGGCGGTTGGCCGGGTAATATTGCTGAACGAGGCAAACGACGGTGTGGTTTCTGTGGCCATGCAGATTTCACCCACCGCCAGCTGTTGCGGAAGCTGACGATTGGTGCAGGTAAGCGTCAGTGACACGGCTTCCTGCCGGTTAAGGCAGTCAGATTCATCGCCGCGTACAAAAGAAATATAGTGGTCAAATCCGTCGTCCCTCACGCTTTCCCGCACCCGCATGCGGTAGTACAGAGCCGTGCGGCCACGATCCCGCTCCACTTCGTGCTGGAAGCTTTCAAACGCGGTATAAATACGCGGCTCACCCCGGCCAGACCTGCCTTCCAGCCAGCCCTCTACCTGCTCAACGCTGAACACTTCATAGTAATCCGGTGACCGGCTTGAGGAAGACACCCGGTATTCCGTTTGCCGGCCATTCAGGTCCACCGGCTCACCCTCATGGCTGAACAGGTTCACCGCAGGCGTGCAATACAGCTGCAGGTTTTCGGCCCGCACTTTTGCATCCGGTGGCAGAATCCGGCTGAAATGAAAACGCAGGCTGATTTCGTCGGCCTGAGCCGCCGGCAATCTGGTTTTCAATCCCTGGATGTCGACAAACCGAAAGGCATCCGGGAAGCTCAGGTACTCCTGAAGAATCCGATACCCGGGGTAGGCGTTCTTCGGGTACGGCAGAATAGCTTCGTCGGCGGCAAAGCCTACGGGCTGTAATAGTGAACACGGCAGGCTGTAGGTGGATTCGCCCACCACCAGCTCCATGCGGGTCAGGTAGTGGTTCAGCCACAGGTATAGAGTATCTGCCGTGTGGTTATCGCCCCCCAGATAAAATCTCAGGGACTCCAGACCCAGCGAATTCAGTGGCTGCTCGGTATGCAGGGCCAGATCAACAGTGACCGATGAGACTTCCCGTGAATGTTCCGCGTAGGCACCGGCAACACTGACCGGAAACACGTCAACATCCCGGCAGGTACGAAACCGGCACTGGATTTGTCGGCTGGACTCACCCACCGGCCGGCTTTTGATTTCCGTGTGCCGGGCTACCCGCTGGCGTTCACTGATGCTGTTCAGCTGCGGGTCAAAACGCATGATGGTGCAGCTGGGCACCGGGCGCAGAGAGTTCGGCCAAAGCATGTTCAACAGTGAGTGAGTCAGTTCCGGAAATTCGTCTTCAACTTTTTCCCGGAGTTTTCCGGTCAGGAATGCAAAGCCTTCCAGCAACCGCTCCACATCCGGATCGTTACTCTGCTCCGAAAGAAAGCGCGTCAGCTGCGGGTGGGCTTCGGCAAACTCCCGGCCCTGCAATCGCAGAAAACTCAGCTCATCCCTGTAAAACCGATTTAACTTCATAATACTACTGCACCATTGGGGTCTTGAGCCGGTGGGGGAACCTTTCTTCCGGGGGAAAACAACTCGCTGCGCTCAGACACGTTTTCTCCCTCCAGAAAGGTTCCCCCACCGTCTCGATCATCCTTGGGTTTTGCCTTCCTTTTTCGTTACATCACCCGGTAGTAACGTTTGTCATCCAGCAACAAGTCGATGGTTGTTTTATCGTCTTGCAAGCCTGTTTTGAGGTAAACCGTTACCTGGAACCTCAACTGCAATGGGTCCGGGCCTTGTGGTTGTGCAACCACATCAACCCGCTTAACCCTCGGCTCGTAGCGTTCAATACACTGCCGGATGGCACTTCTTATCTGAATACTCAGGTCGTGGGTGCCAAGGGTGGCGTCGTTGAAATCCAGCAAGCCCAGTTCCGGTACGCTGGCGCTGTTGCCCGGATGGGCATTGAGCAGGCGTACCAGATGGCGCTTGATGGAATCCACCACATGGGTGACTTCACCCATGCTTTGCCCCGTCGGCGCGTCAGCCTGTTCAAGACGCTCAAACAGGCTGCCACCTCTGGACTGGATATCATCGCCAAACATGGCTTAGTCCTTGTCCAGACGACCTACCAGCGACAACTCAAAATTCGCACCCATGTACTTGAAGTGCGGCCGTACCGCCAGAGACACCTGATACCAGCCGGGATCGCCTTCCACATCGGAAACCGTTACCTGTGCCGCTCGCAGCGGGCGGCGGCTACGTACGTCTGCCGGCGGGTTTTCCTGATCGGCAACATACTGGCGAATCCAGGTATTCAGCTCACGCTCAAGATCCTGACGTTCTTTCCAGGAGCCGATCTGCTCACGCTGCAGCACCTTGATGTAGTGGGCCAGGCGGTTAACAATCATCATGTAAGGCAGTTGAGTACCCAACTTGTAGTTGGTTTCCGCTTCCTTGCCTTCTTTGGTGTTCGGGAACTGCTTGGGCTTCTGTACTGAATTTGCTGAGAAGAAGGCCGCATTGTCGCTGCCTTTGCGCATGGTCAGCGCGATAAAGCCTTCGTCGGCCATTTCGTATTCACGGCGGTCGGTAATCAGTACCTCAGTCGGAATCTTGGATTCCAGCTGGCCGAACGATT
>CAYUTG010000150.1:0-7237 GCA_964447555.1 uncultured Marinobacter sp.
CGCATAGTTCAAATCCTGAGAATCTGTGTTCGTTCTGGGTCAGTGCCGCGAATAGAAAAAAAGGAGGGAAACAACCTTTTCTTGCTGATTACCCGCGAACAGCAAAAGGTACCATGACATCGAGTTGTTATGGTTTTTTAAAACATAGCATCCTATAAAAAACTGAGGGTGCTTGAAAGCTATTTCACTGAAATATCTGACCCATCATCCATTAATGAAGTGCAGATAGACAACCCGGGTGCTGGTATTGTCTTCCCGGTCGGTGACAGAATTACGATTGCTTCCGGATTAAGGATCAATTCATGCAGTGGATACTCGGCCTGGCTCTGGCAGCGGCCGTCTTTTTTGTGCTGAAACAGTGGGCGGCTTTAACGCCTGAGAAAAAGAAAGCCGCCACCTGGAAAGTCGTGTTGGTGGCCGGTGGTGCGCTGCTGTTGTTCATGGTGCTGACTGGCAGAGTGCATTTGCTGACAGCCGCCGTTGCGGCGTTGATCCCCCTGCTGCGCAAATTGCCGGCGTTACTGAAACTGGCGCCGTTATTCAGAGGAAGCAAGTGGTCATCCTCTGATGAAAAAAATGGCCCGGAGGGTGACGGTAGCAACCAGCAACGGGCGGCCGCGCAGAGCGGGTTGTCTGAGCAGGAAGCCTGTGAGGTGTTGGGTGTGCAGCCGGGGTGTAGCTGCGACGATATCATTGCCGCGCACCGTCGGTTGATTCAGAAACTGCACCCGGACCGGGGTGGGAATCATTACCTGGCCGCTAAAATCAATGAGGCGAAAAGCGTGTTGCTCGACAAGTGCTCCTCGTGAGCATCAGGGCAACAGATCGACCTTCACCTCAAAGTTCCGGTTGTCCTGCTGGTTGCTCTTAACGCTGTAAGTTATGCCTGATTGCTGGCTGCTTTTGCTGGTAGAAGTGCTTCCCAGCGATACCCATTGCCCTGGTGCTACCCGGCGCACAGTAACTACAGCTTCTGTTTCATAGCCGGGCAGGCTGGCGGCGCCTTGCTCGAACGACACAATATTCAGCTCAATGGCCTGGTCAGAAATTACCTGGGGGCTGACCACAAAGCCGCTGCGGGTCTCAACCTGCTGAAGAATAGCTGCCGGGTTCCGGCCACCACGAATGGCGAAGGGAAGCGTGCGTATCTGGCCAGAGGCAATTCGGGCTGACTGGCCATCCTGCACAATCAGCGAACGTTCACGGTGGTTGCCCGTGCTGATGGTTTTCCGTTCGACCGTTACCCCGATCTGATTCTGCGATGCCGACAGCCCCGCCCCGGATCGTTTGCCACCAATATCGGCCTGTGAGCGCACGGTAATGCGCAGCTGGGCTGGGGCAACATCCATGGTGGTAATCAGTGTGCTGATTTCGTCCAGCAGCGGCGCCTCGCCTCTTACCACAATTTGCTGACGCCGCGCTGTTACGGTAACGGGCGTGTTCTGGTACAACTCCCGTATTTGCGTGGCGACATCGCTGGCAGGGCGGTTCTTCAGCTCGTAAACCCGGGTTTCGGCCTGAGCCAGCGAGGCGGCAAGCAATACGTACAGTGCCAGTGTCGAGGCCAGCAACCGAATGCCTCTGGCGTGTCCCGCGGTGGAAATACAGTTCTGCATGCTGACCATGTTTGCTCCCAGACCCATTCATAACCCACCGGAGCAGGTTTTAAAAAGTTTCGGCAATGGGTTGCCAAGTTGAAAACCAAAGGTATATATTAAAAAGCATGAATACCAAACACGCAGTCTGTCAATTGAATGTTATGCAAGCTTTCGGCAAAAAACCGATGGCGGCAGTGGCTGCTGTGTTTTTTTGGTGGTTTGGTTATGGCTTTTACTTTAGCCAGAGCCCGGGCCGCCCATAAGACTTCATCGACCGAACAACGAGGAAGGCAGCCCGGCAACCAACCAGGCTGCCACCGGACTCAAAAAAGCCCCGACTGGTAGCCCAGCCGGGGCTTTTTCGTTTCTGACAAAGGGAAATGGGAACACTGTTATGAACATGCCACCAAGTACAGCGAGCGTAGAGGGTGCCAACCAGTTACACGGCGAGCCGGCCGAAACACAGGGGCAACGGCATGAAACCGCACTGCCAACGCCTGCCGCATTGCACCGGCAACTTCCGGCCGATGACGCGCTGGTTCGCCAGATAGACGCTCAGCGTGACGCCATCCGCAAGGTGCTCCGGGGTGACGACCCGCGAGCGCTGATCGTGGTTGGTCCCTGTTCCATACACGATGAAGTGGCGGCTCTGGAATATGGTGAAAAGCTGAAGTCTCTGGCGGACTCGGTGGCAGACCGGTTCTTGATTGTTATGCGGGCTTACCTTGAAAAACCCCGCACAACCGTTGGCTGGAAAGGGCTGTTGTATGATCCGGAGCGCACGGGGAATGGCGATCTCAATGCCGGGTTGGTGCGCTCGCGCAGGCTGCTGCTGAATCTTGCGGCTATGGGGCTGCCGCTGGCAACTGAGGCATTAAGCCCGTTGGCGATGAATTACATGGGCGATCTGATCAGCTGGGCGGCGATTGGTGCGCGCACCACGGAGTCTCAGGTGCACCGGGAACTGGTCAGTGGCCTGCCCATGCCGGTGGGGTTCAAGAACTCAACCAACGGCAGTGTTGCCGTAGCTGGCGATGCCATGAAGTCGGCGGCACACCCTCACCATCATATGGGGCTGTCGCGCAACGGCGAACCGGTTATGGTAACCACCAGAGGCAACCGGGATACGCATCTGGTGCTGCGGGGTGGCCGCGGCCTGACCAATTATGACTCAGACAGCATTGCCCAGGCGGTAGAATCACTGGCGAGTGCGGGCTTGTCCACGGCTGTCATGGTCGATTGCAGCCACGACAATGCCTGCAAACAAGCGGACCGGCAGTTGGATATTGCCAGGAACGTTATCGCTCAGAGGCGGGCCGGCAACGCGCACATCCGCGGGCTCATGCTGGAAAGTTTTCTGGAGCCAGGCCGGCAGGACGACAGCAAAGACCTGCTCTACGGCTGCTCCATTACCGACCCATGTCTGGGCTGGGTGCAGACAGAGGCGCTGATCCGCTCACTGTAGAAAACAGCAGTTCGCCGGCCAGGAACAGCAATGCGCCACCCATAAGGCGGTCGAACCAGTGCCCGAACCGGTCAAAGCCGCGGCGAACCCGTGGCAGGGTGAAGAAACTGGCAACCAGCGCAAACCAGAGGCCCGTTGCTACGGCCATATACAGGCCATAGCCCGCTTGCAGGGCTATGGGCGTATCCGGGCTGATGACCACCGAGAACAATGACACAAAAAACAGTGTGGCTTTTGGATTCAGCACATTGGTCAGAAAACCCAGCCGCAAGGCAGCCAGCCCGGACTGGCCGGCGTCTGATCTGGTGTCGACATGAATACCCCCGGCCCGGGCGCGCAGGCAGTGAATGGCAATCCAGGTAAGGTAGAGCGCGCCAATCACTTTCAGGACATTAAACAGCCAGACTGACTGCTGAATAATCAGGCCAATGCCCAGCAGCGAATAGCCCACATGCACAAGAATGCCCAGCCCGACACCGAGTGCTGTCGCCCGCGCATTATTCCGGCTCTGGCACAGCGCCTGCCTGAGTACCACTGCAAAGTCCGGCCCGGGGCTGGCAACCGCCAGAAAATGTATCAGCACCACGGTCAGAAATTCCGGCCAGTAACCTTGCATGCATGCCTCTCCTGTTTTTGTTCTCAGATTTGCGTAATTTAAAGCATGTGCCTGCGTGTTTCTATGCCGGTGAGCAGCAACCCTTACTGTCGCCTTTTGCTGAGAACTCTATACTGACCGAAGATACAGGCGTGAATGAAATAACCATGGTGAGGGGAGAACGGTATGGACAAGCGAGAAGCAGACGTTGCCATCATCGGAGCCGGCACCGCCGGTATGGTGGCTTATCAGCGTGTTCGCAAGGTCACTGACAAGGTTGTGCTGATTGAAGGCGGGGAGTACGGAACAACCTGCGCCAGTGTTGGCTGCATGCCCAGTAAACTGCTGATTGCTGCTGCCGACAACGCTCACCAGATGCACCTGGGGCCTATGTTTGGTGTCACCGCAGGTGGCATTCATGTGGATGGCAAAGCAGTGATGGAGCGGGTTCGCAAGGAGCGTGATCGTTTTGTCGGCTCTGTTGTTCAGTCGGTCGAACGGTTTCCAGCGGCGCATCGCCTTCGGGGCCATGCCCGGTTTATTGACGCTCACCGGCTGGTTGTCGAATCCGGCGAGGCTGCTCCGGTCGAAGTGTATGCCCAGCGGATTATCATCGCCACGGGCTCCCGGCCCAATATTCCCCGGCCCCTGAAAGGGGCCAAAGATCGTCTGGTGGTAAATGACGATGTTTTTGACTGGCAGGATCTGCCCGAGTCCGTGGCTGTTTTCGGGCCGGGAATTATTGGCCTGGAACTGGGGCAGGCGTTAAGTCGGCTGGGTGTGCGGGTACGTATGTTCGGAGTGAGTGGCTCAGTAGGCGCTATTCGCGACGAAGCAATCCGTGCGTGTGCACTTAACGCTTTCAACCGTGAGTTTCCCCTGAATCCTAAAGCGGATGTGAAGCGGGTAGAGCGCACGGATGAGGGCGTGAGCATCACCTTTAATGAGCCGGATAGCGGCGTCGTCACAGAGACGTTTGACTACCTGCTGGCGGCAACGGGCCGCCGCCCGAATGTAGACAGGCTTGATATCCAGAACGCCGACATCGACCTTGACGACCGGGATATGCCCCTGTTTGACCCGCATACATTGCGCTGTGGCGACAGCCATATTTTTATTACCGGCGATGCCAATAATGACAGAGTCCTGCTGCATGAGGCGGCCGATGAAGGCCGCATAGCCGGTGACAACGCAGCCGCCTGGCCCGACGTTCGGGCGGGCTTTCGGAGCACGTCGCTGGCGGTGGTGTTTACCGACCCACAGATTGCCTCTGTTGGCACAACCATCGACCAGGTAGATGAGAACCAGCGCAGAAAGATTGCTGTTGGTGAAGTGTCATTTGCAAACCAGGGAAGAAGCCGGGTGATTGGTAAGAACCTGGGTATTCTGAAAGTCTACGGCGAGCACGGCAGCGGTCTGTTTCTGGGGGCAGAGATGTTTGGTCCGGCAGCGGAGCATATTGCACATCTGCTAGCCTGGTCGGTTCAGCGCAGGCAGACGGTCAGCGACATGCTGGACATGCCATTTTACCATCCGGTTATCGAAGAGGGGCTGCGCACCGCGCTGAAGCAACTTAACCGCAATCTTGCCATTGGGCCAGAGCCTGCCGAGGGCTGCATGGAATGTGGGCCAGGCGGATGATCCCGCTTCTGTCTGGCCGGATTAATTGCCGCTATCACAGGCATAAGAGAATTGTAATTCACAGGCGGTTACCGAGGCATTTATAGTGATTCCAGAGTTCATCAATTGTCATCAGGGAGACAAATTATGGGAAAGAACTTTATCGGGTTGGATTCAGCGAAAGTGGTCACACTGGCAGATTCATTGAGTGGCCTGTTGTCCAATTACCAGATTTTCTACATGAATGTACGTGGCTATCACTGGAATATTAAGGGTGATAACTTCTTTGAGTTGCACGTCAAGTTTGAAGAACTGTATACCGACCTGCTGCTGAAAATTGATGAAATTGCAGAACGGGTGCTCACTCTGGGGCACCGCCCGGCCCACGCCTACAGTACCTACATTGAACGCTCTGAGGTTCCGGAGCGCAAGAATGTATCCGATGGCCGGGAGGCGGTGGAAAACATCGTTGACAGTTTTGCTACGCTGATTGGTAAGCAGCGGGAGCTGCTTAGCCTGGCGTCTGATGCGGAAGATGAAGGTACCGTTGCCCTGATGAGCGATTACATTTCCCAGCAGGAAAAAACAGTCTGGATGTATCGCAGCTATCTGGGACAGTAAACTCGGGAACAAGTGAAGAAAAGGCGGCTGAATGGCCGCCTTTTTACTTTATGGAGCATGGATTAAACAGCAAGTTTCAGTGGCGGTACCTGCTGGTGCAGAAACCACTTTTCAGTAACAATTTTGCGGGTAAACCAGCGGGAGCGCATGAGTGTCCGGGCCAGTGGTATCTTCACCCAGTGGGGAATCTGCCAGGCAGGCCCGGTTTCAGGCAGCCGGCTTCCGAAACGCCGGGCAATGGCTTCGCTGTATGCCTGTAACGATGCCTCTGACCAGATCGCGTTTTGCCTGATGACCTCGGCGGCCATAAGAGCAGACTCAATCGCCGGGCGAATGCCTTCGCCGCTCTGGGTGTAGGCCAGCCCGGCTGAGTCTCCCGTCAGCAGTATGCCATTGCCGGCCAGCGGCCGATCGGCGTGATCATACAGAAGGTAGGCATGGCCTTTGAATTGGCGGGGCAGGTCCTGTGGAATCTGGCCGGCCGTTTTCATTGCCTCTACAAACGCCTGCAAGTGGTGTTTCAACTTGTGGTTATCTTCGCGGCCCAGGCCAATATTCAGGTAGTGTCCTTTGCGGAAAATCCAGCCGTAGCCCTTAAGATCAGGGCAGAACCAGAGTTCGGGTGTATCACCCTGTGCCTGACAGTTGCTGGCCTGCTCAGGCGTCATTTCAAATTCGACTTCCCGTGCGGCAACAATGGTTTCGTGCCTGCCGGGGCCTTTACCCAGCAACTGTGCAACCGGGCAGAAGTGGCCACCGGCTCCTACAATCAGCGGAGCCTCCCAGGTATCATTAACCCGCCAGTTGGTGCCGGAACGGACAATGGACCGGACCGGGGTAGAGAGCTGTTTGGGCGCTGTTACCCGATCCAGAAGGTAGTGGTCAAACTCACACCGGCGAATGCCGTAACTGACCACATTCCCATGATTGTTCTCAACACCCGGCTGGCCCATCATACCGATACGAAACCGGCGAATAGGCTGGAGTGTGCGACCATGGGCATAATCCTGAAGGTCAATCTTCAGGGTATTGATCACCGAGGGTGTTACCCATCCGGCACAGGTTTTGTCTCTGGGGAAAGCCTGCTTGTCGATCAGAAGCAACCGTTTGCCGCTGTCCTGAAGGGCATGGGCAAGAGTAGACCCTGCCGGGCCGGCACCTACAATAATCACATCATACTGATTCACGGGTTACCCTCCGGTGCTGCTGGAAAGGTATACAGGTCGTGCCGGTTCCGGGGAATCTGGTTGTTGCCCTCCGGCGTGAACACAACCTGAAACAGCTGCAGAGAGCCTACCCTGAAGGCCGCAATAGACCCGGCCAGATACATGCGCCAGG
>CAYUTG010000151.1:0-7215 GCA_964447555.1 uncultured Marinobacter sp.
CTTTGTCTGCAATGCCGACTGGCGAATCTGCGCCGAGTCTGAAATGGCTTTGCGGCCTTCTGTGGTATTGATGATCAGTTGAACCTTGCCGTTTTTGATGGCATCCACAATGTGAGGGCGCCCTTCCCGGACTTTATTAACCCGCGTTACCTCAATGCCGGCTTCCTGAAGCGCCTTGGCGGTACCGGTGGTGGCTATAACACTGAAGCCCGTGTTTACCAGATCGCGGGCAACCTTCACCGCCCCCGGCTTATCCACATCGCGAACCGACATAAATGCCGTGCCTCGCGCGGTAAAGTTCTCACCAACGGCCAGCGCCGCCTTGGCAAACGCCTCATCAAAACTGTCACCAAGCCCCATCACTTCGCCGGTTGATTTCATTTCCGGGCCGAGAATCGGGTCGACAGACGGGAACTTGTTGAACGGGAATACCGACTCTTTCACGGCATAATAATCCGGCACAATTTCCCGGGTAAACCCGAGCTCTGCCAGAGTTTGCCCGGCCATGACCCGTGCCGCCACCTTCGCCAGAGACTCACCAATGGCTTTGGAAACGAAAGGCACAGTACGGGAAGCCCGGGGATTCACTTCGATAATGTAAATCTCACCGTCCTGCCACGCCAGCTGCACGTTCATCAGGCCGACTACTTCCAGCTCGATGGCCATCTTTTTGACGGCCTCGCGCATGTCGTCCTGAACGTCTTTGGGCAGGCTGTATGGCGGCAGTGAACAGGCAGAGTCACCCGAGTGCACACCGGCTTGTTCGATATGCTGCATGATGCCGCCGATCACAACGTCCTTGCCGTCACAGATGGCGTCAATGTCCACTTCAATGGCGGCATTGAGGAAGTGATCCAGAAGCACCGGACTGTCGTTTGAGACCAGCACAGCGTTGCGCATGTAGCGCACCAGCTCTTCCTCGTCGTAGACGATTTCCATAGCGCGCCCACCCAACACATAGGACGGACGAACCACCAGTGGATAACCAATGTCCCGGGCAGCCAGAATGCCCTCTTCGTGGCTGCGCACGGTGGCGTTTTCCGGCTGTTTGAGCCCCAGGCGGTTGATCATTTGCTGGAAACGCTCGCGATCTTCGGCCCGATCGATAGCGTCTGGGGTGGTACCAATAATGGGTACGCCGGCAGCTTCAAGATCCCGGGCCAGCTTCAGTGGTGTTTGCCCGCCAAACTGGACAATAACGCCCTTCGGCTTCTCGACGTTGATAATTTCCAGCACATCTTCAAGGGTGATGGGCTCAAAGTACAACCGGTCTGACGTGTCGTAATCGGTAGAGACTGTTTCCGGGTTGCAGTTAATCATGATGGTTTCATAGCCATCTTCGCGCATGGCGAGAGCCGCATGAACACAGCAATAATCGAACTCGATACCCTGCCCGATCCGGTTAGGCCCGCCACCAATCACCACAATCTTGTCGCGGTCGCTGGCGTCTGCCTCACACTCTTCTTCATAGGTGGAGTACATATACGCAGTCGATGAGGCGAATTCCGCCGCGCAGGTATCGACACGTTTGTACACGGGGCGAATATTGAACTCATGGCGCAGTTTGCGCAGGCTGAGCTCGGAAATACCCAGAAGCTTGGCAAGCCGGGCATCCGAGAAGCCTTTCCGCTTGAGGCGGAACAGGGCAGCTTCATCAATATCGGCTTTACCCGCCGATTTCAGCGCCTGCTCTTCGCGAATGATGTCTTCAATCTGCACCAGATACCAGGGATCAACGTGCGTGTGCCGGAACACATCGTCCACGGTCATACCGGCCCGGAATGCATCCCCTATGTACCAGATGCGATCGGCTCCCGGCACATTCAGTTCCTGAACCAGGGTTTCCTGCGAATCGGTGGAGTCCAGCTTATCCAGTTTTTCATCAAAGCCTTCGGAGCCCACTTCCAGTCCACGCAACGCCTTCTGTATGGACTCCTGGAAGGTCCGGCCGATGGCCATAACCTCACCCACAGACTTCATCTGTGTGGTCAGGCGGGCATCAGCCTGCGGGAATTTCTCAAAGGTGAACCGGGGAATCTTGGTAACCACATAGTCAATGCTGGGCTCAAATGAAGCCGGCGTTACACCACCGGTAATTTCGTTGCGCAGCTCATCCAGGGTGTATCCCACCGCCAGCTTGGCAGCCACCTTGGCGATCGGGAAGCCCGTAGCCTTTGAGGCCAGAGCCGAAGACCGTGACACCCGGGGGTTCATCTCGATAACCACCATGCGCCCGGTGTCCGGATTAATACCGAACTGAACGTTGGAACCACCGGTTTCCACACCAATTTCACGCAACACCGCCAGCGAGGCGTTCCGCATGATCTGATATTCTTTATCGGTCAGCGTCTGAGCCGGCGCAACGGTGATGGAATCGCCGGTGTGCACCCCCATGGCATCAAAGTTTTCAATGGCACAGACAATGATGCAGTTATCCGCTTTATCACGGACCACTTCCATCTCAAACTCTTTCCAGCCAATCAGAGATTCGTCAATCAGCAACTCGTTGGTGGGCGACAGATCGAGCCCCCGGGTACAGATTTCTTCAAACTCATCGGGGTTATAAGCTATACCACCGCCTGAACCACCCATGGTAAACGACGGGCGGATAATGCACGGAAAGCCAATGTCTTTGGCCACAGCCCAGGCTTCGTCCATGGTATGAGCAATGGTTGCGCGCGGGCATTCAAGGCCGATCTTCTTCATCGCCTTATCAAAACGGTCGCGGTCTTCCGCCTTATCAATGGTGTCGGCATTGGCGCCGATCATTTCTACGCCATGCTCCGCCAGCACGCCGTGCCGCTCCAGATCCAGTGCACAGTTAAGCGCTGTCTGGCCACCCATGGTGGGAAGCAGTGCGTCCGGCTTTTCCTTTTCAATAATCTTGGCAACGGTTTCCCAGGTCACCGGCTCGATGTAGGTGGCATCAGCCATGGCCGGGTCGGTCATGATCGTGGCGGGGTTGGAGTTGACCAGAATAACCCTGTAGCCCTCTTCACGCAGCGCTTTACAAGCCTGGGCTCCGGAGTAGTCAAACTCACAGGCCTGCCCGATTACGATCGGGCCTGCGCCCAGAATCAGGACGCTTTTGATATCAGTACGTTTTGGCATGTCGTGTTATACCTGTCAGCAACTTTAAAATTCTTGCAGCGCAAAACTCGGCGCATCTGCACTCTCTGTATTCTCTACACTCTTAGCCTGATGACTCGGGCCTCAGACGGCACGGGCTTCCATAAGCCGGATAAACTGATCAAACAGCGGTGCCACATCGTGAGGTCCGGGGCTGGCTTCGGGGTGCCCCTGGAAGCTGAACGCGGGCTTGTCCGTGCGGCGAATGCCCTGCAGAGTTCCGTCAAACAACGACTTGTGAGTTGTTTTCAGGGTAGCCGGAAGAGTGGTTTCATCAACGGCGAAGCCATGGTTCTGGCTGGTAATCATTACCCGGCCGGCCTCAGTATCCAGCACAGGATGATTGGCACCATGGTGGCCATGGCTCATCTTCATGGTTTTGGCGCCACTGGCCAGTGCCAGCAACTGGTGACCGAGGCAGATGCCAAACACCGGAATGTCGGTTTCCAGCACTTCCTGAAGGGCCTTGATCGCGTAGTCGCACGGCTCGGGATCACCAGGGCCATTGGATAAAAACACGCCGTCTGGTTTCATAGCCAGCACTTCGGAAGCCGTTGTCTCTGCGGGCACCACCGTAATATTGCACCCACGGGACGCGAGCATGCGCAAAATGTTGTACTTCACCCCGTAATCCCAGGTAACAACGTTAAATGCCGGACTATTCAGCTCACCGTACCCGGTATCCAGCTGCCATTCGCTCTGTGTCCAGTTCCAGATTGTGCGGGTAGTCACCTCTTTCGCCAGATCCATGCCCTTAAGGCCCGGGAAGGCTTTCGCCAGTTCCAGTGCGCGTTCGGCTGTTGCATTCTCTCCGGCCAGGATGGCTCCGTTCTGAGAGCCTTTATTGCGAAGAATGCGCGTTAGACGCCGGGTATCGATATCCGCAATCCCTACAATGTTGTTGTTTCGCAGATACTCATCGAGGGTGCCTTTGCTTCGCCAACTGCTGGCCACCAGAGGAAGATCCCGGATAACCAGGCCAGCGGCCTGTATGCGATCTGACTCAACATCTTCTTCATTAACACCGGTATTTCCGATGTGGGGGTAGGTCAGGGTTACGATTTGGCGGGAGTAGGATGGATCGGTCAGAATTTCCTGATACCCAGTCATGGCGGTATTAAAGACCACTTCACCACTGGTTTCTCCATCGGCACCAATAGCAGTACCGTAGAACAGGCTTCCGTCTGCGAGTGCAAGGATTGCGGGTGTACTCAAGGCTTGTATCCTCATCGGATGGCGTTTCGATTTGTCACGAACAGGAACGCAAGCGTAAATTCAGGTCGCAAAAAAGCGAGAGGAAGTTAAAACTCCGTCCCGCTTTTATCAAAATCACGCTTGGTGCAGTTAAACTGATTTATTGTAAGGAATTCGACGCATTTTGTCCATGCGAAATCAGCCAGCTGACTGCTCAGGCTCGTTTTCTACCTCAGCGCCAGCACGTCCTGCATGTCATACAGCCCCGCCGGCTTATCGCTCAGCCAAAGCGCTGCCCGCATTGCGCCCTTGGCAAAGGTCATCCGACTGCTGGCCTTGTGAGTAATCTCAATGCGCTCACCTTCGGTCGCAAAAAGTACCGTGTGATCACCAACCACATCGCCCGCACGAATGGTTTCAAAGCCGATTTCCTTTTTCGTTCGCTCACCGGTGAAGCCTTCGCGGCCATACACCGCACACTCTTTCAGATCACGACCGAGCGCATCTGCAACCACCTCACCCATTCGCAAGGCGGTTCCCGATGGTGCGTCTTTTTTATGGCGATGATGCGCTTCAATAATTTCTACATCGTAGTCATCACCCAGCGTTGCCGCTGCTGTGCGCAGCAAATTCAGCGCGACATTCACACCAACGCTCATGTTGGGGGCGAACACAACCGGCACTGACTCGGCGATCACCGCCAACTGCTCTTTTTCAGCATCAGACATGCCAGTGGTTCCAATCACCTGCCTTTTGTCATTGGCCTTGCAAAAAGCCGCGTTCTCCAGCGTAAGATCCGGAAAGGTGAAGTCAACAAGCACATCAAAATCATCCACAACCGCGGCCAGGCTGTCGGTTATGATGATGCCGGTTTTCCCGATGCCAATCATATCCCCGGCATCAGCACCCACAAGACTGCTTCCGGGCTCAACAACGGCGGCACCCAGCTCTAGCCCCTCGGTGCCATCGACCGCTTCAATCAACACTTTCCCCATACGCCCGGCGGCGCCGATAATGGCTACTCTCATGCACTCTGCCCTCAGAATTTCATTTCATCGAAGAAGCTTTTTACACCTTCAAACCAGGACGATTTTTTCGGTCCATGGTTGGTGCCATTGTCTGCGTCCAGCGTCTGCTGGAACTCTTCGAGCAACTCTTTCTGGCGTTTGGTGAGATTCACCGGCGTTTCAAGAATAACCCGGCACAACAGATCACCTGCCCCTCCTCCACGCACAGGGCTAACCCCTTTATTGCGCAGGCGGAACAGTTTTCCAGTCTGGGTTTCCGGTGGAATTTTCAGCTTCACCCGGCCATCAAGCGTTGGCACTTCAAGCTCGCCACCCAGGCTGGCATCAACAATACTTATGGGAACTTCACAGTACAGATTGCGGCCATCCCGGGTAAATATCGAGTGTTCGCGCACTGCGATTTGCACATAGAGATCGCCGGGAGGCCCGCCGTCTACGCCCATCTCACCTTCGCCGGAAAGACGGATACGATCACCGGTATCCACACCGGGGGGCACTTTAACCGACAGAGTTTTTTCTTCCCGTACACGCCCCTGACCATGGCACGCTTTACACGGATTTTTGATCACCTGGCCGGAGCCCCGACACGACGGACACGCCTGCTGCACGGTGAAAAAGCCCTGCTGCATGCGAACCTGCCCCATACCTTTACAGGTATCACAAGTTTCGGGGCTGGAGCCTTTTTCAGCACCACTACCATCACAAACGTCACATTCCCGGTGGCCCGGAACCTTAATCTGAACGGACTTGCCTTTTACTGCTTCTTCCAGGTCCAGTTCCAGGGTGTAACGCAGGTCCGCACCGCGGGCATTACGGGCACGGCCTCCGCCGCCGCCAAAAATATCGCCAAACACATCACCAAAGATATCAGAGAAGCTGGCTCCGCCACCGCCAAAGCCACCACCGCCGGCCTGGCCACTGACACCGGCGTGGCCAAACTGGTCATACGCGGCCCGCTTGGACTGGTCTGCCAGTATCTCATAGGCTTCGCTGGCCTCTTTGAACTTGTTCTCTGCGTCTGCGTCATCCGGGTTGCGGTCTGGATGATATTTCATTGCAAGCTTACGATACGCCCGCTTTACCTCTTTTTCGTCCGCACTCCGGGAGATGCCGAGAACTTCGTAATAATCACGCTTGGCCATGCTTCAAAACCCTGTTTTTTAAACGCGGAAAACGCGGGATGCTTTCCCGCGTTTTCCAACTACTTGATGTACTTCAGAATTATCGCTTGTCGTCGTCTTTGACTTCTTCAAACTCGGCGTCAACAGCGTCATCCGCCTGCTGCGACTGGGCATCTTCCTGCCCGCCAGCCTGCTGCGCCTGATCACCCTGATCTGCGTACATCTTCTGAGCCAGCTCGGAAGAAACCTCGGTCAGTTTCTGGGTTTTGGCCTCAATATCGTCTTTATCAGAGCCCTTCAGAGCTTCTTCCAGCTCCTGAACCGATGCTTCGATAGAGGTCTTCTCTTCCTCTGTCACTTTATCGCCCGCGTCTGTCAGAGTTTTACGAACCGCGTGCACCATGGCGTCACCCTGGTTACGCGCCTGCACCAACTCTTCAAACTTACGATCTTCATCAGCATTGGCTTCGGCATCGCGCACCATCTTCTCGATTTCATCGTCGTTCAGGCCTGAAGATGCCTTGATCACGATAGACTGCTCTTTACCAGTCGCCTTGTCTTTGGCCGATACGTTCAGAATGCCGTTAGCGTCCAGATCGAATGTAACTTCGATTTGCGGAAGACCACGGGGTGCCGGTGGAATATCTGCCAAATCAAACCGACCCAGCGACTTGTTCTGTGCCGCCTGCTTGCGCTCACCCTGTACAACATGGATGGTAACCGCTGTCTGGTTATCTTCCGCT
>CAYUTG010000152.1:0-7212 GCA_964447555.1 uncultured Marinobacter sp.
TGCCGATAAAGAACGACGCAGCCTGATTCCCTGCACCGGCAAACTGGATTTCGCCGAGATCCGGGTCGTAGGCCCCGAGCCCCGAATAGTCCCCGTTTCGCTGTGAATCAGCGCAGTTGTTGGCGCTGTAGTTCACTTCGTAGACGTTGATGCTGGTATCTGGGATGTCGACATTGCCATTGAAGACACATCCGGTTTCGTCGCTACCGGTTATGATGCCATCAGAAGCGATCGTTACGGATGTGGTGAAGATGCCCGGCGCGTCCATGGTGTATGTTCCGGACAGGCCCGCAAGCGTCACACCGAGGTCGCTGTATTGGTCATCACGCTCAAGCGTTGAGACAGATTCGTAGCCGGGTGCAGTGGCCGTAATCGTGGCGCTGGTCTCGGATGTTGCTTCACCGGAGATCGTCCCACCCTGGGTCTGCCAAGAGGTGCCATCGAATACATAGTCCGTTCCGCTACCTGTAATTGACCCGCCACTGCCGAAATCTAAAGTTCCGATTGTGATGTCATCGATATCAACAAGAACCACAAACTCTCCGGTGGGGCTCAGCAACGTCGCCGCACCGACCGTGCTGCCATCCTCAAACGCGATCTCGGTGATATAACCACCCGCCTGTAGCTCGGTTGTCGGCTGCTCTGGGGGTGCAGTTGTGAGATCATCTCCACCGCCACCACCACCGCAAGCGGAGAGAGTGAGCCCTATGAGTATCGGCGATGAAAGTTGAAAGCCTGTCTTAATCCTAGTAAACATCTACTGCTCCTTGTGTTGATTGGCATCACGCAGAACCCGACTGAATTGCATTCAGAGCTATTTTGGAAGCCACAGCTCGCTAATAAGCTAATTATCTGCGTGCGTCTTAACACTAGCAGCAAGATCTTGGGAAATACCACCGCCAGAATGGTTATTCTATTGGTAATTTGCATTGTAGGCTCGCGTCCATCATTTCCGCGTTGGACAGCCCAGGGCTTCCACTCCGTTCCCACGGACGGCTTAAAAACAGAGGACCGCTTCAGACCCTGAGCGGCATCTCTGATGGGCTCCCTGTAGTCATGGGGCCGCCCAATCAAATCGAACACATAATCTCGTGCTTCGTTTTTGAAGCCATTCGATCACTTACCAGCGATTATGAAAGTCTGTTTTTTTAATCAACTCAGGGTAAACATAGTGAGATATTCGCGGCGTTGCGAACGTTCGCTTTTGTTTAAAAGAAAGCATTGTGGGCGACTGCAAGCGGTTGCCTGCATGACCACAAACTGGCCAACTCATGGTTCCAAGAACACCAAAGCACAAGACGCACTGAAAAAAGTTGCCCACAAATTCTGTGGATAACTTTGTGTGCAGAGGCAGGATAGGTGGCTGGAAGCCCCGTGAAACGGGCGTTTGAAAAATATGACGGTAATTTGATCTGGCTAAAAACTGAGCCGGTACCTGTGCAGGTACCGGCTCTACTGAGAAAGGCTGTTACTCAGTCAGGCCAAGGCTCTCAGCATCCTGCTTGATGCAGCGATCCAGCAACGCCAGATACTCCGCTTTCACTTTGCGCTTGGTCTGTTTGTGCGCTCTCATGTTCAGTTTCTGGAACTGTTTGGCCATCTCGGTTGCGCGTTCCAGCAGTTTGGCGGCCGGTACAACCTCATCCAGAAAACCTGCGGCAACGGCTCCATCCGGGCTGAAAATCTCGGCATTCACCACGGCGCGGTAAAAATGCGACGGTGTCAGCCGGTGCCTGGCGATCTCAATGCCTGCATGGTGCATTGTCATACCAATGGCCACCTCGTTAAGGCCCAGCTTGAAATCACCTTCCACACCAATCCGGTGGTCCACAGACAACATAATAAACGCACCCTTGGCGATCGCGTGGCCACTACAGGCACCGATAACCGGCAGGGGAAATGCCGCCAGGCGGCCAGCCAGTTTTGAGCCAACGGTTACCAGTGCACCGGCTTCTTTCGGGCCCTTCTGCATTTCTTTCAGGTCATAACCGCCTGAAAAAATACCCGGCTGGCCGGTCAGAATCACCACGGCCTTATCCTGCTCGGCACGGTCCAGCGCTTCATTCAGCCCGGAAAATACCTCATGGCTCAGGGCATTTGCCTTGCCATTATTCAGAGTAATTGTGGCAATACCCTCATTAAGTTCGTAGCTTACAAGCTCTGTCACCAGACTATCTCCTTTGTTTCATGTATGCCGTACTCAAATAAAGTGAGTGTTTGTTAACCTCAGGAATGTTTGTATTGTGTGTCACACGTGGCCGACTTTCAATTTGTTCCTTGAAATCGGGCCTGACTGGCATAAGGTTGTATGAGAGCACGCTTTTAAAACCAACACATCACCACACCCGTAACGGAGGTTGATATGGCAGGTGGCAGCGATAGTTATCACGAACCCATTCAGGAACTGTCAGGCAAAACACGGGATATGCACCGTGCTTTGGTATCAGTACAGGAAGAGCTTGAAGCCGTCGACTGGTACCAGCAACGGGCCGATGCGACTGAAGATAAAGAGCTCAAGGGCCTGTTGATTCACAACATGGAAGAGGAAATTGAACATGCCTGCATGGTTCTGGAATGGCTGAGGCGAAATCACCCTGTCTTTGCCGAGCAGATGGGCATTTACCTGTTTAGCGATAAGCCAATTCTTGAGGCAGAAGAGGACGAGACGGGTAAGAGTTAAGTCAGGTAGCGGCAGCCGGTGATGCCGGCTGCGCACCTCCGGATTCAGAATTATTAGCCTCAGCAACCGTTTTTGCAGTTCGCTCAAAAGTCAGAGCCAGGCGCTCAAACATGCCTTTTATGGTAGCCGTCTGGCTATCCGGAGCCTTGTCAGCATGCACAGCTTCCAGTAAGTGGGCACTTGCTTCCCGGAACCGGGGGCTGGTTTTTCCGTGGGAGCTCAGCAGGTAGGTATCCGCCAGCACCTGCTGCCATTCAGTAAGCCTCGCATCGACGACCGCATTCCGATGATTTTTGATACGTTTTCGCAGGCGGATAGATACGTGCCCAAGGTTGAGGCCGGTAAACCCAAGGTCTGTCATATAGCGGTTGGTGCCGGCCGAGCTCTGGTCGTAATTGGCCAACCGCAGCAGGCGCTCTCCCATACGGCCGTTAAACCAGTTTTCAGCCCCCTCGCGACTATCAATTCTGACCAGATCACGGGCCGTTGCCTTCAACAGGCGACGCTGCATGAACTCACCATCCAGCGGTGTAATCAACTTGAACACCCAATACAGAATACTGATACCCACCAGCAATCCCAGCGCGGTGCTGACCGCGTAATCCGCACTGAATGTCATGTGGTTAACGGGCTGGATAATCAGCGTAAACGGAATACAGAACCCCAGACCATACGGCAGGGTGGGCCGGGTGGCTACCGCCAGCAACCCAACAAAATAGGGGCCTGCAAGCACCAGCACCAGCATTTCAAAATCGCCGCTGCTGCGGGATAAAAGGCCCAGTCCGAAAAAAAGGCCAACCGGAACGGCAACCACAGCACCAAGCAGAAGTCGCCTTAATATCAGGGTCAGCATGGCCAGAGAAAACCGTGCAAACACCACCGCGAACACCACGGGCATAATCATCAGCATAATAGCAGCCGGGCTGCCTGTCCCCACCCAGATACCGGCGCCAATCACAAACACAAACGCGGTACGGAAGCCATTAATGGCACCAACCAGTGGATCGCGATGCGTTTTCAGGCGGGCGGCTTTCAACAGGGTCTGATCCCGATTCTCCAGCGCGTTGTAGGCACGCAACACCATAACCAGATCGGTTACCAGCTCTACCGAGGTTCTGGTCAGGCGTATAACAATGGCAGGTTCATCAACAAAGGAATCACGATGCTCCAGCAGGGCTCGCCGCAATGCCTGTGCCAGCCGGTACCCTTCTTCGTAACTGGACGCCTCTGAAATCATGGTGAAATGGCTGCGCATATAATCCAGCAGGCGACTGAAGGCCGGTGTCACAAGATCAGCATGATTGCGCGGAAAACGCCCCATGATCTGGGCCACCGCCAGCAGCGACATAATTTTGTTGCATAACAGGTTGGCCGCCCGCCCCCTACCTGGCCCCTCAGGCCCTTCCAGGGTTACTGCACTGGCGTAATCGCTCAATACCAATACGTTTTCCAGAATCTGGTCCGCATGTTCGTGTCGTTGTTTGTGAGAGCTGTCCGGGCTTAATTCCAGTGCCAGATAATCCAGTGTTTTGTTAATGGCATCCCGGGCATTCTCTCGCAGACTGTCCTTGACCATCACCGGCCACAATAGCCGGCTGACCAGCATGGCACAGAGGGCACCTACGGCAATTTCGCTGATACGGGATTCGGCGATGGCAAATGCCGCCTGGCTGCTGGCGGTACTGGCATTGGCCATAACCAGCAAAACCACCAGCCCGGCGGTCATCCCGGACATGGCAAAGCCATATATGAAGTTGGTGTTGTGCACCATGGAGGAGGCGGCGGAATTCATCCCAATCCAGAACGTCAGGCACGCCAGCGCCAGTGTGGGGTATGGTATCAGGAGTGCAAGTATCAGAATGCCCACGGCACCGCCAATCACTGAACCGCCTACCTGACACAGGGCCTTTTCGATGACCAGCCCGCTTTCAGGGCGAATCTGCAGAAATACCGCAGACACCAACGCCCAATAAGGGCGGTCAAGTTGCAGGTACATGGAGACAAACAACGCGAGCGCCATGGATATAACGCCCTTCAGAGCAAACAGCACGGACGGTTTGTCCGGTGTCAGTAGTTGTGCCAGAAAAGGATAAAGCACCATGAGCAGGCCTGTCAGTTATCTTCCAGATACACAGAAACCGTCATCCCGGCACTGAGATGAATCGAATCAGGAAGGGGCCTGTCCAGCTCAATATTGACCGGAATTCGCTGAGCCAGGCGCACCCAGTTAAACGCCTGCTGCACCTGGGGCAATAGCTGGTGATTACTCACGGTATTGGTGTCGGCGATGCCGCTGGCGATGCTCACCACCTTGCCGGAAAGCGTCTCACCACCGGCCAGGAGCGTAATGCGGGCTTTCTGCCCGACATGAACCTGTTGCAGTTTGGTTTCTTCAAAATAGCCGGTCACGTAAAACGAGTCTTTCCGGATCATAGCCATTACCGGCACGCCCCGGGTTACGTAATTCCCTTCACGCAGGTTCAGGTTACTGACCGATCCATCCGCCGGCGCACGCACCTGAGTTCGTTTCAGATCAAGCCGGGCAGAGTCCAGCTCTGCTTGTGCCAGCTCATAAGCCGCTTTGGCCGATGCCGCACGAATACGGTAGGTTTCCAGATCTTCTTCGCTGATTGCTTTGCGCCCAGACAACCCCTTCCGCCGCTCGTACTGATGCCCGGCAAGTTTCCAGGCCGTGCGTTCCCGGGCAAGCCGTGCTTCGCTTTCGTTCAGTTCCACCTGGTAGCGGGCATCGTCGATCACAAACAGAAGGTCGTCCTTGCTGACAGCCTGATTATTCTTCACTTTCAAGCCGGTCACCCAGCCGGATACGTCCGGGGCGATGGTAATAACATCAGCCTGGATGCGCCCATCCCTGGTCCAGGGCGAATAAAGATAATGATTCCACACCCAGGTGCCGGCCATAATCGCCACAACCACCACCAGCAGAGTCAGCCCTATACGCAGCAATTTTCCCATGTACGTCCCTTAGTCCCCAAACAGGTAAACAACAACAGCGAGATAGCAGATAAACATGGCCACATCGAACCAGGCTTCTTTCCAGATATAACGACGCAAGCCAAGGTGGTGCAGGATCAGCCGCGTGACCGCCGCCAGAAGAAATGCGGCCGGCATCAACACCAGTAAGGGGCTGAATAGCATTCCGCCAATACTTATCTCGTGGAGCATAGTGTCCTTAATCGAAACGTGTTCCCAGAAGCCTGATAATAGGTGCCGGTTAAACAATTGGCCAATCCGGGTGTGGTAGAGTGTTGATACCCATACGGATGAAGCGAGTTCAGATGTCGTCCATAGCTGTCTTTGCAGTCTTCGCCACAGCGTTCATCGCCCTGTCCTTTTTCTATCTGTTTTTTTATCGTTCCTGGCGGCGCAAACGACGGTTGAAACAACCTTTCCCGAAGGTCTGGCGACAGTACCTTCAATCTACGGTCCCTCTGTACCTCCGGCAAATACTTGAAAAGCAAGTTCAGCTGTTCATCGCGGAAAAGGAATTTTACGGATGTGACGGATTTGACGTAAATGACCGGGTACGGGTAGCCATCGCCGGGCATGCCTGCCTTTTGACCGTTGGGCGTTCATACACGGATTACAACGAGGTTCGCAGCATTCTGGTTTATCCGGATGTCTACCGGGTACAAGCACCAGAACACGATGGCCTGGTAGTACATGTCAGCGATCAGGTTCGGGCAGGCGAAGCGTCAACTCTGGGCCAGGTTATATTGGCCTGGTCAGAATGTGAAAGCGGGGCCATGAATCCGGGAGGCCACCACAATGTCATCCTTCATGAGTTCGCCCATCAGCTTGATTACCTGGATGGCACAGCCGATGGTGCGCCACCGCTGAGCGGAGAACAAGCCAGAGAGTGGCAACAAACCATGACCACAGCCTACGACAATCTCCGGAATTCTTTGAGACATCAGCGGGAAAGCTGGCTCGATCCTTACGGTGCCACGCAACCAGCAGAGTTCTTTGCAGTACTGACGGAAACCTTCTATCAGCAACCAGAGCACCTGAAAGAACAGCAGCCCGCAGTGTACGAACTTCTGTGTAACTTCTACAGAATAGACCCTGGCAACCTGGCCGAGGGTTAAATCAGACGTGATTCCGAAGATTCATTCGCAACTGGGCCTTAAAGCCTTTCTTCGAAGACAGTGGAATCAGAAAACTATCGCCATCGGATTCCACTCGGTGCCCGCCACGCTCACTCCACTGCTCGTCTGTGGAAACATACCGTAAATTCCACCCCTTGCCCGCCGGAGTCATTTTTAGCGTAAGCGTGTCGCGGAACAGGTATTCACCTTCTACCCGGTGCTCTGTCCACAAAGCACCGTCAATATAATAATCCGTTGCAGAGACGGCCAGCTCTACGGTCATCACCAGGGTTCGCCCTCGTTTAACGGTAATCTGTGAGCTATCAAGAAACGTAGAGAACAGCACGGGACAGCGGGCTGAATCCAGCCCGGCTAGTTCCGGCGCCATCAGAGAAAGCATCGGTATAGCCATAATCTTTCATC
>CAYUTG010000153.1:0-7140 GCA_964447555.1 uncultured Marinobacter sp.
TGTGCGCCTGTCTGATTTCAAATCTAACGAATACGCCAATCTGATTGGTGGCACGCTTTACGAGCCGGACGAAGAAAACCCGATGCTCGGTTTCCGTGGCGCATCCCGTTACATTTCCGAGACGTTCCGCGACTGTTTTGAGCTGGAGTGCCGGGCATTCAAAAAAGTTCGTGACGAAATGGGCCTGACGAATGTCGAAGTGATGGTTCCTTTCGTTCGTACCGTTGGTGAAGCCAGACAGGTTGTCGAGCTTCTTGCTGAAAACGGGCTCAAGCGAGGGGAAAATGGCCTGCGCATTATTATGATGTGTGAGTTGCCCGCAAACGCCTTGCTGGCCGATCAGTTCCTTGAGTACTTTGATGGCTTCTCTATCGGCTCCAATGACCTTACCCAGTTAACGCTTGGGCTGGATCGGGACTCAGGCATTATTGCCCATCTGTTTGATGAGCGGAACGATGCCGTGAAGGCGCTGTTGTCCAATGCCATTCAGGCCTGCAAGAAAGCCGGTAAATACATTGGTATCTGTGGCCAGGGGCCTTCTGATCACCCGGATCTGGCCAAGTGGCTGATGGATCAGGGCATTGATTCGGTTTCACTGAACCCCGATTCGGTACTGGATACCTGGTTCTTCCTGGCCGATGAGAAGATCGACTGAGTTTATTTCAAGAGCAGGAGTACAGCTAATGGCAGAAATTATCACTCCGGATTTGTGTGATGAGTTCCCGGACGTTCAGGTCGTTGAGCCGGGCTTTAATAATTATGGCGGCAACAAAGCATTTGGCGGCGAGATAGTAACCGTGAAATGCTTTGAAGATAATTCCGTGGTTAAAGAGCAGGTCGGCCAGCCAGGCCGGGGCCGGGTTATGGTAGTTGACGGCGGCGCCTCAAAGCGAAACGCACTGCTTGGCGATATGCTGGCGGAGAAGGCTGCACAAAGTGGCTGGGCGGGCCTGATAATTTATGGCTGCATTCGCGATGTCGATGAGATAGGGCAGACACCTCTGGGTGTTCAGGCGCTGGGTACGGTACCGCGTAAAACGGAAAAGCGTGGGATTGGTGATCTGAATATTCCCGTGACCTTTCACGGTATTACGTTTCACCCTGGCCATTATGTTTACGCTGATAATAATGGCATTGTCGTTTCCGAAAAACCTTTGCTGTAAGGCTTGGGAATACTCCACTCTGGCCCGGCGTGCCTGCCGGGCCTTAGTTCACCTCGCTGATGGCCGTACCCAGCAGGTAGCCGTCGCCATCCTCGTCACAGCGTAATACCTCGCAAATCGTTTCCAGTGGTGGAATCTGGTCACCTGTCGCCTTAATGACGGCTTTCAGTTCCTGTCCTACCGGTACGGGCTGCTTAACCATTATCTGCATTCCGGTCGCGCTGAGATCCTTGCAGATTCCGGTGAATACCTCTCCCTGGCTGTCTGTGATCTCAACTTCCGAGTTCACCTGCATACGGTGAAAATCACGCTTTTCCGAATAATCTTTCATAGCGCTAAGCCCAGTTGTCAGTTTTTCTTGTTGGTTTAAGCATGGGAAGAATCAGTGCCAATAGTACACCACCAAGAACCAGCCCGGCACCCAGCAACATGAAGTCTGATTCTTTGCTGGCCTCCAGCCGCTCATTTTCGGCCGTCAGCACTTCCAGGTCGTTGCGGATTTTCTGATTCTCTTCTCGCAGCTCCCGGTTCCGGCGGTTCAGGTTGATTGAGTCCGCTGCAATACTCTTTATTCTCTTCAGCTCCTCCTGAAGGGAGGCTGAGCGGTCAGAGAGTGAAGACTCCGAGCTTGCCAATGCGTCCCGCTCTTTGGTTACGCTGGCCAGCTGTTCCCTGGTTTGCGCCAACTCATTCTGAGCCTGTTCCAGCTGCTGGTTTGCACGCTTCAGTTTATCTTTTGCAATGGGGGTGTCGCTCAGGTACTGACTGGAAACCCAGCCTTCATTACCTTTGGGGGTGCGTACCCGGGTGTATCCGGAATCAGTAGTCTCTATCAGCTCCAGCGGGGTACCACTGGGAACAGCGTTTTCAATAATCCGGTACTGGGTGCCTGCACCTGCCCGCACAGGTAAATACAGCTGGTCATCCACCCAGACAGTCCTGGCTTGGGCGGCGGCTACCGATGATAGAATAAAGAGTATGCTGATAATGAGACGAAAAGGCGTCACGGGTTACGTTCCCTGAGTTGGACGATGAATAAGCTGTTAGATATTAAGAGCGCAATTTTGTCACAGATGCCCCGTGGTTCAAGCTGGCCATCATTACAATAAGCTCATGGTAGCCCGAATACGGATTTAGGCAATAAGGATGAAACGCGCGGTTACCCGGATGCCTGGCCAGTGGCTATGGTAATACCGCTTTGAATGGCTTTACCACGACGTTCTGGTACACACCTGCTGCAATGTAAGGGTCTGAGTCGGCCCAGCGCCTGGCCGCGTCCAGCGAATCGAACTCGGCAACAACCAGGCTGCCACTGAAGCCAGCTTCGCCAGGATCAGGTGAATCTATTGCCGGGTGGGGGCCAGCCAGCAAAAGGCGACCTTCGGCTTTGAGTGCATGCAGACGTTCAAGGTGTGCGGGTCTTGCAGATTGGCGCATGGGCAGGCTGTTTTCGACATCTTCACTGATGATAGCGTAATGCATACAGGCTCCGGTTTTCGTTGGGGAACAGATGTGTTGCCGGTACTCCCGGTAACGTTAAGTTAAAGCAGTGCCGCGGCATGGCTGATACACTGGCTCTGAAGCCAGCTTTCACGCCAGCCATCTGACTCGGGAAATTTTTGTGACTATACCGCAAGACCATCGCTTGTGCATTGATCTGCATTGCCACAGTACGGCGTCTGATGGCGCACTGACGCCATCCGGCCTGGTTGCCAGGGCAGCAGAGCAGGGCGTCACTCATCTGGCACTTACCGATCATGACACTATATCCGGGCTGGCAGAGGCCGGCCTGGCTGCCAGGGAGAGTGGGGTTTCTCTCATCCCCGGCATTGAGCTCTCCTGTGTCTGGAAAAGCCGGACAATTCATGTTGTCGGGCTTGATTTCGATGCACAGAGCAAGGCATTCACCGCCGCACTTGAGCGCCAGAATGATAACCGCTGGGAGCGGGCAAGGGCCATTGACGATAAACTGAGTTACCTGAAAGTTCCAGACTTGCTGAAACGCGCCACCGACGCTTCAGGTGGTGATGTTCCCGGCCGGCCACACTTTGCGGAGATACTGGTTGAGGCCGAGGTTGTCCGTAATCCCGCTCAGGCTTTCAAACGGCACCTGGGCAGTGGCAAACCAGGAGATGTAAAAGCCTTTTGGCCAGAGTTGCCGGAGGTAGTCCGGTGGATTACCGAGGCCGGAGGTATCGCAGTTCTGGCGCATCCGCGCAAGTATCGTCTTACAGCGACCAAACTTCGTGAACTCACGGCGGATTTTGGCAGGGCCGGTGGCCGCGCCATAGAGGTGTCAACGTCTGGCCAATCGAGTGGTGACCTTGGTTTTGTCGCAGAACTGTGCCGGCGGGAAAACCTGCTGGCCAGCCAGGGCAGTGATTTTCATTTCCCGGGAGCCAGTTGGTGTGAGCTGGGCCGCATAATGAAAATGCCAGACGGATTAGAGCCCGTCTGGCATCATTTTAAAGCGCCTGTTGGTGCAGGTGTGCTTTAGTCCGGTGCGTGGAACAGCAGGTACAGGTCGGTGAGAGCATCCGGAATGGCGTCAGCCATCTGGCATGATAACTTCTCACTATCGCGTACCCTCTGAAAATCTTCGTCTTCGAACAAGCCCGAGAGTGTCAGCATCGGCAGCATCAGGTCGGCCGTTTCTTCCTCGCTGGATGACTCCAGCCAGGTTTCCTCATGTTCGAGGAAGGTATCCACAAATCCTGCACACCAGTTCTCCAGGGCGTTCATCGGGTCGCCGTCTTCCGGTTCCGGCAGTTCGAGCGCCTGGCCCATATCCAGTGAATGGGCCATGGCTTTTGCCAGTTGCCTGACACAGCGTGTAAAGGCTTCGGGAACTCCGCCCTGAGGAGCCGACTCAGTGCCCGTGGCCAGACGGAAGATATCCTCCACGCCCAACTCAACGGGCCCGACAACTCCGGCACAAACAACACCGTGCAAGCCGAAGAAATCCAGTGCATCGTCGCCCCAGGGCTCAGCAAAAAGGATGTCTTCCAGCGCTTCAATGTCCGAGTCAGATAGCATCGGTCAGTTACTCCCGGTTTTCTTGGCTTCGGCTGCCGCACGCTGGCGCTTACGAACCTCTCTCGGGTCGTTATAGGCACGCCCGGGTGTTACCGGCACGTCGACAGTGGGCTGCTCTGTATCGGTATTGCCCGAGTCTGCTTTGGCTGCAGGTTCGGTTTTGGGTGCCTTTTTAGCCTTGGGCTCTTCCTCTGCCGCGTTTTCTGCGGGTTTGGGCTTTTCGTTGCTCTCTGACGCAGGTTTTGAAGCTTGTGCTTCAGATGTTGCATTGCCGGCTTCTGTGGTTTCGGTGCTGCCTTTCTCAGCTTTTTCTGCAGATTTCTCAGCTTTAGCGCTGGCGCGGGGTTTGGGTGCTTTCTCTACCTCACCCGCCTTGTCTGCTTTGTCCGTTTCTACGGGTGCAGAAGTGACCGGCTCTGAAGTATTTCTGGATGGAGCAGGGCGCTTCTCTTCTTTGCTTTCGCTGGCGGGCTTATTTTCCTGGCCAGAAGGCTTTTTACCCGGGCTGGCGGACCCTTGATCCGAACTGGAAGGCTCTTTACCTGCGGCGGACGGCTCTTTACCAGGGGCAGAAGGCTCCTTGTCAGGGCCAGATTCCGAGGCCTTTTCGGTGCTCTTCGGTTTGGCTGGTGCCTTTTCCGCTGCAGGTACGGTTTCGGCTTTGGCTGGCTGAGCTTCGGCCTTGGTGTCCTGCTTATTTTCTGCTGCCTGGGTTGTTTCCCCGGCTGTCTTGGCTGTTGGTGCCTCAGCTTTGGGTGCACTGGCTGCAGAGTCGGCTGCCGGGGCTGCCTGTGAGTCTTTTGCTGGTTTTTCAGCAGTCACTGGAGTTTGGGCGGACTTTTCCTGAGCAGTCTCTGTTTTTGAGCCGGTTTTCACCTCTGCCTTTGGTTCTGGCTTGCCATTTTCGCGAGCCTGCTCCAGTTGAGTGTCGTCCTGATGCTTTTGCCCGCGTGCGGCTTTACGATCCGCTGGCGTAGACGCCGGGGTGTCTGTGGGTGAGCCGTCACGGCCGCGAGGCCTGCGAGGCTTGCGGCGCTTGTCATCACTGCTGCTTTTGTCGTTGCCGGCGGACTTTTGTGCCGAATCTTTCAGGTCTTTAGAGTCTTTATTGTCTTTTTGCCCGCGGCTGTCCTGTGAGTCCCGGCGCGGTTTGTTCCGGTTCTGGCTGCGGCCACGGTTCTGGCCATCCTTGCGGCCATTGTCGCCTTTGCTGTCAGTATTCTTGTCTGAAGACTGGCGGTTCTGGCTATCGCGGGTCTGTTCGTCATTCCGGTTGCGATTGCGTGAGCGGTTGTCGTCGCCCCGGGCCTGCTGGCCATTTTGTCGACGGTCGTTGCCACTGCGCTTACCATTATTGCCACGCTGGTCATCACGGGCTACCCGCGACTTGCGGCGGTCCTGGCGCTCCTGGCCGCGACGGTCACTGGTGCCCCTGGCTGTGGTTCTGGACGAGCTGGTTCGGGCGTTGGCTGGCTGCTCTTCACCATCGCTGAAGAAGTCGGCGATTTTGCGGCCCAGACGACGAAGCAGGCTTGCTTCCTGCTCGGCTGTGTCAGCTTCAGCCGTCTGAGCAGGGGCTGGCGCTGTGCGTCGTATAGCTTTGACAGCTGCCTGCTCCCGTACAGGCCGCTCTGCCGCCGGCGCTTCGATCACAACTTCTTCACGCTGATTGTATTCTTCAGCTACCTGGTGGCTGGAAATGTGCTCAGGTGTGGACTCGTCCTGACGCATCCGCAAAATCTCAAAATGCGGTGTTTCCATGTGGGGTACAGGGACCACAACAACGTTAACTTCCTGCCGGGTTTCGATGCTGGCAAGCTCTTTGCGCTTTTCATTAAGAAGGAATGTGGCCACGGGCACCGGAACGACAGCACGAACTTCGCCAGTTTTTTCCTTGGACGACTCTTCATAAATTAATCGCATGATGCTTAGTGCCAGCGATTCAATGCCGCGGATAGTGCCTTGCCCTTCACAGCGAGGGCACACTTCACTACGAGTTTCGCCAAGCGATGGACGCAGGCGCTGGCGAGACATCTCCAGCAGACCAAAACGGGAAATTTTTCCTACCTGAACCCGTGCCCGGTCAATCTCAAGCGCTTCGCGCATTTTCTGCTCAACTTCGCGCTGGTGCCTGGCCGGTGTCATGTCGATGAAGTCGATAACAATCAGGCCGCCCATGTCGCGCAAGCGCAGTTGGCGGGCAATTTCTTCCGCCGCTTCCAGGTTAGTCTGGAATGCGGTTTCCTCAATGTCGTGACCTTTGGTGGCACGAGAGGAGTTGATGTCTATAGAGACCAGTGCTTCGGTCGGGTCGATCACGATAGAGCCACCGGAGGGCAGCTTCACTTCCCGCTGGAATGCTGTCTCTATCTGGCCCTCAATCTGATACCGGCTGAACAGTGGAATTTCATCCTTGTACAGCTTGATCTTGTTTTCAAAGGTGGGCATTACGGCCCGCACAAAATTCAGCACATCATCGTGTACGGTGCTGGAGTCAATCAGAACCTCGCCAATATCCTGGCGAAGGTAGTCGCGTACGGCGCGGATGATGACGTTGCTTTCCTGATGAATCAGGAAGGGGGCTTTGCGCTCTCCGGCGGCCTGGGTGATGGCTTCCCAGAACTGCACCAGGTAATCGAGGTCCCACTGAAGTTCTTCGGTGTTACGTCCGATACCGGCGGTGCGCACAATTATGCCCATGGACTTGGGCACCTGCACATCGTTCATGGCTTCTTTGAGTTGCGCCCGCTCTTCGCCTTCAATCCGGCGTGAAATGCCACCGGCGCGCGGATTGTTTGGCATGAGGACGAGGTAACGTCCGGCCAGTGAGATAAACGTGGTAAGGGCTGCGCCCTTGTTGCCACGCTCCTCCTTGTCGACCTGGACGATGACTTCCTGGCCTTCGGACACCACATCTTTGATGTTGATCTTGCCTTCGATC
>CAYUTG010000154.1:0-2665 GCA_964447555.1 uncultured Marinobacter sp.
CAGCATTCCCTCAGCACGGGTTCAGAACCGTGAGGAGTTTGTGGTTGCCGCTGCGATTTTTGCCGAAGATGACCAGCTGGAAATCCAGGCAGGTAAGCGCAAAATGGGCCTTCAGTTCAGCGATCTTGAGCATTATATCGGCGAGCGCGGACGCCGTGGTCACAAGTTGCCACGAGGCCTGCAGCGTGTCGATACCATTGAAGTTATTCCGTCCGCGGCCAGGAAAGAAGAGGAGAGCCCTGAGCGTGAGTGAGCTGGTATTGGTAAACGTATCTGGCCGGGACAAACCCGGACTTACCTCGGAAATTACCGGGATTATGGGCAGGTATGATGTGCGGATTCTGGATATCGGCCAGGCCGTTATTCATGATTATCTGACCTGGGGCATTCTGATCGAGATTCCGGACGGCTCAAAATCCTCCCCGGTTATCCGTGATCTGATGTTCCGTCTGCATGCACTGGATCTTCAGGTTCGGTTCGCACCCATTACGGTAGAGGAGTATCAGGCGTGGGCTGAGGGGCGTAATCGTGCCTGTTATATCGTCACTCTGCTGTCCCGGGATATCAAATCTGAGCAGATTGCCCGGGTATCTGCCATTATCGCGCGCCATGGCCTGAATATAGACAATATCACCCGTCTGTCTGCCCGCCCGTCTTTAGATGCGTCAGAAAACCGGATTGCCTGTGTTGAGTTCTCAGTGCGCGGAACGCCCTCTGAACCTGAGGCGCTGCGCGAGGAATTTCTTCATCTTGCCGGTGGAATGAATGTGGATATTGCCGTTCAGGAGGATTCCATATTCCGCAGGAACCGCCGGCTGGTGGTCTTTGATATGGATTCCACCCTCATAGATGCCGAGGTTATTGATGAGCTGGCGCTGGAGGCCGGGGTTGGTAAGCAGGTTGCCGCAATTACCGAAAGAGCCATGCGGGGCGAGCTGGACTTCAGTCAGAGCTTTGCAGAGCGTCTGGCGCTGCTGAAAGGGCTGGATGAGTCAGTACTTGAAAAGGTAGCGGCCCGTCTTAACCTCACGGAAGGGGCTGAGCATCTGATTAAAAGCCTGAAGGAGCTGGGTTATCGCACGGCGATTCTCTCTGGTGGCTTCACCTACTTTGCCCGCCACCTGCAAAACAAGCTGGGCATGGATTATGTATATGCCAATGAGCTGGAAATCAAAGACGGGAAAGTGACCGGCGAGGTATCTGGCCAGATTGTTGATGGCCAGCGCAAGGCAGAATTGCTTCAGGAAATAGCCAGAAAAGAGCGTATTTCCCGGGAGCAAATCATTGCGGTAGGCGATGGCGCCAACGATTTACCCATGCTTAGCCAGGCAGGCCTGGGCGTGGCTTTCCGTGCCAAGCCCCTGGTGAAGGAGTCGGCTCGCCATTCCATATCGACGCTGGGGCTGGACGCCATACTCTACCTGATTGGCTATCGGGAAAGTGACACCAATCAGTTATCACCGAAATCGTAGTTCATTTCCGGTACCGGGGCTTGCAGGTAGTAGCCCTGAATGTAATTCACGCCGGCCTGCCACAGGGTAGCCAGTACGCCGGCGTTTTCTACCAGCGGAATAATGGTCAGCTTGGCTGAGCTCTGCAGCGTTTTGACCATTTCCTTCACCTGTTCCTTTGCCTCGTCGTTTTTCTGAATTTCCTCAGTAAACGACCCGTCAATTTTCACGTAGTCTGTGTCTATATGCTTGAGGGTGTTAAACGGGTTCAGGGCGCAGCCGAATTGTGAAATGGAGACTTTACAGTGCAGCTCATGAACTGCCCTGGTGAACTCTTTGGCCTGCTTCATGTAGTTGTTGGCATCACCTTCCCGAATCTGGAAGATGAGCGAATCTCCGGGCAGCCTGGCTGCTTTTAACGCAACGCTGAGCCATGGGGTGAAGGTTTTGTCTTGCAGGGTTTCTGCCGTTACGTTCAGGAACAGACGGGTGTCGTGCCCCCTTGATCGATGGCCAGACAACTGTTTGATGGTTTGCAGAATGACCCACCGGTCTATCTTGATGGCTGTGTCCGAAGGGCCCATGGGTGGCAGGAAGTCATAAGGTGAGACCTCCTCGTCATCCTTGTCCAGCATGCGAACAGACGCCTCGTAATGCTCCTCTCCCTCACCGCGAAGGTTAATGATCGGCTGGAACAGCAGCCGGAACCGGTTTTCGTCCAACGCCTTCTGAATCGCCTCTATGGAGTTGGTGTCATCCAGAGATTCGTAGTCTGCGGGGTTGTAAATCAATACGCCGTTGCCCTGTTCGTGGCCCTCTTTTTTGCGAACATCGAACGAGGCCGTGTGAGCTCTTGCCAGCAACTCTTCAGCTTTTGGCGAATTCTCGGTAATGGCGGCAACGCCGATACTGACCGTCAATGGAAGGGTTCGTCCATTAATATCGAACAGGCAGTCTTCAACGGCTTTACGAATGCGCTCGCTCCGCTCAGCCAGGGTTTTCTCGTCGCACGGCATGCACATAACGCTGAAGGCATCGTCACTCATACGGGCCAGAGTCAGGTCATCACCGGCCTGCTCTTTAAGCAGGTTGGCCAGATCGCCCAGAAGCAGATCGGCACCGGCAATGCCCACCTGGCTTTTCATGCTCATGAAGTTGTCTATTGCGATATACGCTAAAGCACCTGATGTGTTGTCTTTACCGGCTCTGGCAAT
>CAYUTG010000154.1:2675-7083 GCA_964447555.1 uncultured Marinobacter sp.
GTTTTCAGCCAGCGCATTCATCAGGTGTTGCCGGTTATAAAGACCGGTCAGCAGGTCCTGGCTACTTATCTGGCGGAGCTTCTCTTCCAGTTCGGCATCGCTGTGCTCGGGCTGAAGTACAATCTGTGTGCAGGCCTCGCCGTCATAGGTGGCGGCAGACACCGCCATGGTAACGTTCAGTTCGTTATCATCACTGCGCCGTGCGGTGCAGTTCAGGGTCATGCCGTCTTCTTTCTTTTCCGCAAACTCTTTGGCAAATTCCTTGTACTTGCTTTGGCTTTCCGGGGTGAGGGTATCCAGCAATGGAATGCAGATCAGATCGTCTATGTCGTCGTAGCCCAGGAACTCCATATAGGACTGGTTAGCATAGATATGCATGCCATCATTAATGTAAGCGATGGCATCTTTGGAGCTTTCAAGCAACAACTGACACCGCTGCTCGGCTTCCCGTAAATGCGAATCCAGTAATCGCCTGCGCCTGCGCTCGTCCAGAGCTGCCAGTTCCCGGTTAACCGTGAGCACCAGAAGGTCTGTGTGGTGGAAGGAAACGGTAGCCTGCGCGCCTGCCTTCATAATGGCTACCGTGCGCTCGCGGCTTTCCTCTTCGGTTAACAGTATGAACGGAATATCCTTGTCCATGCGCCGAACCGTTGCCAGGGCATCATCGGCCCCGAATTCCTGCTCCAGATCCCGTGCCAGCAGCAAATCCCAGTTGCCGGATTTGAGGGTTTCCTCAAGGTCTTCTTCAGACGTAATGCGGTGAGCGCGGGTCGCCTTTCCGGAATTTCTGAGCAGGCTGACCAGCGATTCAGCGTCGTTTTGGGAGGGGTCAAGAATCAGCAAATGTACGGTCGCGTTCTTTTTCTGCATTCTCTGGATATCTCACGAAACACAATTAGCGGAGCAGCCAGTACCACAGGCGGTTGTCTGCTTTGAAACCGGCGTTGTGCGGGAAAAGTCCACAGGCATCCGGGCCAGGCTGCATTTACACTGATGATGCAGGGGTTACGCCTCAATAACAACCCTGACAGGGAACTGTGTGTGCCAGTGGGCACAATTCAGTGGGTGTCAGAATTTATAATGAGGGCCAGAGTGAATCAAATTCATCTTCACTGGTGCCAGATGATGACGATGACGGTGTGTTGGTATCGACACTGGCCGTGGATTGAAGCTTCAGTTCAAACTGGCTGATGCTGCCAGTGGCGGACACTTTCCTGGACAAGTGCCCCTGATCTTCCCGGCCATCATGCAGCATGGAAATACGGCTGCCGGACTGAAAGGGAAGTCGTGGTGTTATCAGCGTTGCTGACTGATTGACAACACTGATCTCTGGTAGCAGTAACCCCCTGAGATACTCGCTGCTGTTGCCGATTTTTTGTATAAGCCTGACGCCGCAAGGTGAAGCACTGGGGGCAAGAAGCTCTATACCCACCTGCGTTCCCTGATGTCTGATTTGTCGGATCCAGCGAACTATGGCTACACTCCATGGGTGGGAGCCATGCTCACGTACCCCCAGTACTTCCCCTGCTTGCAGTGAAGAGGGCACACTGGTTTCCCATATAACGCAATAACCACCAGGGCTGGTATTCACCAGCAATGCGTGATGGGCTTTGGGCCTGTTTTTCTCCCCAGTGGCAGACACGCTGGTGCCGTGGCTGTCCCGGAAGGTGATTGGTGTGTCAGCTGAGTGCAGAACATCGTCACTGGTACCGGCGTCGTGAGCTCCGGCCCAGGCGTCCTCCTTTTTCCGGGAATAACGAACAAACAGATTTTCATCACCCTGGCCGCCATTGTCGTTGCCGTTAACAAATTCAGTAAATGTCTTCTCACCCGCTATAAAGAAATGTGTGGCGGTAAGACCCACACAGATTTCGAGTGTGCCATGGCTGGCAATACGGTTGAAATTCCGCTTGGCCAGAATGCCGAGCGCCTGGCTGAGATGAACCAGCAGTGTGTCGCTGACCGTGCCGGGTATCTGCAGGCTGGTCTCGGTACTGGTGTTGTTGCGCCGCGCCTGCAGTGCATCAGAGACCATGGCTGACAGAGCGTGAGTGTCAAAGCCAAAGCTTTCTTCGCCCGGTTTGTGGTCCAGAAGGCTTCGGTAAACCGGTGGTGCATCCCGTTCCATGTTAACTACAAAAAGGCTGTCGTTGTCGGTGTCGGGGCTGCAGTGGGTGTGGTCAGTCCAGGCTTCAAACAGCTCATAAACCTGTAGTAGTTCAGCCTGGCGTAGCTGGTTAAGCCGTGCGCACCCGAGCAACAGAATACGCTTGTAGCTGTCGGCCACAGAGCTGGTGCGCCGGTGTTGAAGCAGATTGTCCTCTACCTGAAGGCCAGACAGTTTGTTGCGGTAGGCGAACCGAAACAGCCGATGGCATTCCAGCCAACTGAGGGCGGGGCTGGGACAGTAGAGCTGGTGTGACCGTACGATGGTTGCTGCCAGCTCAGACGTTACCCGGTGGATAGCGGTAGCAATCTGTTTGCGGTTTTTATCCAGCCCGCCATTATCAAGGAACTCCATGACACACAGCTTGTAACCAGAGGCCAGGTGTAACTGAAGCGCCTGGGACAGGTTGGCAATTTTGCGTTGTTTTTCCGGTAACGCAACGGCAAGGCCAAGGTAATGGCGGGACAGTTCACGGCAGACAAAATGAATCTTTGTACGAATCAGTTCCAGAAACTGCAGACGTTGCTGCGGGGAGGTGAACAGCTGGTTGAGTTCGATAATCGCGTGGTACAGCTGGCGTGAAACCTCGCCGATGTTGGCCATCGGCAACTGATCAATCCAGCCCCTGAATGCTTTTGATGTCGTGTCACAGAACGACAGACTTGCTGTTTTCTGCTCAGGAACTTGTAGATCAGGTTTCAGAATCTTGCCTTCCATGAGTGCACGCCACTGTTTTAATTGTCAGGAAAACGCCGTAAATACATGTTTTTATCGTTAAACTCTACTTGACTATAAGGTAGCAAACCAACAACAAAAAGCGAGAAATTCACGAGTTAACAATCTTTGACATGTGAGCTTGATTCCGGCCCGCAATGCACAATCTGTCATTGGCTCTTTTACAGAAACGAATCGACAGGTGTTTTGCTCTCTTTTCCCGGTACTTCCCGGACCAGCTTCGGAACCAGAAAGCCGGGTAGCCGCGTTAACAGTTCGCGAATCAGCAGCTTTGCCGTTTCATCTTTTACATCAAAATGATGTGCTCCCTGTACCGGATCGAAAGCGTGCAGGTAGTAAGGCAGTACGCCAGCATCGAACAGCGCCTCGCTTAATTGCTCAAGCACATCCGCGCTGTCGTTCACACCACTGAGAATAACACTCTGATTCAGAAGCGTAGCGCCGGCTGAACGAAGGCAGCTTAGTGCCGAGCGTACAGAGTCGTCAATTTCGGCGGGATGATTAATGTGCACGACGATTATGGTTTTCATCGGCACCCCCGACAGCCAGTCAAGCAGCGTATCGCAGACGCGCTGGGGGATAACCACCGGCAGCCGGGTGTGAATGCGTAAACGTTTAATGTGGGGAATGGCACTGATAGTCGTGGCCCACTGTGCAAGCAGGCGGTCATTGACGGCCAGCGGGTCGCCACCGCTGAAAATCACTTCGTTGATTTCCGGGCTGGCAGATAATGTCTCGATAACATGCTCCCGGTCGCGGGGGCTCAGCCGTTGCTCCTCATAGGGAAAGTGCCGGCGGAAGCAGTAGCGGCAGTTAACGGCACACTGGCCTGTGACCATCAGCAGTGCCCGGCTCCGGTATTTGCGAATCAGGCCGGTTGTCTGAATGGCGCCATCTTCTGCCAACGGGTCACTGATATAACCGGGTACACTCAGGGTTTCTTCCTGTAGTGGCAAAACCTGCCTGAGCAGAGGGTCTGCCGGATCACCCTTGCACATACGTGCCAGAAACGGACGGGGAACCCGTATGGAAAACAGTTCATGACCGGCTTTTGCCCCTTGCAGCCATTGCTCCGGAGGCAGTTCCAGACACCGCAGCAACTCTTCAGGTGATGTGATGGATTCCGACAGTATCTGTTGCCAGCTTCGGTGGTCGTCGGAAACCCGGGCTTCTATACGGGCAGGGGTTCGCTGTATCATAGCGAACCTTGAATTTTAAACAGCATTTTGTCAGGTGAACATTTCATGGCTTCCTATTCTACCAACGAATTCCGCAGTGGTCTCAAAGTTTTGCTGGATGGCGACCCCTGCATCATTGTTGAAAACGAATTTGTTAAACCTGGTAAAGGCCAGGCATTCAACCGCGTAAAACTCCGCAACCTTATGAACAACCGGGTTTGGGAGCGGACGTTTAAATCCGGAGAAAGTCTTGAGGCGGCCGATGTCATAGATCAGGACATGGAATACCTGTATACCGATGGCGAATTCTGGCACTTCATGCTGACCG
>CAYUTG010000155.1:0-7027 GCA_964447555.1 uncultured Marinobacter sp.
TCATGCCATCAGGTGCCTGGCTGTGCCAGACGCGGAATCATTCCCACTCAATCGTCGCAGGCGGCTTGGACGACACATCGTAAGTCACCCGGGAAACTTCGGTAATCTCGTTAATGATCCGGTTGGACACGATTTCCAGGAGTTCGTATGGCAGACGCGCCCAGCGGGCCGTCATGAAATCGATGGTCTCAACTGCCCGCAGGGCAATGACATATTCATAGCGACGGGCGTCGCCGACAACACCCACCGATTTAACCGGCAGGAATACTGCAAATGCCTGGCTGGTTTTGTGATACAAATCCGCCCGCTGCAGCTCTTCCAGAAAAATAGCATCGGCACGACGCAGAATGTCGGCGTACTGCTTTTTCACCTCACCCAGAATCCGTACACCCAGCCCCGGCCCGGGGAATGGGTGGCGATACACCATGTCGTAGGGCAGCCCAAGCTCAAGGCCAATTCTGCGTACCTCGTCTTTGAACAACTCGCGCAGCGGCTCCACAAGCTTCATTTTCATGGTTTCCGGCAGGCCACCCACATTGTGATGAGACTTGATCACATGGGCTTTGCCGGTTTTAGACGCGGCAGATTCAATCACATCCGGATAGATTGTGCCCTGGGCCAGCCAGTTAACATCTTTAATGGAGGCTGCCGCGTTATCAAACACATCAATAAACGTATTGCCGATTATTTTGCGCTTCTGCTCGGGATCCTCAACGCCCTTGAGTTTGGACAGAAACAGGTCTTCCGAATCGGCCCGGATAACCTTCACGCCCATGTTGCTTGCGAACATATCCATCACCTGATTGCCCTCGTTCAGGCGAAGCAGGCCGTTATCAACGAATACGCAGGTAAGTTTGTCGCCAATTGCCCTGTGCAACAATGCAGCGGTCACCGATGAATCCACGCCGCCAGACAGGCCCAGCAGCACTTTGTCGTCGCCCACCTGCTCGCGGATCTGGCGAACGGCATCGTCTACAATCTTGGCCGGGGTCCAGAGGATTTCACAGTTACAGATGTTCAGAACAAAGTGCTCAAGAATGCGCTTGCCCTGCAGCGTGTGGGTCACTTCCGGATGGAACTGAACACCGTACAGGTTCCGGCTGACATCCTGCATAGCAGCAATAGGTGCACTTTCCGTAGAGGCCAGAAGCTCGAAACCTTCCGGCATAACGGCAACCTTGTCGCCGTGGCTCATCCAGACATCCAGCAGCGAATCGCCTGTGGCATGAAGGTGGTCTGTTATGTCCCGTAGCAATGGGCTCTCTGTTCGTACCCGAACCTGAGCGTAACCGAACTCACGCTTGTCTGAGCTTGCAACACGCCCACCGAGTTGCTCAGCCATGGTTTGCATGCCATAGCAAATGCCCAGAACCGGAATACCCCACTCAAACAGGCCTTCCGGTGCCCGCGGACAGTCAAGTTCAGTCACTGATTCCGGACCGCCGGCAAGAATAATGCCTTTAGGGTTGAACTCTTTTAGCTCTTTATCGGTGATATCAAACGCTCTGATTTCACAGTAAACGCCGATTTCCCGAACCCGTCGCGCAATAAGTTGCGTGTACTGGGAACCAAAATCAAGAATCAGGATGCGGTGGTCGTGAATATTCTGGGCCATGGGGTCCTCGGGTCAGAAACGGGCAGCGCGACCCGGAAAGCGAGCCGCGCTCAAAGTATGCAAAGCTTAACCGATACGGTAGTTGGGCGCCTCTTTGGTAATCGTCACATCGTGAACGTGGCTCTCGCGCATACCGGCGTTGGTAATGCGGACAAACTCCGGCTTGGTACGCATTTCATCTATGTTGGCACTACCGGTATAGCCCATAGAGGCTCTCAAGCCGCCCACCAACTGATGAATAATATTGCGCATTGGCCCTTTGCAGGCCACCCGGCCTTCAATGCCTTCAGGAACCAGCTTTTCGATACCTTTGCTGGCGTCCTGGAAATAACGGTCGCTGGAGCCCTGCCCCATGGCACCAAGAGAGCCCATACCACGGTACGCTTTGTAACTGCGCCCCTGGAACAGCTCAACTTCACCCGGAGCTTCATCGGTACCTGCCAGCAGGCTACCCACCATAACGCAGTGGGCGCCGGCGGCAATGGCTTTGGCAATATCACCGGAAAAACGAATGCCACCGTCAGCAATCAACGGAACACCACGCTCTTTCAGCGCCGCAGCAACATTAGAAACCGCTGACACCTGGGGTACACCAATACCTGCCACAATACGGGTTGTGCAGATAGAACCCGGGCCGATACCAACTTTTACAGCATCTACCCCGGCATCGGCCAGTGCAATAGCTGCATCTGAAGTCGCAATGTTGCCACCGATAACCTGAACATCCGGAAAATGTTCCTTAACCCAGCGAACACGCTCGATAACACCGTGGGAGTGGCCGTGGGCCGTGTCTACCACGATCACGTCCACGCCGGCCTCGGCCAGTGCCGCAATGCGGGCTTCAGTATCACCACCGGTGCTCACCGCACCGCCAACACGCAGCCGGCCCTGCTCATCTTTACAGGCCCGCGGGTAGTCTTTGGCTTTCTGGATATCTTTTACCGTCACAAGGCCGCGCAGCTCGAAGTCGTCGTTTACAACCAGCACTTTTTCAATGCGGTGCTTGTGCAACAGCGCTTTAACTTCTGGAAGCCCGGCACCTTCTTTTACGGTTACCAGTTTTTCCTTCGGAGTCATAATATCGCGAACCGGGGTATCCATGCGGCTTTCGAACCGGATATCACGGCCGGTCACTATGCCCACAACCCGGGTACCTTCAACAACAGGAAGGCCGGAAATGCTGTTTGCGATGGTGATATCAACCAGTTCACGAACGGTGGTATCCGGAGTGACCGTAATCGGGTCTTTCACAACACCACTTTCGAACTTCTTGACCTTGCGAACGGCGGCGGCCTGCTGATCAACCGTCATGTTTTTGTGCATGATCCCGATACCGCCTTCCTGCGCCATGGCAATGGCCAGTTCGGCGTCGGTTACCGTATCCATTGCTGCCGATACCAGAGGTATATTCAAAAAAATCTTTTTGGTTAACTGGGTTCTGAGGCTAACTTCGTGAGGAAGAACTTCAGAGTATCCGGGAACAAGGAGTACATCATCGAATGTGAGGGCTTCTTCGGCAATTCGCAGCATTGGGATCCGCCTTTTGAACGTGCTAGGTTGGGAGTTTCCGCGCCGTATCCGCGGCGATACGGCAGAGCAAAATCCTTAATCGGCCTATTATAAAGGCGTGCCGGGGCGCAGTAAACCAGAGGTTTTTCGGGGTGTGGTTGCATCTTGCTGAATTTCGGTTACTTTTACCCTCCCTCTTTTCGGCTATTGCGTATGATTAACAACGAGACATCTCCAGACACCCCGTCATTTCAAAGCATCCGGCCACGGGCACTCAGCGTCAGTGAGCTGAATCACCAGGCCAGGCACCTGCTGGAAACCAGCTTCATGCAGGTTTGGGTGGAAGGTGAATTGTCCGGATTTTCACGGCCGTCATCCGGCCACTGGTACTTTTCACTGAAAGACCGCAAGTGTCAGATTCGCTGTGCGATGTTCCGGGGCGCCAACCAGCGCGTTCGCACACCACCCAGAGAGGGGGATCTGGTACGTATACGCGGCAAGGTTACGCTGTATGAAAACCGCGGCGACTTCCAGATTATTGTTGAACACATTGAACCAGCGGGGCTTGGCGAGTTGCAGCAGGCATTCGATGCACTGAAGCTCAAACTGCAGGGTGAAGGCCTGTTCGCAGCAGAGCGAAAGAAGCCGCTGCCAGCCCTGCCAAAGCATATCGGTGTGATTACATCGCCAACCGGTGCGGCAGTTCATGACATTCTCACCGTTCTGGCAAGGCGCTGCCCCTTCATTCCGGTAACTCTGTACCCCACAGCTGTTCAGGGCAAAGCCGCGACGGCCAGTATTGTACAGGCTGTTGAGCGGGCACAGACACATGGTTTAGCCGATGTGCTGATTATCGGCCGGGGCGGCGGCTCGCTTGAAGACCTGTGGTGTTTCAACGAAGAAGCCGTAGCGCGGGCAATTGCCGGCTGCACCATTCCCACGGTCAGTGCCGTTGGCCATGAGGTGGACGTTACTATTGCCGATTTTGTTGCCGACCTTCGGGCACCGACGCCCTCTGCGGCAGCCGAAAAAATATCACCTGACCAGCAGAACTGGCTCCGGCAGCTGAGCGAACAGCAAGCCCGCCTTGTGCGTGCCAGCCGGCAGGTCCTGAAAAGGCTGTCCACGCAACTTGAACACCTGAGCGCCCGGTTGCGGGACCCACGGCGGGAACTGCTTGAAAAAGCCCAGCGAATGGATGAGCTTGAGCTGAGGCTTGGCAAAGCCATTCAGCAGCACCTGGGCCAGGCAGCCCTGCGCTGCGGCCATCTGAGGCAGCGCCTGGCTACGCAGTCACCTTCAAGGCAACTGAACCTGAGCCGTGAGCGGCTTTCGCGTGCCGAGGAGAAGCTGAAAATCACTATTCAGCAGGTACTCAGACAACGAAAAGAACAATGCGACCACATCGCGCAAACGCTGCATCTGGTCAGCCCGCTTGCCACCCTTGGCCGGGGTTATGCCATTGTTCGTGATGACCGCGGGGACATTGTTCGCCATGCCGCTCAACTCACCCCTGGCGATCAGATCAGCGCCCGGGTTGCGCATGGGCTGATTACAGCAAACGTGACCTCAGTCAATGAAAGCGAGTCCAGCCGGGAAATAGGCGAAAACTAAGCCAATGGTCTACTAGCCCCCCACCTCAAACGGCCTAAAGTTGTTCTGAATGGTATTAAAACAACAACGGCAACAATGAGGTGGAGCTTATGGACTACCAATCTGAGTTCCGGCGGTCTATTGATCACCCGGAAGACTTCTGGCGAGAACAGGCCAGGTATATAGACTGGATAGAGCCACCGGAGACCATCTGGGAGCCACTGGAAAACGGCCACGGCCGATGGTTTCCCGATGGTGTGATGAACAGCAGTGATGCGGCGCTCGATGCCAACATACGAGCCGGCCGGGGCGAACAGGCAGCGCTTATTTACGATTCGCCAGTGACCAACACCCAGCGCACTTATACCTATAACGAACTAACCGATAAGGTTGCCCGCTTTGCCGGCGTTCTTAAAGACCGGGGGGTCACAAAAGGTGACCGGGTTATTATCTACATGCCCATGATTCCCGAGGCCGCCATTGCCATGCTGGCCTGCGCTCGCCTGGGGGCCATTCATTCTGTTGTATTTGGTGGATTTGCCGCCAATGAGCTGGCCATACGCATAGACGGCGCCACGCCCAAAGTTGTGGTAACGGCTTCCTGCGGCATCGAAATAACACGAACTATTGAGTATAAGCCTCTGGTTGATAAGGCATTTGAGATAGCAGAGCACAAGCCGGAGTCCTGCATTATCTTCCAGCGCCCACAAGTTAAAGCGAGCCTCACAGAAGGCCGGGATTATGAGTGGGATGACCTGATGGCATCGGCACAGCCGACCGGCCCGGTACCGGTTAAATCAACGGACCCTCTGTATATTCTGTATACCTCTGGCACTACCGGCAAACCTAAAGGCGTTGTTCGTGACAACGGTGGCCATGCCGTTGCGCTGAACTACAGCATGAAGCTGGTATACGGTGCCAACCCCGGCGATGTTTACTGGGCGGCATCCGATGTCGGCTGGGTGGTCGGCCACAGCTATATTGTTTACGGGCCTTTGTTTGCCGGCTGTACTACCGTGCTTTATGAGGGCAAGCCGGTTAAAACACCCGATGCCGGTGCCTTCTGGCGGGTGATTCAGGACCACAAGGTAAATATGCTGTTCACTGCCCCCACCGCCTTTCGTGCCGTGCGCAAGGAAGACCCGGAAGCCGACCAGTTATCGCGGTATGACATCAGCTCACTCAAACGACTCTTTCTGGCCGGCGAGCGCCTGGACCCGCCAACCTATGAGTGGTTGCGGGAGCGCACCCACCTGCCAGTTCTTGACCACTGGTGGCAAACCGAAACGGCCTGGTCCATCGTTTGCAACCCGGTTGGTATTGAAACCCTTCCCACCAAACCCGGCTCAGCTACGGTACCAACACCCGGCTACAATGTTCAGGTGGTAGATCGTAATGGTAGCCAGCTTCCTGCGGGTGAGCAGGGGCAGATCGCCATTAAACTGCCCTTACCCCCTGGCTGCCTGCTAACGGTATGGGGCGACGACAAGCGTTTTCAGTCGAGTTATCTGGAGATGATTCCAGGCTTCTACACCTCTGGTGATGGTGGCTACATTGATGACGATGGCTACGTCTTCATTATGGGCCGTACTGACGATGTCATTAACGTGGCCGGCCACCGCCTGTCGACTGGCATTATGGAGGAAGTGGTCGGGGCCCATCCTGCCGTAGCCGAATGTTGTGTGGTTGGGGCCCGGGATGAAATGAAAGGCCAGATTCCTATTGGCCTGGTGCTCATCAAAGACGGCGCAACCATTGACCACGATGAACTGGAGGATGAACTGGTAGAGATGGTACGCGACAGAATCGGTGCGGTTGCCAGTTTTCGCCGGGCGATTGTTGTAGAGCGCTTACCCAAAACCCGCTCAGGAAAAATACTGCGGCGGATTATCAGGCAGATAGCCGATGGGGAAGACTACAGTGTTCCCAGCACAATCGACGACCCGGCCATTCTGGAAGAGATCAGCCAGCAGTTTAACCGCTGATACATCGTTTCAGGCAAACAGATGCAAGCCCGCCGGCATTACCGGCGCGGTTTGCATCGCTGCATTCCAAACCTTTGTTTTTCATACATAAAAAATAAAAATAAAGAGAACAAATAGCGTTGACGCCCCCTGAACTCGGTCTATACTAAAATTGCTGTGGAATAAAACAGCGGTATTTTGTGAATGTGCTATAACGTTCTGCCAAAGCGCTATTCGTTGCCCCTTCCTCAGTACGCTCTGTTTGGTTCCAGCATAAACCATGCACAACACATGAAGGTCCCGTGAGGGCAAATTTCAGTAAGACAGGAAAGATCGATGTCCGATA
>CAYUTG010000156.1:0-7003 GCA_964447555.1 uncultured Marinobacter sp.
ATAATGTCCGTCAGTGTTCTCGTGCTGTGGGAACGCTTTTCAACATGATATGCTTTGCGCCCCGTCAATGTCATTGAAACGGAGGTTCAGCCGGTAATGTTCAAGGGTAATTTTTTTCGTGGACTCGGCTATCTCGGGGAAGGGTTTTATCTGATTCGTCAGCCGGGTCTGAGGCTCTTTGTTATTATTCCCCTGATCATTAACGTCCTGCTGTTCGGCCTGTTCTTTTACTTCCTTGCCCATGTTTTTTCTGAACTTATTACCACTGCTATGGGCTGGCTGCCAGACTGGAACTGGCTGCAGTCACTCGACTGGCTGCTCTGGATTCTGTACGGCGGTGTCATCCTCCTTATGCTTGCCTACGGTTTTGTCATTATTGCCAACCTGATTGGCTCGCCTTTTTAGGGCTATCTGGCAGAACTGACTGAAAAACACCTCACCGGTCAGGAGGTCATGACCGACGATGGCTGGTCGGTCATTATTAAAGATATTCCCCGTGCCTTGTGGCGAGAGGTTCAGAAAATTGTTTACTACCTGCCCCGGGCCATTGGCCTGTTCATTGTCGGGCTTATTCCGGTGGTTAATCTGGTGGCAGCGGTACTCTGGTTCCTGTTTAACAGCTGGATGATGGCATTGCAGTACGTTGACTACCCGGCAGACAACCATAAAGTCAGTTTCAGAGCCTTGCGGGGCCTGCTTGGCGATACCCGGTTGTCAGCGTTCGGGTTTGGTATTCCGGTAGCGTTAACCGCGATGGTGCCGGTTCTTAATCTGATTGTGGTACCGGCGGCGGTTTGCGGTGCTACGGCTTATTGGGTGCGTGAAAACGGCGCAACCCGGAAATAAATCTGTCTGGAGGTTTCTTGGATACATCGGATCTTGTCATTGGTCAGCGTTGGGTCAGCCATAGTGATACGGCGCTGGGCCTGGGAATTGTTACCGACATTTCGGGCCGCAGGGTCACCCTGGGTTTCCCGGCCGCTGATGAAGAGCGCACTTACGCTATTGATAATGCGCCACTCTCAAGAATTATTTACCAGATTGGCGAAGAGATAGAGACCTTCGATAACAAGAAGTACACGGTGCGTGCTGCCGAAGAGATTGGCGGTGTGCTGATGTACCACGCCGATGATGGCGAGACTATCCATCAGATTTCTGAAGTGAAACTGAGCAGCTCTGTTAATTTTTCTGCGCCCCAGCAGCGCCTGTTTGCCGGGCAGTTTGACCGCAACGGAGCCTTTCGGTTACGGGTAGCAACTCTGCAGCACATGGACCGGTTGCGGGCTTCCTCCGCGCAGGGGCTGATCGGGGCCCGCGCTCAGCACTTGCCGCACCAGATTTACATTGCTCATGAGGTGGCCCGGCGGCATGCACCCCGGGTGCTTCTTGCTGATGAAGTGGGTCTGGGGAAAACTATTGAGGCCGGCCTGATTCTGCATTACCAGCTGCACACGGGCCGGGCAAAGCGGGCCCTGATTGTTGTGCCGGACTCGCTGATTCATCAGTGGCTGGTTGAGATGCTTCGCCGGTTCAATCTGCGCTTTTCGATCATTGACCAGGAACGATACGACGCATTGAAAGGCGACGAAGAGGATGATGTTGATGCGCTGGTTAACCAAATCTTTGGTGATGACGCGGTTAATCCGTTCGAGACCGAACAGCTGGTGCTGTGCAGCCTGAGTTTTCTTACCGGCAGCAAGCAGGCGCAGGAAGATGCACTGGCCGCGGGCTGGGACCTGATGGTTGTGGACGAGGCTCATCACCTTGCCTGGGCTCCCGAGGGGGCCAGTGAAGAATATCAGCTGGTGGAAGCACTTTCGGCTGTTTGCCGTGGCCTGTTGTTGCTGACAGCAACGCCGGAGCAGGTTGGTGTTGCCAGCCATTTTGCCCGCCTGCGTCTGCTGGACCCGGCGCGCTTTCACGATCTTGAGCAATTCCGGCAGGAAGAGCGCCAGTATGAGGCTATCAACACCGTAGCCAGGCGCCTGCTCGATGAACAGCAAGACATTACCGACGATGATCGCAAAGCACTTGAGGGCTGGCTGGGCAGCGAGCTTGAGAAGTTGGAGGCCGGTGCCAGACCACGCGAGGCGATACTCGATGCTCTGCTAGACCGCCACGGTACCGGGCGGGTATTGCTGCGTAATACCCGCGCGGCTATACAGGGATTCCCTGAACGGCAGTCTCTGCCGGAACCCTTGCCTTGCCCGGATATGTATGAGGATAACCGATGGGGTATGACCGGCCTGGCGCCAGAGCAGACCGTTGCTGAAGAGCAGTGGCTGGCGGGCGACCCCAGAGTGGCCTGGCTGAAGAGCAGGCTGGCCAGCCTGCGCCCGGAGAAAGTCGTGGTGATCTGCGCCCGGGCAGAAACCGCCATGGCACTGGAACACTATCTGCAACTCAGGGCGGGTATTCGCAGTGCGGCGTTTCATGAGCATCTGAGCCTTGTGGAGCGCGACCGTGCCGCCGCGTATTTTGCAGACAGTGAGCAGGGTGCGCAGGCATTAATCTGCTCAGAAATTGGCAGTGAAGGCCGCAATTTCCAGTTTGCCCACCACCTGGTGCTGTTTGACTTGCCGGCCAACCCGGACCTGCTGGAGCAGCGTATCGGGCGGCTGGACCGGATAGGGCAAACAAGCCGCATTGATGTGCATATACCCTATCTGCAGGGCACGGCACAGGAAGTTCAGTATCGCTGGTTTGCCGAAGGCCTGAATGCGTTCGCCGAGAGTTCCGCCGTAGGGGTTGCGGTTCAGGAAACCGTGCAGGAAGCGTGGCAGCAAGCCATAGCGGGCGACGTATCCGTCATTGACCGCCTGGTATCAGGCTCAGCCGCCGAGGCAGCGCGCTTGCGAACGCTGCTTCAGAATGGCCGTGATGCGTTAATTGAACTCAACTCCTGCCGTTATGACGTTGCTGAGACACTGATTGCCGGTATTGAGGCTGAAGAACGCTCCGCACAGGTGCGGGATTACATGATGACGGCCTTCGATATTCTGGGGGTAGAGGTTGAGGACCATGGTGAGCATTCGGATGTGCTGCGCCCGGGCGAACAGTATCAGGCCGGCCACGTATCCGGCTTGCCGGAAGAGGGGCTGACCGCCACCTGGAGCCGCCAGCAGGCGCTGGAGCGCGAAGACCTAGCGTTTATGAGCTGGGAACACCCTCTGGTTACCAGTGTTATGGATTCGGTCACCAGTTCCGGGCTGGGCAAAGCTGCGCTGGCCAGCCTGTCTGTTAAGGCTCTGCCGGCAGGAACCCTGCTGCTGGAAGCTTTGTTTACCGTGCATTGCCCCGCCCCGGATGCCTTGCAACTGACCCGGTACCTGCCGGTATCGCCTCTACGGCTGCTGGTTGATGTTAATGGCAAGAATTTGTCGGCGGCCCTGCCCCATGACAGGCTGAATGAACTGTGCTCCAACATCCGGCGTCGCACAGCGCAGGCCATTGTGCCCCAGATACGGCCGCAGGTGGAAACCATGGTTGATCACGCTGAGCAGTTGTCTCAGCCGCATCTGGAGCCCATGAAACAACAGGCGCTGGACCAGCTGGAAGCCGACTTTGGCCCGGAAATCCGCAGGCTGGAAGCACTCCGGAAAGTGAACCCGGCCATTCGGGATGACGAAATCGAGTTTTTCCGGAATCAGTACAGCGCCGCCCGGGAGGCAATCAATCATGCCAGCCTGGCGCTGGAGGGTATCCGCGTGATTGTCACGGCCTGAGGTAACTCACTGACTGTGAAGCCCTGGCTGTTCTGCTTTAATCTGATGGGGTACTGTTAACGTAACAAATTGTAGTTTTCGTGCCTGTATCTTCCGGGCACCCATTCCTGAACCACGGACGACAGAGAGAACCTATGATGACTTTCATTCTTTTTGTATTGGCGCTGGCCGGGCTGCTGACGGTGATGCGCCGCGAGTCGGGCGCACTGTCAGCGATCGGTGTTATGGCAGTATTCGGTGTGCTGTCCTGGATGTTTGCTTCTGGCTGGCTGGCACTGATCCTGTTTGTGGGTGCCGGCTTAACGGCGGTGTCCGGGCTTGCAGGGTTCCGCCAGAGCTGGCTGACACCCCGCATTTTCGCCATGTTCAAAAAAGTAGCCCCGAAAGTCTCTGAAACAGAAAAAGTGGCCCTTGAAGCCGGTACGGTTGGCTGGGACGGTGAATTGTTCACCGGAAATCCAGACTGGCACAGCCTTCTGGTCAACCGCCACTCGGGCCTGACAGAAGAAGAGCAGGCCTTTGTGGATAACCAGTGCACCCAGGCAATTTCCATGTGTAATGCGTGGGATCTGGCCGTTGAACGTGCAGATTTGCCAGCTGAACTCTGGGATTTTCTGAAAAAAGAAAAATTCTTTGGAATGATTATTCCGAAAGAGTTTGGCGGGCTGGGGTTCTCTGCCAAAGCTCAGACGGCCGTGTTGCAGAAGCTTGCCGGTAACGAAATGCTGATGGTCTCGGTTGGCGTACCCAATTCCCTCGGGCCGGGCGAACTGCTGGTTAAATACGGCACAGAAGAACAGAAAAAGCACTACCTGCCACGGCTGGCTGATGGCCGGGAGATACCCTGCTTTGGCCTGACCGGGCCCAGAGCCGGGTCTGATGCCACGTCGCTGCCGGATGCCGGTATTGTCTGCAAGCGCAAAATCAAGGGCAAAGAAGTTATTGGGATTAAGCTGAACTTCGAAAAGCGCTGGATAACCCTCGCACCGATTGCCACGGTTGTCGGCCTGGCGTTCCGCATGTTTGATCCGGACGGCCTGCTTGGTGAACAGAAAGATTACGGCATTACCTGTGCCCTGATTCCGCGGGACACCAAAGGTATGGAAATTGGCCGCCGTCACTGCCCGATCGGTACCCCGTTTCTGAATGGCCCGATTGTCGGCAAAGATGTGTTTATTCCGCTGGACTACATCATCGGTGGCCAGGAAATGGCCGGCCAGGGCTGGCGCATGCTGGTTGAATGCCTGTCGGTCGGGCGCTGTATTACCCTGCCATCCGGTGCTGCAGGCGCGGCCGCTTACTCGGTTGGCACCGCCGGTGGCTTTACCCGCGTACGTCGTCAGTTCAATACGCCGGTGGCCGACATGGAAGGTGTGCAGGAACCGCTGGCTCGTATTGCTGCTAAAACCTACATCGCCCAGTCAGCCGTTAACCACACGGCCAACATGATTGATGCCGGTGAAAAGCCCGCCGTCCCCTCGGCGATTCTCAAGTATCACCTGACAGAGTTTCAGCGCGGCATTCTGACAGACGCCATGGATGTGCACGGCGGCAAAACCGTCACCCTTGGGCCCCGTAACTATCTGGGCATTGGTTACAGTGGGGCAGCTGTGTCCATCACAGTCGAGGGGGCAAATATCATGACCCGCAGCCTGATGATCTTCGGGCAGGGGGCCATCCGTTGCCATCCTTACGTTCTGAAAGAGCTGGCCGCCAAAGACAATGACGATATCAAGGCATTTGATGAGGCCTTCTTTGGCCACGCAGGGCTGATTTTCGGCAACGCCGCCAGGGCCTTTACCCAGGCGCTGGGGCTGGGCCGTGCCGATGTGCCGTTTGACAGTGCCAGCCGCCGGTATGCGCAGGCAGTGGCCAGATTCAGTGCGGCTTTCGGCTTGTGCTCGGATGCCGCCATGACCACGTTGGGCAGCCAGTTGAAAATGCGTGAGCTGATTTCGGCACGGCTGGGTGACATGCTGTCTAACCTGTACCTGGCGTCCATGGTTCTGAAGAACTGGCATGAAGGCCAGCCTGTTGAAGGCGAAAAAGAGGTGATGGAGTACAGCCTTGGCCTGTTGCTGCACCGCACCGAGAATGCGCTGGATGAATTTCTCCAGAATCTGCCCAATCGTGCCGTCGCGCTGGTGCTGAGGGGCATTACCATGCCACTGGGGCGTCGCTGGGGTGTGGCTCAGGACAGCCTGACCCACAAACTGGCCCGGTCCATTTCAACGGATACTCCCCTTCGCAGCAAGCTGATCTCCAGTATCTGGACAACTCAGGAAGAAGGCGGGGTGGATAATCCGGTCGCCCGGTATAACGGTTTGCTGAAGGATTACGATAAGGCAGAACAGTTGTATCGCAAGATCACCAAAGCGTATGCCAAAGGTGAGTTGCCAATGACCGCACTGCACCCGGAAGAGCGGTTTGAAGCCGCGCTGGAAGCAGGGGTATACACCAAAGAAGAAACTGAGTTTATGCGCGGTTATGAAGCTGTGGTGCTGGAGATGCTAACGGTCGACGACTTTGCATTTGACGCATTCGCACAAAATAAAGAAACGGTGATTGATCACAACCCTGCATAACGTTGACGTCGGGTGCAGGCGTGGTGCCTGTACCCGGTAAAGGTTACTCAGAATTCCGGACGTAATTTATGTGGCTATCCATACTGGCCGTCAGTATCGGCGCGGTGGTTGGTGCCAACCTTCGCTGGGGGTTGGGGCTATGGCTTAATGCCAGCTACCACGCAGTCCCGCTTGGAACGCTTGCGGCAAACCTTGGCGGTGGTTGGCTGATTGGTTTGCTGATGGGCTATTTTGGCCACGCTAATGCGCTTTCACCAGAGTGGCGCCTGTTTGCCATCACAGGTCTTTGCGGTGCCCTGACCACGTTTTCTACCTTTTCGCTGGAAATGCTTGTCGCCATGCAAGAGGGTAAATGGGCGATGGCCATAACCGGCATACTGATTCATGTCGTCGGCTCTATATTAATGACGGCTCTGGGGCTGTACACCTTCGCGGCTCTCCGGGGGTAGAACTGGCCGCCTGGCGGGGTATTAAACTGGGTATCACTACCTACATAAATAGTTGAAAATGCACTTGGCAATCTCCGGATTCGGTAGTAGAGTTAATCGCGTAGGAAAGATTCAGTAAAGCAGTTCATGAATAAGACGTACCTCAGCAGTTAGTAGCGACCGTCCTGTTTTTGATTCCGCGAGTTCTGTATTTCCGTAAACGCTGACCCACACCAAGAAGGTTCAGGGCAGCAGATTAAACGAT
>CAYUTG010000157.1:0-6986 GCA_964447555.1 uncultured Marinobacter sp.
CGGCCATCCTTGGTGCGCTGCTAACGGTTGGAACACTGTCGGTATTCCGTTGGATTGAAGACCGCCTGCCCTCTCACTTCTACGCACACCATTTCATCCGGTTCGACAGGGATAACGCCATGTCCGAATCGGAGTTAAGAGAATTTGTCAATGAAAATGGCTTTACGATCGCCAATATGAGCTACCGGCTGACCGACGATGGCTTATCCTTTGAATATTTCATGGTTATACGCACAACCAACCTGGACAACATGTCGACATTCGCAGTGGCCTTGCGCACCAAAGAGAGTGTTCGCGCCTTTCGCATTTCCCCAACCGGGGATTAACCGGCAGGGCCACGTTATTTCCGTTTTTTACGCTGGCTCCACCACTTTAAAAGCCCGTAAGAAAGGCGAACTTTTTCCTGACCAATGGGCAGTTCGGATTGCAACTGTATCCACGAAGATTTTGCGTAAGCAAGCCGCTGGTCCGGATAGATACTGCGATGGCCAATCAGCAGATAGGCACTGATGCTGGCACCCGCAACGTACAGAAGCCCGGTGCCACCAAATAGCTCCACCCCCATCAGGATGGCGGCAATCGGCGTATTCGATGCAGACGCCAGAACTGCCACCAGGCCAATTGCCGCGCCCAGTGCGGGGCTAATGCCCAGGTAGTACGCCAGCATATTGCCGGCAACCGCACCAATAACAAACTGTGGCGTGACCACACCTGCATAGAAGCCCGAACCAAGCGTAATGGCCACCAGAAGCGTTTTCCAGATAAAGCCCGACCAGTGAATTGCATTCCCCTCAAGGGCTGAGTCCATCAGAGGTAGCGACAAGCCCAGATAATCGGTGGGTATCCAGAACAAAAGCACCGCAATCATGCAGCCGCCAATAAATGGCAACAAGGGAGGCCACACATTGAACGTATTGCGCAGCTTTTCAAACAGCTTCCGAATAAAATGAACGGCATCGACATAAAAACGCGCAATGAGCCCACAGGCAATGCCAAGCATGATGGTTTTGATGAAAATCAGCTGAGAAAACCCATCAATAAACGGGATATGGTAGTTATCATAAGGAACACCCCAGAACAGGCTGACCTGATGAGCCGTAACGCCGCCTATAATTGCTGGCAACAGAAAGTCATGGCGAATGCGGCCGACGGCCAACACCTCAACACCGTAAATGGCGCCGGCAATGGGCGTACCGAACACACTGGCAAAACCGGCACTTACCCCGCAAGCCACCAATCGCTTCCGTAACTCAGAATTTACCTTAAGCGCCTGCCCTAAGCCCGAGGCCAGATTGGCCCCAAGGTGCGAGCACGGCCTCTCCTTACCGGCAGAGCCACCACAAGCCAGAGTAATAATCCCGGCAACCGGTTTTATCCACAGCGTTTTCAGGGGCATTAACCCGCGCTGATCGTGTACCGCCGTAATCACCCTGTCTGAGAGACCGGTACGGTTCAGACGGTAACCGTAGTAAAGCAATAACCCGTTAGCCAGACCAGCCAGCGGTAATACCAGCATTTGCAGCCACAGAGAGATATCAGCGGTGAACTCGGTTGACGCAAAGAGTGCAATCAGGAAGAAGCTTACCCCGGTACCAACAAGCACCCCGGTAATGGTGGACAGCACAACCCACTGAAGCACCGTGGCCAGCATTACCAGAGGCTCAACAAAAAAGGTACGCAAGATAAGAACCTGTTGATTAAAACGTTAATACGATGTGAAGCCTGCTCCGCAATCCGTCACGACAACAGTAATACCAGCGGCGGGTGTTTCAGAACGAACGAAAGACGCATTACCCAGGCAACGGTTTACAGCCTGAAGAAGGACGTTGCGGCAGTGGCGGGCCGGCCATGACAGAAATCCAGCATGGCCGGAACCAAGCCCGGCAGACATTAGCATGTTGCATACAACGAAGCAAAAATGAACCCGCTGCGCTACCTACTCTGAGTCTTTATCCAAAAAGAGTTTTTCCAGATCCAACAGCCCGTCCTGAATACGGTTAAAGCCGTCGTCTATCTCTCCAGCCAGGGTATCGTTCATCATCCCCAGTGCCTGAATTTGCTCACGCGCCTCAGCATAGCCCTGCTCAATGCCGGCACGCGCCTGCGACAACAAATCAGCCAACCGCTCAACATCGGCACCCGCATCGGCTTCTTCCTGCAAACGATTCTGTACAAACCCGAGAATCGTACTGGCAACCTCCGCCGCTGTCGGTGGCTGCGCCTGAGCGGCGTACTTATCCGAGGCCGTTGCTGGTTTGGGTTGGCCACCCATAGCCTGTTGCAGCCGCTGCTCCATACGCACACGCAACACATTTATAGCATCGGCGGGGGTGCGAATCTGCTGCGCCTGCTCACTGCCAGAGCGTGCCTCTGCTGTTTTAGCAGCGGAGCGGGGTTCGGGCGAACCCGTGTTTACGCGGCCTGCCGTATCCGGGCCACGACCAATAATGGGGGCAACCATAGCTTTCTCCTTCCGTACAGACCTATGTGTATTGGATATCGACAGAACATCATTTAACTTTAAGATTGATTCGTCATAACCTGCGCCCTCCTCAGGCGAGACAATCGCCTCTTGTGCCAGATTTCCTCATCTGCTCATTGACCGGGAGGAGGCTCTTCAATAAGATGTATTTTTTTTACACGTTAAAACACACAAGGATACATCACATGGCATCAACAATCGGCTCGTCTATTAAGAAAATGTTCGGCAAAGGCAAGGGCACTACCGGGCAAGCGGAGCAGGTTCAGGCCTACTCCCCGGATGCACTGGTTAAAGAAGTAAAAAGTACCGGTAATAGCGACGCAAAAAAGCCAAAGCATGGCGAAGATGGTGTGTGTTGCGGCCGTTGCTCATAAATGGGCTGAACATCAGGCACCTAACGGTGCCTGCATCAACTTCCAACAACCCGGTTTCTGCCACACCTTTTTGCTTCATACAAAGCACGGTCTGCCCGCTTCAGAGTGTCTTCGTAGGAGCGATCTTCGGGCATCATTGTTGCCATGCCAATACTGACAGTCGTGACAATACTGCTATCCGAGAACCGGTTCAGCGCCCGGTTAAAACACTTGCGCAACCGATCCGCAAATTGCACCGCCTGCTCACCCTCGGTATTGGGCAAAGCAATCACAAATTCATCACCCCCGAAGCGACAGGCCGTATCCGTCATTCTGAGTTCAGAGCGGCAAACATTGCCAATCGCCATAATCACTTCATCGCCCGCATGATGCCCGTAGGTGTCGTTAACTTTCTTAAGGTAATCGAGATCAAATATCATAATGGACGTTGGTACGGAGTGCCGCTCAAACGTTTCATGATGCAGCGTAAGGTCACGCGTCAGCTTTCTGCGGTTAAAGAGGCCAGTAAGTTGATCGGTGTCTCCAAGCGCCCGCAGCCTTAGTTCCAGCTCGTGCCGCTCTGATATATTGCTGGCGACCCAAAGCACCACATCTTCGCCATCAACCTGAAAATCAAGCGCCTGAATGCGCGCCTCAAACCAGATAGGTTGATCTGGCCCGTCATCTATCAAACCTTTTATGTCTTTGTTGCTCAGTTCATATTCCTCGATCAGAAGCTTTCCGGATTCCAGCGCCAGCTCAATCTGGCTAAGAAACCACTCTGCTTTCCCGGTTCTGACCACATCAGAAATATAGGTGCCAACAAGGGCACTGCCATTATGGTAATAACGGGTATCACGACCACCAAACACCGAAACATATTTACCACTACGAGACAATATAAAAGCAGGGTCTGGAAGAGTTTCCAGTACAACAGCCATCTGCTGAATATTAATCATACAAGTTCTCTACAACATGGTTCGGGGGCATGGGCAGCACCCCAGTAGTAGTGCGCCAGCCTAGCCTTCTGCCGTGCACGTAAACGCCCAGATTACCGGGGAGGGTCAACCCTGTTACCGACAGACGCATTCACCCGATACCAGCCAGCCACTGAATACCTGTCTCTGCTTGCAGGCAGCACTTCGTGAGGAAACTCTTCACTTAGAAACACCACGACAGTGCCGTAAAGTGGCACCACCTTTAATCCCTCGCGATCCTGCTCATCGCTATACAGCACCAACTCCCCTCCCTCGGTATTTCCCCAGGCAGGGTTCAGGTATGTCACAACCGACAAAATGCGGTTTACCTGTCCCCGAAAAGCGTCATGGTGTCGTTTGTAATAAGCCCCGGGTGGGTAATGTGCAAAATGACTCTCAAAAGAAAACAGCCCAAGAAATAGTCTCTGGTTCAGAAAGCGCTGCAACCTGGATGTCCAGTCAATCCACTTTCGCCCCGCGTCCGATTCGCCAGTAATCCAACAAATTTCATCGGTTCTCACAAATTCTGTTTTCAGGAAGTCATCGCCACGCCCTATTCCGGCGTCAACGTATTTATTCGCAGCCAGATATTGCTGATAGGAATACAGGGAACTGGAGATATCTTCCGGTAAAGCGCCGTGACGAATACTATATCCCTGCTTTTCTATGTCATCGGCAATCAGCCCGAATAACGTGCCGTCATAGATATTTCCGTCACCGGTTTTCGGAGCCTGTTTTAATGTCACCAAGTATATTTTCAACCTCTGTGGGGTTTAGCGACCGGCTCGCCGGCCTTCGTATAAGCCTGGTGTAGTGGCTTCAGCAATTTGCATAGCCCACTCCTTGTACAAAGCAATTTATTCACAATAGGCGCATATTCACCGTGCATCAACTTCGGTGATAGCGCGTTTCACGCATTAGGCTATCGGGACTCGTTATGAACCAGATGAACAGCGCCCTGCCCCTTGCTGAATTGGCGGACAGGGTACTGTTCCGTATGAACAAAAGACGCAGCAGTCCCCATGCCTGGGTTTTAGCAAAACATGGCAAGATTCACACTCATAAAAATACTGACATGAGTCTGTAGGCATGTGTTCCGTCTTCTGGTGGCCACAGTTGGGACATTTGATTGTTGACTCCATCGCCGGCTCCTGACACTTGTTAAATGCACTTGCATGCGCACAACCATGCGCATACCCTTTTGCTAAGTGTGTTACTGCAACTGGAGGCTAAAATGGCCGATCTATACAACACAGCCGCCCCAAAAAAAGCCGCAAATTTGTCGGTTAACAGCGATTTGCTGAGAAAGACACGCGCTCTGAACATTAACCTGTCTGCGACCCTTGAGCGAGCATTGAAAGAAGAGTTAGCAAAGCACAAGGCTGATCAATGGGTAGAGGAAAACCGGACAGCAATCAGAAGCTACAACGAGTTCGTCGAACAGCACGGCAGTTTCGGGGACGAATTTCGGGAGTTTTGATGGCTCAGTTCGACGTTTACCCAAACCCGGGCAAAACCAGTAAGACGCATTTTCCGTACTTAGTGGATATTCAAAGCCCTCTTCTGACAGATCTCGCAACTCGTATCGTCATTCCACTGGGCAACCGTTCGGCATTCGGCAGTGAAGCCATGCGAGGCCTCACACCAGAAATAACCTTTGCTGACCAGGAACTGCTGTTGCTGATACCTCAAATTTCTTCAATGCCTGAAACACAGCTGAAGAATCCAGTTGGCTCTCTATCACATTTCAGGGACCAGATTGTTGGAGCTCTGGATCTTGCAATCACTGGCATTTAACGCCCGCCATCACCGGTGACAAAACCGGCGCGAAGCAGAGGTTTTGGCATCCGGTGCATGGCCTGGTTATGCAGCATTTAGCGGCTTGATTCGGTCCACTTCGTCCTTGACCGACTGAGCCGCCGTCCAAAGATCAACAGATCGCTGCGCATTCAGCCAGAACTCTGGAGAGTTGCCAAACAAGCGAGCAAGTCGAAGCGCCATTTCCGGACTAACAGCACGGCGTTCACGTAGTAATTCATTCACTGACTGGCGAGAGACACCCAGAGATTCAGCCAACCCCGCAACAGTCAGGTCATAGTCCGGCAGGAAGTCCTCTCTCAGCATTTCACCGGGGTGAGTCGGCCTGCGCTGCATGCCGACAGTATTAGGAATAGCCATAGTCATCACCTCACTCAGTGGTAGTCACACACTTCGACCTCATAGGCATCACCATCTTCAAAACGAAAACAGATGCGCCACTGATCATTTATTGAAATTGCGTGCTGCCCCTGCCTATTTCCCGATAACGGGTGGAGGCGATTGCCGGGCGGCACTTTCAAATCCTCCAACTGTACGGCCAGATTCACATATTCAAGTTTTCTGGCAGCTCTCGATGTGACATCCGCAGGAAACTTCTTCGATTTGCCTTTGGAGTACAGTTCTTGAGTTCGTTTGTCAGCGAAGGATTTGATCATGCGTCGAAGTGTAATTTGTCACGTGACGCGCGTCAATGTAAATTAAAGTGACTGCATAACGCCGTTGTTCAGCGGCAGCCTTGGCAGAGCGAAGCGGCGACAAGGCTGTCCGGTGGAGGGCCGGCAGGCCCGGAACGAACTGCAACTACTGGTTATAAGGCCTTACCAAAACAGATGCAATTAAGCCCATCAAAAGGCAAACCGGTACCGTAACGGAAAAAAGCCACCACGATGGACTACCAAGCTCTTCGCCCAACCAGAAAAAACCTAAACTGTAGATCGCATAGCCCACGATCACTGACGCCGCTGCGTTGACCACATACCGAAAGGCGGGATTAATCGGCAACTTTAAACCTTGCAACCAAGCACAAAGAAAACTGTATGTTCCCGCATAAATTACGAGCAAAAACAATAGTGGCGGAATAGACAGGGAAAGGTACGCTACCAGAACAGCTTTCCAAAAAAGCTCAAATACTTGCGTCAGGTCGATTCCTGCTGAGCTTCCTCTCAAGAAATCGCCAATGGACAGAGCAAGAGTGAAAAAGAATGCACACAATCCCGGCGATAGTACGGAAGTCACGATGAACACTTTGAGAGCTGAGATAATAGACAAAACTATCGGACTTCCTTGGCCTTATAACGCTGAGGTAACCGGCGCCGGAGCGCAGCGGAGGGAACCAAAAGCGGTACGCTTTTGGCG
>CAYUTG010000158.1:0-6946 GCA_964447555.1 uncultured Marinobacter sp.
AAAACCATCCGGGCAGACCACCTGGCGGCCAAGGCGCTGAACATTATGGAAGAAATGAAAATTAACGCCCTGCCCGTAACTGATGAGACCGGCACACTGACCGGCGCCATCAACATGCACGATTTGCTGAGAGCGGGGGTTATTTAATGCCTGATAACGCCTGCCCGTTAAGCTCGCGCTGGCCACCGGAACTGCTCTCTAAGGCCAGGCGCATTCGCCTGATTGCGCTGGATGTTGATGGCATCATGAGCGATGGCAAAATTTACCTGAGTGCCACCGGCGATGAACTCAAGGCCTTTAATATATTGGATGGCCTTGGCCTGAAACAACTGATGGCTGCGGGCATCACCGTCGCCGTTATTACCGGCAGACAATCACCACTGACCGAAAAGCGCATGGGCGCTTTGGGCATACCACACCTGATGCAGGGCCGCGAAGATAAAAAAGTTGCACTGCAGGAGTTGGTTCGTGACCTGAACATACCTTCCGATGCCATTGCCTACATGGGGGACGACCTGCCAGACCTTCCGGCCATCCGGTATGCGGGCCTTGGCCTTACCGTGCCCAACGCCTACTGGCTGATTCATGAGCACGCCGATTACTGCACCCTGGCCACCGGAGGAAACGGCGCCGTGAGGGAAGCCTGCGACCTGCTGCTGTCAGCTCAGGGAAAACTGGACAGCACACTGGCCAGCTATCTGGAAGACACCCGATGAACCAGAGCCCCCCTGATAGCGCCAGCGAAGACGGCAAAAACGGCCTGCGCGCACTGCTGACGCTGGAAAACCGGCCCAGGCTGCGCACGCTGGCTTTGATCTGCACGATTCTGGCGGCCCTGTACCTGCTCTGGCACAGCGATGAACCACAGAAAACGCCGGGGGATGCTGCGGAACTCCGTGGCAACGATGAGCCGGATGGTTTTATCATCAACGGCAGCTACACCGGCTATGATGAAACCGGGCAGGTAAAAATACACTTCACCAGCCCTCGCATCGAGCAGTTTGAGAACAATAACCTGGCGGTTATCAAGCAGCCTCATGCTGAGCTGTACGGGCAGCCGGGCACCCGCCCCTGGGTGGTTGATGCTGAGAAGGGGCAACTGAAGCAGAAAGGCGACCTGCTGCACCTGAGCGACAACGTGCGCATCGTAAGAAATGTAAACAACCGGGAAGCGACACTGACCACAACAAGCCTGACACTGGACAACAATGCCGGTACTGTTTACACAGACGCTCCCGTTGAAATTACCGACCAGACGGGCGTAACTCGCGCCACCGGCATGAAAGCCTGGATTGACCAACGCATTCTGGAACTCAACTCCAAGGTAGAAGGACGCTATGAAACCGGCCAATAACCGACTTCAGACACTGATTGTATTCGCCGCGGGCCTGCTGGCGGCAAGCCCGGCCATGGCGTTTGACCCGGATTCAAACGCACCCATAACAGTAAAAGCTGACAGCGCTCGCCTTGACGACACCAAAGGCACGGCAACCTACACAGGCACCGTTATACTGACCCAGGGTAAAACCCGGCTGACAGCAGACCGCGTCAAGCTGTTTCGGGATAACGAAGGCCTTAGCCGGATAGAAGCTTCCGGGAGCCCCGCTCATTACCAGCAGCCGGCTCGCGAAGGTGCGGGCGAGACGGATGCCAGCGCCCTGAACATTACCTGGTCTGCCCCGGACAGCGAACTGACCTTCAGGCGTGATGCTGTCATTGAGCAAAATGGCAATGTATTCCGCGGCGACATCATTCATTACGATACAGCGCACCGGGTTGTGACCGCAGATGGCGGGGCGGAAAGCGGCGAGGGTACCGGGCGCGTTGAAATGGTTATTCAGCCACGCAACACCAGCAACGAACAGGGGTCCAATGGCCGTTCTCAGAGCCAGTAATCTGGCCAAAAGCTACAAGCAGAAAAAAGTGGTAATTGATGTATCGCTGGAAATCCGCAGCGGAGAGATTGTGGGCCTGCTGGGCCCCAATGGTGCGGGGAAAACCACCTGTTTTTACATGATTGTGGGCCTGGTACCTGAAGATAATGGCCGGATCACCATCGACAGCCAGGACATTACGGCTATGCCCATGCATGGCAGAGCCCGTAAAGGCATTGGCTATTTGCCCCAGGAAGCCTCTGTATTCCGAAAGCTGTCGGTGCGGGATAACATCATGGCCATTCTGGAGACCCGCAAAGAGCTCACCCGCGCAGATCGCCGCACCAAAGTGGAAGAGTTGCTCGAAGAATTCCACATTACCCATATTCGTGACAGCATTGGCATGGCGCTATCCGGTGGCGAGCGCCGTCGGGTGGAAATTGCCCGGGCTCTGGCGATGGAACCGGCATTCATCCTTCTGGATGAACCCTTTGCCGGGGTTGACCCCATTTCGGTGAGCGATATAAAACAGATTATCCGGCACCTGAGGGATAAAGGGATTGGTGTGTTGATCACCGATCACAACGTGCGGGAGACACTGGATATCTGCGAAAATGCTTACATTGTCTCGGGCGGACACATAATCGCTTCCGGCGATGCCGAGGCCATTCTGGAGAACCAGCAGGTAAAAGAAGTCTACCTGGGCAACGAGTTCCGGCTGTAAGGCGGCCTGCCCGATTGTGTTAGTGGCCGGTAACAAGTAGACTCGGCAGAGAACTTGCTAGGCATTTGCCAAAATGCGGCAAGTAACCGACATACAAAGATTTTTCAAGCTATCTGGAATACAGGTTTCCACATACAGGTTCTGAAAAGGGTACTGATGAGCAACGGATTCTGGCCATGGTTATGAAAACCTCCTTACAGTTAAAGCTGGGTCAGAGCCTGACCATGACCCCCCAGCTACAACAGGCAATCCGGTTACTGCAACTCTCTACCCTGGATCTTCAGCAGGAAATTCAGCAGGCGCTTGAATCCAACCCCATGCTGGAAACGCCGGAAGAAGACGATCTGTCGGAGTCCGGCGCGGACAACAACGCCGAAAGCATCGAGCACGCCGACGAAAACCCGCAGGAAAGCATAACGGAGAGCACGGCCGAACAGTCTGCTGCCGACTGGGATGAGACCGAAAACGGCCCCGACTGGGCGTCGGAAAACGAAATTCCGGACACGCTTCCGGATGACTTACCCGTGGATACAGCCTGGGACGATATTTATCAGTCTGCCCCCGCGCCTGCGGCCCGGAACGACGACGAAAACGATCACGATTTTGAGACTCGCAACTCGCCCACCGAAACACTGCACGACCACCTTGAATGGCAACTGAACCTGACGCCGCTGAGTGAGCGTGATCAGGCCATCGCCCACGCCCTGATGGACGCGGTGGACGATCGCGGCTACCTGACCAGTTCCCTGGAGGACATCTACTCAGGCCTGCTGGACGAAACCGAAGAAGATCCGCTGGAGCAGGACGAGATTGCGGCTGTACTCCACCGCCTGCAGCATTTCGACCCACCTGGCGTGTTTGCACGTGATCTGCAGGAGTGCCTGCTGATCCAGCTTAACCAGCTTCCGGCAGAAACCCCCTGGCTGGCTCAGGCACGGCTGGTGATTACTCATTACATCAACCTGCTGGGCAACCGCGATTACGCCCAGCTGCTAAGGCGCAGCCGCCTGAAGGAAGACCAGTTACGGGAAGTTCTGGCGGTGATTACCAGCCTGAACCCCCGGCCCGGAGACCTGCTGGATCAGGCCGAGCCAGACTACGTCATTCCGGACGTTATTGTCCGTAAACACAGCGGCCGGTGGCGGGTTGAACTGAACCCCGAAATTGCTCCGCGCATTCGCGTCAATACCAGCTATGCTTCACTTATAAGGCGCGCAGACAGCAGCGCAGATAATACCTACCTCCGGGATCAGCTGCAGGAAGCGAAATGGTTTATCAAGAGCCTGCAAAGCCGTAACGAAACCTTGCTTAAGGTGGCCACACGCATTGTTGAACATCAACAGGGATTTCTGGATTACGGAGATGAGGCCATGAAGCCGCTGATTCTCTCGGATATTGCCCAGGCCGTCGAGATGCACGAGTCCACTATTTCCCGTGTTACCACGCAGAAGTATATGCATACACCGCGCGGTATTTTTGAGCTTAAATACTTTTTCTCCAGCCATGTCAGTAAAGATGCAGGCGGCGAATGCTCATCAACCGCCATACGCGCAATGATTAAAAAACTCATTGCGGCAGAAACTCCGAAAAAGCCATTGAGTGATAGCAAAATTGCAGCCATGCTAGGAGAAGAAGGAATTCAGGTCGCGCGTCGCACGGTGGCCAAATACCGCGAGGCGATGCATATTCCACCGTCAAATGAACGCAAGCGTTTGGTTTAGACAAGCCCTGGCTGAGGTAAGGCTTGTTCCGGAGCAACTTCGCGGGCGCACAAAGCGCCAGCATTCACTCCAGCACCTCTGGTACTGGTATGATGACAACAGGAGACGCCTATGCAACTCAATATTTCAGGCCATCACGTAGAACTGACTCCCGCACTGAAGGATTATGTTTCGGAGAAATTTGACAGGTTAGAGCGTCATTTTGATCAGATCAGTAATGGCCAGGTCACGCTGCAGGTGGAAAAAATGCGCCAGATTGCAGACGCCACACTCCATGTGTCCGGTGGCGAGATTAACGCAAGGGCAGAAGACGAAGACATGTACGCGGCGATCGACATGCTGACGGATAAACTGGATCGCCAGATTCTGAAGTACAAGGAAAAGAATGTAGCCAGGATGCAGGGAGGCGGCGCCCGGTAGCGGCCGCTTTCATGCATGTCATCTAATCGCGCTGCGGCATGGCTAACGTGTCGCAGCCTTTTTTTTACGGAAATTCAGTCGATTCATGAGCGACACTTCTCTCACAATAGACAACATTCTTGTTCCGGAACTGACCCTGTGCCAGGTGCCAGCTTTCAGCAAGAAACGGGTACTGGAATTCATTGCCGAGCAGATCAGCCAGTATGACAGTGCACTTGGCGAAACCCAGATATTCAACAACCTGATTGCGCGTGAGCGTCTTGGCAGCACCGGCATTGGCCAGGGCATTGCCATCCCCCACTGCCGCCTTGAGGGACTGGACCGGGTTATTGGTGTGCTGATCACGCTGAAAGAAGGCATAGAGTTTGATGCCATAGATAACCAGCCGGTTGATCTGGTGTTCGCACTGATTGTGCCCAAAGAGGCAACCAGCGAACACCTGGAATTATTGAGCCAGCTGGCAGAAAAGTTTAATGAACGCGCCTTTTGTGACCGGCTGCGTGAATGCCATGACGGCGGCTCGCTTTATGAGCGCATGACAGCCGCAACCGGCTGACATTCATTGTTGTGGAGACCGGAAAACCGTGAAACTGATTATTGTCAGTGGCAGGTCCGGCTCAGGTAAAAGTACCGCACTGCATGTGCTGGAAGACCTGGGCTACTACTGCATTGATAACCTGCCCATCGGGCTACTCTTCCCCCTGACCCGTGAGGCCGCCAGCCAGGCTTCTCCTGGCCGGCTCAGCAAAATGGCCGTCAGCATAGATGCCCGGAACCTGTCGGGTGAACTGGAGAATTTCGAAGCCATTTACCGGCAATTGCAAAGTACCGGCGTTACCATCGAAATCATCTTTCTGGATGCAGACGATCAGTCGCTGCTCCGGCGCTTTCACGCTACCCGCCGCAAGCACCCGCTAAGCAATGACAAAACCTCACTGCCAGAAGCCATCAGTACCGAGAAGAAGTGCCTGGAGCCACTGGCCAAACTGTCGGACCTTTATGTAAACACCACCGGCATGTCCATGTATGAGTTACGGGACATGGTCAAACAGCGCGTGGTCGGCCGCAAGGATCAGGAACTGGCGCTGCTGTTTCAGTCGTTCGGTTTCAAGCACGGCGTGCCCCTGGATTCCGATTACGTGTTCGACGTTCGCTGCCTGCCCAATCCCTACTGGGACACCAGTTTGCGCAAGTTCACCGGCACCGACCAGCCGGTGATTGATTTTCTGGAAAAGGAAGCCGACAGCAGAAAAATGATTAATGACCTGATCACTTTTCTGGAATCCTGGCTGCCCTCGTTTGCAGACAGTAACCGCAGCTACATGACCATTTCGGTTGGCTGCACAGGTGGGCAACACCGCTCGGTTTATGTGTCCGAGCAGCTTTCCAGCCATTTCCGGAAACGCTATAACAACGTGCAGGTTCGCCATACCGAATTGCCCCATCTGCAAACCCGGGATGAGGTGTGACCTGCCATGATTCGCCACCCTGTCACCATCATTAACAAACTGGGGCTGCACGCGCGGGCGACAGCGAAGCTGGTGGCTACAGCTTCTGAATTTGACAGCAGCGTACGCATCAGTGGCAAAAACCGGGAAGTAAATGCCAAAAACATCATGCAGGTCATGATGCTGGGGGCCAGCAAAGGTACCAGCGTGGAACTGATCGCAGACGGGCAGGATGAACAGGAAGCCATCGCGGCGCTGGTCGAATTGATTAACGATTACTTCGGCGAAGGCGAATAATCTCTGATTTACCAATAACTCTTCCTGACCTGCACGGCCCTGGTCCGCTATAATGCAGACGTTTCCCGACCGCAGGTAGTTCATGACAGACATTCTTGAGAAAAGTCAGGCCCGTCAGCGCCTTCGCTCCCTCAGCGAAGCGCTGGATAGTGGTGCACTCAAGCAGGTTGCCCGTATTCTCAACGGCGGCCTGAGCCCCAGTGACATTGCCCACCTTCTGGAATCCTCGCCACCGCGACAGCGGGCCCTGTTATGGAGCCTGGTGGATAAACAACTGGAAGGCGATGTTCTTCAATACCTGAGCGATGATATACGTGGCTACTTCCTCAGCCAGCTGAATGCTCAGGAACTGGCTGACATTGTTGAAGATTTTGAATCAGACGATCTGGCAGACTTACTTCAGCAATTGCCGGATACGGTGATCCAGGAAGTCCTGGACACCATGGACGAGCAGGACCGGCA
>CAYUTG010000159.1:0-6921 GCA_964447555.1 uncultured Marinobacter sp.
AGCAGACAGTACCTCCAGTGTTATTGGCTCTTTTGTAGGTTGTACGCCAGTCACCAGTTACGTTGAAAGTGCCTCCGGGGTTGCTGCAGGTGGCCGTACAGGTCTGACTGCGGTAACGGTGGGTGTGTTGTTCTGCCTGGCGGTGTTCTTCGCGCCGCTGGCGGGAATGATCCCTGCTTACGCAACTGCCGGCGCACTGATCTACGTTGCCATGCTGATGATGAGCGGCCTGGCTCACATCGAATGGAACGATCTGAGCGACACCATTCCAGCGATCATGACCGTTATTATGATGCCGCTGACCTACTCGATCACCAACGGTATCGCCATTGGCTTTATCACCTACGGTGTCATGAAGCTACTGACCGGGCAGTACGATAAAGTGTCTGTCAGCATGTATGTGCTGTGCCTGATCTTTATCGCTAACTTTGCCTTTATGTAAGCCGTAAAGCGGATTCCCGGAACTCATGTTCCGGGAAAACCTCTACCCCCTTTTTTTATGAAACTTATCCGGGTGCTTCAGCGCCCGGGGCAGGCAAGCTCTGCCCTGCGAAAAACCAAAAACAAGAGAGGACGTGTTATGAAACTGCTACAAAAATCATTGCTGGCCACCTGTGCCTGCGCGGCGTTTGTTTCTGCCAATGCTCACGCGGAAAAGTTCTTTGGTGATTCCAGTGTTTCGCTTTTGTACAGTGATCACTACGAGGCCTTTGGTGGTGCCCGGGATACGGCATCGGTGTTTACCTTTGAAAATGCCACCGGACATAACTGGGGAGATACCTTTCTCTTTTTTGACCGGACACGCGGCCACGGCAGTTCTACCGGTAACGACAACATCTATGGTGAGTTTGCGCCTAACCTGAGCCTGGGTTGGCTGACCGGCCAGGACCTGAGCTTTGGCCCGGTTAAAGATGTTCGCCTGGCTGGCCAGTATGAGTACGGTGGCGGCGCCGTAAACAACAACAACCTTCTTTACGGGGTCGGTCTGGCCTGGGATATCCCGGGCATGACTTACTTCACCACCAGCGCCTACTATGTGGATAACGACACGGCATTTGGCACGAAGGATGACTGGCAATTAACGGTCACCTGGGGGGCGCCGATAGAGGTAGGCAGTGCCCGGTTTGTTTTCGATGGCTACATTGATTATTCATCCGCCGTGAGCGGTGATCATGCAGCTGATTTCCACTTCAACCCGCAGTTCAAGCTGGATATCGGGAACTTTGTGGGCAGCCCGGGTGTACTGCTGGCCGGTATCGAGTATTCCTACTGGCGCAACAAGTATGGCAATACCGCATTTGATACCGAGAATGCGGTCAGTGCCCTCGTTAAGTTCCACTTCTGATACCGGCAGGGCTTCTTTAGTTCTGCTATAGATCAGTTGAGCATGGCTGCGCCAAGGAAGGTGCGGCCATTTATGCCTACAGAGTGCCCGCTCGCGAGAAGGTTGATTAAATTTGATCCGGATCTTGTTCAATAATGTATACATAATATCGTATTTTGCGTATACTTTAGTTTTCGAAAAGGTCTTTTCAATGTAGCGACGTTTGTTTTCGCTACCGTTACCCGACAGGAGAACTCTATGGGACGCCTAACTACACATGTGCTGGATACGTCGCTTGGCCGTCCGGGCCAGGGAATCCACATTGAGGTTTACCGGCTTGAGAGTGGCTCGCGCACCCTTCTGAAAGAAGTAACCACCAATTCTGATGGCCGGTGTGATGCGCCAATTCTTGAAGGAGAGGCGTTAACCGTGGGCCAGTACGAGCTGGTGTTCTACGCCGGTGATTATTTCAGAGGCCAGGGTGACGGCGACAGCGGGTTGCGGTTTCTGGATGTTATTCCCCTTCGTTTCGGTGTTGTTGATGCATCTCAGCACTACCATGTGCCGCTGCTGGTTACGCCTTATAGCTACTCCACCTACCGCGGCAGCTGAGTCGCAGGTGCGACCTGTTTAATCGTTAACCAAAACAACAACACAATGAGAGATCTGTCTCATGCAAGCTTTTATTCTCGATTTCGGAAACTTCATGCTGCGATGGCTTCACGTAATTGCGGCCATCGCATGGATTGGTGAGTCCATTTACTTCGTTATGCTGGATAACGGTCTGCGTAAGCCCAAGGCTGAGGAAGACCGTGAAAAAGGTGTATTTGGCGAGATGTGGGCGGTGCATGGTGGCGGGTTTTATCACAATCAGAAGTATGCCACGGCACCGGCAAAACTGCCGGAAGATCTGCACTGGTCATTCTGGAAGGCCTACACTACCTGGTTGTCTGGCTTTGGCCTGTTTATATTGCTGTATATGGCGCAGCCGTCGTTTTATCTGGTGAACCCTCAGAGTGACTGGGGCTGGGCTGCAAACCTGGTTGGCTGGCAGGCTAACGTCGTTGCCCTGTTGTTCCTGCTGGGTGGCTGGGTGGTCTATAACGAACTCTGTAAGCGCATCAGCCCGAACATGACCCGGGATGGCATTCTGAGTGTTGCCGTGGCAATCATGATGGTGGTGGTGTCTTACCTGAGTACCCAGATTTTTGCCGGCCGTGCAGCCTTCCTGCTAACCGGGGCGGTCATGGCCACGGCGATGAGTGCCAATGTGTTTTTCTGGATCATTCCTGGCCAGCGCCGCATGGTGAAAGCCATGAAGGCGGGTGAGGAGCCGAACCCGCTGGATGGCAAACGTGGCAAGCAGCGCTCCGTCCATAACACCTACTTCACGCTGCCGGTCGTACTGCTGATGATCAGCAACCACTATGCCTTCGCGTATACGCAGGAGTATGCGTGGGTGGTTATGGCGCTGCTGATTTTTGCTGGTGCGGTTATTCGTCAGTTTTTCGTGCTGATGCATGGCGGGAAAACCCAGCCGGGCTATCTGGTCGCCGGTGCCATTCTTATTCTGCTGGCCTTCTGGGCCGCCGCGCCGGCTGCGGAAAAGCCGGCTGAAACAGACGCAGCGTCAGCGCCGGAGACGGCGGCCGCTGTAGTGACAACCGGAGATGTCAGCGGAATTATTGCGGAGCGGTGTGCGGTGTGCCATTCACAGAAGCCCTCGTATCCCGGTTTTTCGGCACCCCCGGCAGGCATGATGTTTGATACGGCCAGCGAGATCGCCAGCCACGCCTCTAAAATTAAAGAAGTGGTTGCCAGCAAGTACATGCCGCTGGGAAACGCAACCAAAATGACGAAAGAAGAGCGCAAAGCCATCGAGAACTGGCAAAAGTGATGTGGTTTATGGTTCACAACGAGTGCTGAGAATCGCGTGATTTGAACATCGCCGCCCTGGTGCTGAAGAACCGGGCGGCCCTCCCTTCATGCCTTATTACGCAGATCTCTATGGGGCGTCAGGCATTACCTCATGGCCAGTATCCCATTGGCTGCCCCTCCTGGCCTGTTTTCAGGCCCTGTTTGTTCCGACCATATCCATCAGCAAAGTCGTGTCGCCGTCTGCTCGTTTCGCACAATTAACCGGGCATTAATTTTGTACATATGAGCTGGGCATTCGTGCATGAATTAATCTATGAATATTGATTAAAGGATGGATACAATGTATTGCAATATTGGTATACAATATAGTATAACGAATAGACTGATGACAGCAGTCTGCCTGGCAGGTCTGAAGAGGGAAGGGGTTAAATGAGTTCAGCGACATCTGGTGATTATCCGCGAGACCTTATTGGTTACGGCTCCTCGGTGCCCTACGCCGACTGGCCGGGGCGTGCTCGTATAGCGGTGCAATTCGTACTGAACTACGAAGAGGGTGCCGAGAACTGTGTTCTGCACGGCGATGCACACTCTGAGCAGTTTTTGTCCGAGATTGCCGGTGCAGAGGCTTACCCCGCCCGCCACATGAGCATGGAGTCAATTTACGAATATGGCTCGCGGGCCGGAGTCTGGCGTGTGCTGAATGAGTTCAGGCGTCGCGATTTGCCGCTGACCGTATTTGGTGTGGCCATGGCGCTGGAGCGTCATCCGGAGGTAGCTCACGCCTTTAAGGAGCTTGGGCACGAGATTGCCTGCCATGGCTTGCGCTGGATTCATTACCAGAATGTACCCGAACACATAGAGCGTGAGCACATGCGTCAGGCTCTGGAGATTTTCCAGTCACTGTGTGGCGAAAAGCCCCAGGGCTGGTACACAGGGCGTGACAGCGAAAATACCCGTCGTCTGGTGCTGGATGAGGGTTCATTTCTGTACGACAGCGATTACTACGGAGACGACCTGCCGTTCTGGACCACTGAGCGGAACAGTCAGGGCGAACTGAAAAATCATCTGATCGTGCCCTACACGCTGGACACCAATGACATGCGCTTTGCTTCGCCGTATGGCTTTGCCAATGGTGATGATTTTTACACCTATCTCCGGGATGCCTTTGATGTGCTTTATGCCGAAGGCGAAGAGGCCCCGAAGATGCTTTCCATTGGCCTGCATTGCCGAATGATCGGCAGGCCGGGGCGCTTCCGTGCTCTGCAGCGGTTTCTGGACCACATCGAAGCCCACGACCGTGTCTGGGTAGCGAGAAGAGTAGACATTGCGCGGCACTGGGCTGAGCGACATCCATTTCAATCCGAGGAGTTGCAATGAGTAATCAATCTGAAGGTAAACATAGCTACTACGCTCCTGTCGGTGGCCACCCACCACAAACACAGCTGCTGACTGATCGTGCGGTGTTCACGGATGCCTATGCAATCATCCCCAAAGGGGTGATGCGGGATATCGTTGCCAGCCTGCTCCCCCACTGGGAAAAAACACGCTTGTGGGTGCTTTCGCGCCCACTGTCGGGCTTCGCCGAAACCTTCTCTCAGTACATCATGGAAGTGTCCCCCGGTGGTGGCAGTTCCCGTCCTGAGCTGGATGCTTCAGCAGAAGGCGTGCTGTTCGTTGTTGAAGGCGAAATGACCCTGACCCTCGAAGGCCGGAAGCATCGCATGGAAACCGGTGGCTACGCGTTTATTCCGCCGGGCGCCACATGGGAGCTGTATAACGAAACCGATGAGATGGTGCGTTTCCACTGGATACGGAAAGCCTACGAATATGTGGATGGTATCGACGTACCAGAGGCTTTTGTAACCAACGACAACGACGTTGTACCCACCGAAATGCCGGGTACCGAGGGCCGCTGGACAACCTCACGGTTTGTTGATCCCCAGGATATTCGCCACGACATGCACGTGAATATCGTTAACTTCCAGCCGGGTGGCGTGATTCCGTTCGCTGAAACCCACGTGATGGAACATGGCCTTTATGTACTGGAAGGCAAGGCCGTTTACCGCCTGAATCAGGACTGGGTAGAAGTGGAAGCCGGCGATTACATGTGGCTTCGCGCCTTTTGCCCGCAAGCCTGTTACGCCGGTGGTCCAGGCCCGTTCCGCTATCTGCTGTACAAAGATGTTAACCGGCACATGAAATTTAACGGGTTTGGCTCACGCTGAGCCAGAGCGAGGAATTGTAATGCTGGAACTCCAGGCACAACCACTGAGCGCCGAAGCCTTCGCTGAGTTTGGTGACGTTATCGAACAGTGTGAGGCTAAATCCTTTCCCATTAATGCCGGGCGGACACAGCGCCACCATGATCTGGCCCGGGTCGAAGCCCTGGGCGATGAGGCGAGGGTGCTGGTGAGCATTTTTGTCAGCCAGCCAGTCACTCTGCCTCTTGAGCTGGCGTTTCTGGAGCGGCACCCCCGGGGCAGTCAGGCCTTTATGCCGCTGCACGGAGAGCGCTTTCTTGTTGTGGTCGCGCCCGCTGGCGACACGATTAACCCGGACGATGTCCGCGCGTTTGTAACCAATGGCCGGCAAGGGGTGAGTTACAGCGCCGGCACCTGGCACGCCGTGCAGTCCGTACTGGGTGGCGAAGGAGAGTTTCTGGTTGTTGACCGGGGTGGTGCTGGCAACAACTGCGACGAATATGCACTTGAGATCCGGGTGAATCTTGAAGGGTCAGCCTGACCTGACACCCGGCAATGTCCGGTGCGGATAACCAAGCTGACAGCAGGACCGCATCACTTATGAGAATAGGTTTCACGTCCCGGGGCGAGCACGAGCATGCCCCGACTACAAGAACAAAGTTCAGGAGGAAACATTATGGCTCGTATGACGGCAGCGGAAGCTGCAGTTCAGGTCTTGAAAAAAGAAGGTGTGGATGTTGCTTTCGGGGTGCCCGGAGCCGCCATTAACCCATTTTACGCCGCCATGCGCAAAGTGGGCGGTATGGAGCATGTGCTGGCCCGCCACGTTGAAGGTGCTTCGCACATGGCGGAAGGCTATACCCGCACCAAGCCGGGCAATGTCGGTGTTTGTATCGGCACATCCGGCCCCGCCGGCACCGATATGATTACCGGGCTTTATTCGTCCATTGGCGACTCCATTCCCATTCTGTGCATTACCGGCCAGGCCCCCCGAAGCAAGCTTCACAAAGAAGACTTCCAGGCCGTGGATATTCAGACCATTGCCGGCCCGGTTACCAAGTGGGCGATCACCGTGCTTGAACCAGCCCAGGTGCCGCGGGTATTCCAGCAAGCGTTCCAGATAATGCGAAGCTCCCGCCCTGGGCCAGTGCTGATTGATTTGCCCATCGATGTACAGATGAGTGAAATTGAGTTTGATATTGACACCTATGAACCACTGCCGGTCTACAAGCCTGCAGCCTCACGGCCGCAGATTGAAAAAGCCCTGGCCATGCTGAACGAGGCGGAAAAGCCGCTTCTGGTCAGTGGTGGCGGCGTGATCACTGCAGACGCCAGTGAGCTTCTGGTTGAACTTGCGGAAGTGACCGGTGTTCCCGTTATTCCAACGCTGATGGGGTGGGGAACCATTCCGGATGATCACCCGCTGATGGCGGGTATGGTGGGCCTGCAAACCGCTCACCGGTATGGTAATGCCACCATGCTGGCGTCCGATTTCGTGATGGGTATCGGCAACCGTTG
>CAYUTG010000160.1:0-6920 GCA_964447555.1 uncultured Marinobacter sp.
GCCCAGGGCACAGGCACCGCCATGTACGTTCACTTTCTCAGGAGACAAGCCCAGCTCATTAATAGCCAGCAGGCTGACCACTGCAAACGCTTCGTTGATTTCGAACAAATCCACATCGCCAACCGACCAGCCGGCTTTTTTCAGTACCTTCTCAACGGCACCGATGGGAGCCATTGTAAATTCGGAGGGCAGCCGCGCGTGGGTTGAATGCGCTACAACCCTGGCCTGGGGCACAAGCCCGCGGGCGTCAGCCTCAGCAGCGGAAGTCAGTATCAGTGCCGAAGCACCATCGCTGATCGAGCTGGAGTTAGCAGCCGTTACGGTGCCATCTTTAGCAAACGCAGGCTTCAGGGTCGGAATTTTCTCAGGCTTGGCATTGCCGGGTTGCTCATCCGTATCCACCAGCGTATCGCCACCGCGACCGGCAACCGTGACCGGCGCAATTTCATCCCGGAACCAGCCGTTGGCAATGGCCGCCAGCGACCGCTGCAGGGAACTGATGGCAAATTCATCCATGGCCTGCCGGCTGATGCCGTACTTGTCGGCCGTTTGCTGGGCAAACACACCCATCAGGCCGCCTTCGTAGGCATCTTCCAGGCCGTCCAGAAACATGCTGTCCATCACCTGCCCGTGGCCCATGCGCATACCACCACGAGCTTTTGGTAACAGATAGGGCGCCTGGCTCATGTTCTCCATGCCGCCCACAGCCATAATGCTGTTGGTGCCGGCTTTGATCTGGTCGTGGGCCATAATCAGCGCCTGCATGCCAGAACCACACATTTTGTTGATGGTGGTGCAACCAGTGCTGTCTGGAATGCCAGCGGAGCGGGAAGCCTGGCGTGCCGGTGCCTGGCCAAGGCCAGCAGGCAGCACACAGCCCATAATCACGTCCTGAACATCGGCAGGCTTCAGCCCGGCACGCTCTATGGCAGCTTTAACAGATACCGCGCCCAATTCGGGAGACCGGACAGAGCTTAGCGAACCCATCAGTCCGCCCATCGGGGTGCGGGCCGAACCTGCAATTACGACACTGTTATCGCTCATAACTGTTCCTCACTGAAACTGATCAGCCCTTACCCAGAACCGACCGTGCGATGATTTCTTTCATAACCTCAGACGTTCCGCCATAGATGCGCTGTACTCGGGCATCCATAAACGCGCGGGAAATCGGGTATTCCGTGGTGTAGCCGTAGCCACCAAATAATTGCAGACAGCCGTCGGCTACCCGGCACTGCATTTCGGTGGCGCTGTACTTGGCCATAGACGCCGTTGATGCATCCAATTCGCCGTTTTCGTACTGGCTGATGCACTGATCCACAAAGGCCTTGTTAACCTGATAATCGGTTTCCATGCGGGCAATTTCAAAACGGGTGTTCTGCAACTGCGCCAGCTTCTGGCCAAACAGTTCCCGTTCCTGCGCATAAGCCAGTGTAAGGTCCAGAGCGCCACGGGCGGCTGCAACGCCTAACGCGCCAATCACCAGCCGCTCTCTGGGCAGCTCACGCATCAGATACATAAAGCCCTGCCCTTCTTCCCCTAGCAGAGCCGAAGCAGGAATACGCATATCGGAAAAGAAGAGTTCAGAGGTATCGCCGGAATGCTGGCCAATTTTGTCCAGATTGCGACCTTTGCTGTAGCCGGGTAACGAGGTATCTACCAGAAACAGGCTGATGCCACGGGCACCGGCGCTGGGGTCGGTTTTGGCAGCAACGATCACCATATCGGCATGCTGGCCGTTGGTAATAAAGGTTTTGGAGCCATTCAGAATATAGCTGTCGCCGTCTTTTACCGCACTGGTGCGAATAGCCTGCAAGTCACTGCCGGCACCGGGTTCGGTCATGGCAATGGCACCCACAACGTCTCCGGATACCATTCCGGGCAGCCAGTGCTTGCGTTGTTCATCATTACCCAGATGGCTCAGGTACGGGGCAACTATGTCTGAGTGAACCATTACGTTGGTAGATAGTGCACCGAAACCCATGCGGGCCAGCTCTTCACCCACCACTACCGAATACTGAAAGGGAGCACTGTAACCACCCCAATCTTCCGGAACATCCACGCACAACATGCCTGCACTGCCGAGAGTATTCCATAGTTCTCTGGGCACAATGCCGGATTTTTCCCAGGTTTCGTAGTGCGGCTTCACTTCGGTATTCAACGCCTTGATCACCGAATCCCGGAACAGGGCCAGCTCTTCCTGATCAACAGAGCCACTCATATTTGCCTCCTACTCACAGTCAGGGTTGCGGCCAACATCACTTCGGTGCCATCCGCAGCGCACAGTCCAACCGGATAACCTCACCGTTCAGCACCGGGTTGCGCACCATCTGATCTACCATCATGCCAAATTCTTCCGGCTTACCCAGGCGTTTCGGGAACGGCAGGGTGGCCGCCAGGCTGTCCTGAACTTCCTGTGGCATACCTTCCATCATAGGGGTCATAAACAGCCCCGGTGCAATGGTATTTACCCGGATGCCTTCACGGGCCAGCTCACGGGCCGACTGCAAAGTGAGCGCCACAATACCGCCTTTCGAGGCACTGTAAGCGGCCTGACCAATCTGCCCTTCATAAGCTGCAACCGAGGCGGTATTGATAATCACGCCCCGCTCGCCATCGGTATTAGCATCACGCTGGGCCATATCGGCCGCTGCCAGCCGAAGGATATTGAAGGTACCTATCAGGTTGACCTGAATAACCTTGCTAAAGTTCTCCAGCGGCATAACGCCGTCGCGCCCCAGAATTTTGGCGGCCGGGCCGATACCCGCACAGTTGATGGCAACACCACAGAGGCCGTGCGCCTCCCGGGCTTTGGCTACCGCTGCTTCAGCACTTTCAGCGGAGGTAACATCGCAGTGCACGAACACACCGCCGATATCGGCAGCCACTTTTTCGCCCCGCTCCTGCTGCACATCGAAGATCGCGACTTTACAGCCAGCGGCCGCCAGAGCCCGGGCAGCACCCTCACCAAGGCCAGACGCGCCACCGGTAACAATGGCGGGTACGTTATTGAATTCCATCGCTTTCCCCTTTTTGTATCGTTAAATTCGGGCTGAATCAGAATTGTGAAATCTTTACGTTAACGTAAACTTTAACTGACTCAGCCCTGAAAATAAAATTTTCTGACAGCCTAGCTCACTCGCTCAACAATCAGCGCAATGCCCTGGCCACCGCCAATACACATGGTGATCAGACCATAACGGCCCCCGGTACGTTCCAGTTCCGCCAGCGCTTTAATGATCAGAATGGAACCGGTCGCACCAACCGGGTGCCCCATCGCCACGGCACCGCCATTGGGATTTACCTTCTCTGCCGGCAGGCCAAGTTCTTTGCTCACAGCAAGGGCCTGAGCAGCAAAGGCTTCGTTAGATTCAATCACATCCAGGTCGCCCACGCTCAAGCCGGTCTGCTTCAGCACGTTCTGAACAGCAGGTATTGGCCCCAGGCCCATCACATTCGGGTCTACCCCGGCAAAGGCATAACCAACCATGCGGGCACGGGGGGTCAGGCCACGCTTCTTAGCTTCCCCGGCACTGGTGAGCACCATGGCGGCGGCGCCGTCGTTAATGCCTGAGGCGTTACCCGGCGTGACTATGCCGTCTTTGGTAAACGCAGGTTTCAGGCCACTAAGGCTTTCAACGGTGGTGCCGGGGCGCACATGTTCATCCTGCTCAAACACAAATTCTTTGCGGCCCTGCTTCACCGTTACCGGCACAATCTGTTCTCTGAATCGGCCACTCTCAATGGCAGCGCTTGCCCGGCGATGGCTTTCTGCCGAAAACGCATCCAGGTCTTCACGGCTCAGGCCGTATTTTTCGGCAATGCGCTCGGCAGTCATGCCCATGTGGCCGCTGCCAAACGGATCGCTGAGTGTGCCCAGTGTCATATCAACCGCTTTGCCGTCACCCATGCGCAGGCCCTTACGAACATTCGGCAAAACATAAGCACCCTGGCTCATGCTTTCAGCACCACCGGCCAGAGCAATCTGGCTGTCGCCCATAACGATCATCTGCGCAGCACTGATCACCGCTTGCACCCCGGAACCACACAGACGGTTCACGTTGAACGCGGCTGAGCCTTTCTGAAGGCCAGAGTTAAGACCAATGTGGCGGGCTACGTATGCATCGGCCGGGCCGGTTGGAATGATGTGGCCGAACACCGAATGATCGATGTCCTCAGCCGGCACTGCAGAGCGTGCAATGGCTTCTTTTGCGGCACAGGTGCCCAGCTCTGCAGGGCTCAGCGAACTCAGGCTACCACCAAAGCCACCAATGGCAGTTCGGGCACCGTTCAGAATGACAACATCAGTCAGTTTCATCGTTTATTTCCTCACTCTTCGGATCAGTAGATATGCGTAGACGCGCTAATCTATTTGTTCAGCACAGCAGGGGCAATCACTTCTTTCAAATAAATGGCATTCGTAAGCCGGCTGACTTTTCTGCTTTAATACCAGTGACTATAAAAACAACAGCGCGAAAAAGGTAAACCTATGGGCAACGTACAAACACCCGCTTCCCCGGACATTCCGGCATCTGTCCGCAGAGCTCTTCGCAACACCATTGGCGACGCCATCGCACGTTCAGCCACCACCAATGGCAACCGCACGGCCCTGGCGTTTGAAGACCGCAACTGGACCTTTGCTGATATTCATACCGCCACCAACCGCCTGGCACACCAGTTGATTGCACTGGGGCTGGAAAAAGGTGATCGCGTTGGCGCCTATGGCAAAAACTCAGACGCCTATCTCCTGCTCTGGCTGGCCTGTGCCAAAGCCGGGTTGATTCATGTGCCTATTAACTACGCCCTGGTGGAACATGAGCTCAGTTACATACTCAACCAGTCAGGCTGCAAAGCCCTGTTTGCAGACCCGGAACTGCAGCCACAGGTTGATGCGGTTATAGGCAAAACGGCAGTATCTATGAATGGCAGCCTGCATGGCGGCAACGGGAAAGACATTCTGCAACTGGCCATGGCTCCCGGCACGGACACCGCCCCGGAGCTGGACTTATCAGAAACGGATGTTGTGCAAATTCTGTACACCTCGGGCACCACCTCAGACCCGAAAGGTGCCATGCACACCCATCGTTCACTGATGTCAGAATATTCGGCCTGCCAGTACCATCTGAATATCCGCGCCACAGACCGGTCACTGGCTGCACTGCCGCTCTACCATTCAGCACAAATGCACGTATTCACCCTGCCCATGTTGCTGACCGGCGGCTATAGCCGGCTGATTAACACCCCCACACCCGACGCCATACTGGGCCTGCTGGCCAGTGAGCAACTGAACGCGTTTTTTGCACCACCTACTGTATGGATTGCCCTGCTGCGCGATCAGGGCTTCAACCCGGACAAGCTCCAGCACATGGATAAACTCTACTATGGTGCGTCTATCATGCCCGGCCAGGTCGTGAAAGAACTGGGCGAACAACTGCCCGGCGCCGGCCTGTACAACTGCTACGGCCAGAGCGAGATAGCACCGCTGGCAACCGTATTGCTGCCAGAGGAACACGCCGAACGCCCATCCTCCGCCGGCCGGCCCATGCAAACCGTTACCACCAGAATTGTTGACCCGGCTACCGGCAAAGACTGCCAGCCAGACGAACACGGGGAACTGGTCCACCGTTCACCCCAGCTGATGATGGGTTACTGGGCCAAACCGCAAGCCACCGACGAAGCCTTCAAAAATGGCTGGTTTCACTCCGGAGATCTTGGCTATCAGGATGAAGAAGGCTACATCTACATTGTCGACCGGATAAAAGACGTGGTGAATACCGGCGGCGTACTGGTTGCCAGCCGCGACGTGGAAGAGGCTCTGTACCAGCACGAATCCGTAGCCGAAGTTGCGGTTATCGGTGTACCCGATGAAAAGTGGATTGAAGCCATCTGCGCGGTGGTGGTTGTCAAAGACGGCCACGCCGAAGATGCCAGCGCCCTGATGGAACACGCCCGGGCCAGACTGGCCAGCTTCAAAGTACCGAAACATATCCACTTTGCTGAACAGTTACCGAAAAACACGGCGGGCAAACTGCTGAAGCGCAAACTCAGAGAAGAGTTCTCGTAAGCAGGCCAGTTACCACACTTTTTATCGCACTCTTACACCGACCTGCCTGCACCCGCCCGGCCCGCGCCTATCACTGGTAAGATACGCGGGCTGGCGGTTTTCATTCGCTTTCGCCATAGCAAACCCGCTGGTTAATCCGGAAAAATACTTTACGTTTACGTAAACTTTCTCTAACCTGAAACTAACAGAGGAAACAGGCATGGATAAAAAAAAGACCTACAGCATCAGCGAACTCTCTAAAGAGTTCGACGTAACAACCCGGAGCCTGCGATTTTACGAGGATCAGGAACTGTTACGGCCAACACGCCGTGGCCAGACCCGCATATTCAGCTCAAAAGATCGCGTACGGCTCAAACTGATTTTACGCGGTAAGCGCATGGGCTTTTCACTGTCTGAAACCAAAGAGCTTTTCGACCTTTGGGACGAAACTCTCAGCGGTAACGAAAAGCAATTGCTGCTCATGCTGGACACACTCAGCCGTAAACGTATTCAGCTAAACCAGCAAAAAGACGACATCGCCATGGCAGAAATGGAAATGGAAACTGCCGAAGCAAGATGCCGTGAAGCGCTTGCCGATCTGCAAAAGAGAAAGAAACAACAAACGCCGGCTAACGATGAAACGCCCAACACCGTTGAGCAGAAATAACGACCGAATATAAGGTAGCAAACATGAAATCACAGTACTCGGAACTCAACTTCGGCCTTGGCGAGACCCTGGACATGCTGCGCCAGCAGGTAAACGGCTTCGCCGCCGCTGAAATTGCCCCCCGGGCCGAAGAAATCGACCGCAACAACGAATTCCCCAACGACCTGTGGAAGAAGTTCGGCGATATGGGCCTGCTGGGCATCACCGTAGACG